>NZ_FPJC01000043.1:0-15313 GCF_900119265.1 Pseudomonas sp. NFACC04-2
GCCGTTGCAGGAAGGCATCCTCTATCACCACCTGGCCGCCGAGCAGGGCGACCCCTATGTGTTGCAATCGCAATTCGCCTTCGACAACCGTGAACGCCTCGATGCCTTCATCGGCGCACTGCAAGTGGTGATCGATCGCCACGACATCTTGCGCACCAGTGTGGTCTGGGAAGGCTTGGATGAGCCGGTGCAAGTGGTCTGGCGCCAGGTGCTGCTGGCGCCGCAATGCATCGTTCTCGATGCCACGGCCGGCGACATCGCCACACAATTGGCCAGCCGTTTCGATGCGCGCCACAGTCGCCTGGATTTGGGCCGGGCACCGTTGTTGCACCTGGCTTACGCCCGGGACGAGGCCCAGGATCGCTGGGTCGCGATCCTGTTGTTCCACCACATGGCCCTGGACCACACCGCCCTGGATGTGATGCAACATGAAATGCAAATGCATTTGCTGGGGCAGGGCGAGCAGTTGGGCGAAGCGATGCCTTATCGCAACTACGTGGCCCAGGCCCGCCTGGGCACGAGCGAACAAGAGCACGAAACGTTCTTCCGCGAGATGCTTGGCGATATCGACGAGCCGACGTTGCCTTTTGGCTTGCAGGACGTGCAGGGTGAGGGGCATGACATCGATGAGGATCGCCAGCCTGTCGATCTTGCACTGTCCAGGCGCCTGCGGGTGCAGGCACGCCATCTGGGGGTGAGTGCCGCCAGCTTGGTGCACCTGGCCTGGGCGCAGGTGCTGGGCAAGGTATCGGGCAAGCAGGAGGTGGTGTTCGGTACGGTCCTGTTGGGCCGGATGCAGGGCGGCGACGGGGCCGACCGCGCCCTGGGGATGTTCATCAACACCTTGCCGTTGCGGGTGGATGTGGGCACCCAGGACGTGCGCAGCGGCGTCAAGGCCACTCACGGGCGCTTGACCGCCTTGCTGGGCCACGAACATGCCTCGTTGGCACTGGCGCAACGGTGCAGTGGCGTGGTGGCGCCGACGCCACTGTTCAGCGCCTTGCTCAACTACCGCCACAGCGCGGTCCAGGTGACCCAGGACGCCCTGTCGGCCTGGAGCGGAATCGACGCGCTGGGCGGTGATGAGCGGACCAATTATCCCTTGACCCTCAACGTGGATGACCTGGGTGACGGGTTCTTCCTCACGGCAATGGTCGATACCGCCATTGGTGCGCAACGTATTTGCGGTTATATGCAGGTGGCCCTGGAAAACCTGGTCATGGCCCTGGAGCAGGCACCGCAAACCCCGCTCCACGCGTTGGCGATCCTGCCTCCGGCCGAGCGCCGGCAATTGCTCGAAACCTGGAACACGACCGACGTCGCGTATGCCGACGATGCCCTGATCCATCGGCAATTCGAGGACTGGGCCGCTTCTCAACCCGACACCGTGGCCGTCGTGCATGAAGACCAGGCACTGACCTACGGTGAGCTCAATGCCCGCGCCAACCAACTGGCCCACAGCCTCGTGGCTCTGGGTGTTCGTCCGGATGATCGGGTCGCCATCTGTGTCGAGCGCGGCCTGGACATGATCATTGGCCTGCTGGGCATCCTGAAAGCCGGCGCGGGGTATGTACCGCTGGACCCGACTTATCCACCCGAACGCATCGCCTACATGCTGCATGACAGCAACCCCGTGGCGGTGGTGACCCAGTCGCAATGGCGCGACAGCCTGCCGGTATTGCCGGTGCCCACCCTGGTGCTCGACCCGGCCGACGCCGGCGAAATCAGCCAGCAACCGCGGCACAATCCCGATGTGGCAGACCTGAATGCCAGCCACCTGGCCTACGTGATCTACACCTCCGGTTCCACCGGCCTGCCCAAGGGCGTGATGGTCGAGCATCGCAACGTCGCGCGGCTGTTTTCGGCAACCCAGCCCTGGTTCGAATTTGGCCCGCAAGATGTATGGGCGCTGTTCCATTCCTTTGCCTTCGACTTCTCGGTCTGGGAAATCTGGGGCGCCTTGACCCACGGTGGCCGCTTGCTGGTTGTGCCGCAACTGGTCAGCCGTTCACCGCAATACTGCTATGCCTTGTTGTGCGAAGCGGGTGTGACCATTCTCAACCAGACGCCGAGTGCTTTCCGCCAATTGATCGCGGCCCAGGGTGAAAGCGACCTGGATCACCACCTGCGGCAAGTGATCTTCGGTGGCGAGGCATTGGAAACCGGGATCCTCAAGCCGTGGTACGCCCGCCAGGCCAATGCCCGGACGCAGTTGGTCAACATGTACGGCATCACCGAAACGACGGTGCACGTGACGTATCGTCCGCTTGACGCGGTCGACGCGCAGTTGGCCGGCGTCAGCCCGATTGGCAAGCGCATTCCCGACCTGCAACTGTACGTGCTCGACGCCCAGCGCGAGCCGGTGCCGGTGGGAGTGGTAGGCGAGATGTACGTGGGCGGCGGCGGGGTCAGTCGTGGTTATTTGAACCGTGACGAACTGACCGCCGAGCGTTTCCTCGACAACCCGTTCAGCCCCGAGCCGAACGCACGGATGTACCGGACCGGCGACCTGGGTCGCTGGCTGGCGGACGGCAGCATTGAGTACCTGGGCCGCAACGACGACCAAGTGAAGATTCGTGGTTTCCGCATCGAATTGGGCGAGATCGAAGCCAAGCTGGCCGCGTGCAATGGTGTGCGGGAGGCCGTGGTGGTGGCGCGCCAGGATACGCCGGGCGATCAGCGCCTGGTGGCCTATGTGATTGCCGAGGAAGGCGAGCCGCCATCGGCCGCCGAGCTGCGCGACGAACTGCTAGGTTCGCTGGCCGAATACATGGTGCCCAGTGCATTCGTGATGTTGACGGTGTTCCCGTTGACCACCAACGGCAAGCTGGACCGCAAGGCATTGCCGGTGCCGGACCAGTCGTCGGTGGTGACCCGTGAATACGAGGCCCCTCAAGGTGAGGTCGAGATCGCCATTGCCAGGATCTGGCAAGACCTGCTGCACGTTGAGCGGGTCGGCCGCCACGACCATTTCTTTGAAATGGGCGGCCACTCGTTGCTAGCGGTGAAGTTGGTCGAACGTATGCGCCAGATCGACCTGGCGGCCGACGTCCGCGTGCTGTTCGGCCAGCCGACGCTGGCGGCGCTGGCCGCCGCGGTGGGTGGCTGCCAGGAAGTCCGGGTGCCGGCCAACCTCATCCCGGACGACTGTTCGCGGATCACGCCGGACATGTTGCCGCTGGCCACGTTGAGCCAGGACGAGATCGACTGCGTCGTGGCGACGGTGCCCGGTGGCGTGGGCAATGTGCAGGACATCTATGCCTTGACGCCGCTGCAGGAGGGCATTCTGTATCACCACGTCGCGGCGGCCAAAGGTGATCCTTATCTGCAATACATCCTGTTCGCTTTTGACAGCCGTGCCCACTTGGATCTTTTCGCCAAGGCACTGCAAAGCGTGGTGTCCAGGCATGACATCCTGCGCACCGGCGTGGTCTGGGAAGGCATTGACGAACCGGTTCAAGTGGTCTGGCGCGAGGCGCGGCTGGGGTTCGATGAGATCGTGTTGGACGCTGCGGCGGGGGATATCGCCCGACAACTGCGCGAACGTCTGGATCCGCGCCACTATCGCCTGGACATTCGTCAGGCGCCGATGATGCGCATTGGCTACGCACAAGACGTGGCGAACAACCGCTGGGTGGGCATGCTGTTGTTCCATCACATGGTCGATGATGCGACCTCGCTGGCCATGCTCGCTGCGGAAATTGGCGTGCACATGTCCGGCGGCGAACAGGGACTGGCGGCCTCGGTGCCGTATCGAAACTTCGTGGCTCAGGCGCGGCTCGGCGTCAGCCGCGAGGAACATGAAGCATTTTTCCGTGACATGCTGGGTGATGTGGCTGAACCGACGCTGCCCTTCGGTTTGCAGGATGTGCAGGGTGACGGGCACGACATCGAGGAGGTCCGCCAGAGAGTCGATGCCCAGCTTGGCCAGCGTCTGCGCGTACAGGCGCGTCAGCTTGGCGTGAGCGCGGCAAGCTTGTATCACCTGGCCTGGGCGCTGGTGCTGGGCAAAGTGTCGGGCAAGGAAGACGTGGTCTTTGGCACCGTGCTGCTGGGGCGCATGCAGGGCGGTGAAGGCGCCGACCGTGCATTGGGCATGTTCATCAACACCTTGCCGTTGCGGGTGAGCCTGGGCGCGCAAGGTGTGCGTGCCGCCGTCAAGTCGACCCATGCACGCTTGACGGCGCTGCTGGGGCACGAGCATGCCTCGTTGGTCCTGGCGCAGCGCTGCAGTGGCGTAGCTGCACCGGCGCCGTTGTTCAGCGCGCTGCTCAACTATCGCCATCTCGGTGCGCAGGCGCCTTCCAGTGAAGTCATTGCGGCCTGGGAGGGGATCCAGACGCTGGAAGGCGAAGAGCGCACCAACTATCCGTTGACGTTGTCGGTGGATGACCTGGGTGAAGGTTTCAACCTGACCGTCATGGCCCAGGCGCCCATTGGTGCCGAGCGTGTTTGCAATTATGTGCAATGCGTTGTGGAGAATCTGGTGCAGGCGCTGGAGCAATCGCCGTTGGCTCCTTTGAGCGGGTTGAAGATCCTGCCGCCGGCCGAGCGTCGGCAATTGCTCGAGAGCTGGAACGGCACGGGCGTCGCATTCGCCCAGGACGCGCTCATCCATGCTCAGTTTGAAGTCTGGGCCGCGGCACAGCCCGAGGCCATGGCGGTCATGTTCGAGGAACGAACGCTGACCTACGGCGAGCTCAACGCCCGGGCCAACCAGGTCGCTCATCGCCTGTTGGCGCAGGGTATTCGCTCGGATGACCGGGTCGCGATCTGTGTCGAGCGTGGCCTGGACATGATCGTCGGTTTGTTGGGGATCCTGAAGGCCGGCGCCGGTTATGTGCCGGTGGACCCGGCCTACCCGACGGAACGCATTGCCTACATGTTACGTGACAGTATGCCGGTTGCGTTGTTGGCCCACACCGCCACGCATCGTCTGTTGGCGGGCGTCTCGATGCCGGTGCTGCAACTCGACGACGGCAGTTGGCAGGACGAACCCGTCGCCAACCCGCAAGTGCCGGGCCTGGACTCCAGCCACCTGGCCTATGTGATCTACACTTCGGGTTCGACCGGGTTGCCCAAGGGCGTGATGGTCGAGCATCGCAACGTCGCGCGGCTGTTCTCGGCGACCCAACCCTGGTTCGATTTTGGTCCGCAGGACGTCTGGGCCCTGTTTCATTCCTTCGCCTTCGATTTCTCGGTCTGGGAAATCTGGGGCGCGTTGACCCACGGTGGCCGCTTGCTGGTGGTGCCGCAACTGGTCAGTCGTTCTCCGCAAGATTGCTACGCGCTGCTGTGCGAGGCCGGTGTGACCGTGCTGAACCAGACGCCAAGCGCTTTCCGGCAACTGATCGTGGCCCAGGGTGAGAGCGACCAGCGCCACAGCCTGCGCCAGGTGATCTTTGGCGGTGAGGCGCTGGAAACCAGCATGCTCAAGCCGTGGTATGCCCGTGCGACCAATGCCGGGACACAACTGGTGAACATGTACGGCATCACTGAAACGACGGTGCATGTGACTTACCGTCCGCTTGAAGCGGCCGACGCGCAGTTGACGAGTGTCAGCCCCATCGGCAAGCGCATTCCCGACCTGCAACTGTACGTGCTCGATGCCCAGCGTGAGCCGGCGCCGGTGGGCGTGGTGGGTGAGATGTACGTGGGTGGCGCGGGTGTCAGCCGTGGTTATTTGAACCGCGACGAACTGACTGCCGAGCGTTTCCTCGACAACCCGTTCAGCCCCGAGCCGAATGCGCGGATGTACCGGACCGGTGACCTGGGTCGCTGGCTGGCGGATGGCAGCATCGAGTACCTGGGTCGCAATGACGACCAAGTGAAGATCCGTGGTTTCCGGATCGAACTGGGCGAGATCGAAGCGACCTTGACCGCCTGCGAGGGGGTTAGCGAGGCAGTGGTCATAGCTCGCGAGGACGAGCCGGGCGACAAACGCCTGGTGGCTTATGTGATTGCCGCGCAAGGTACGCAACCGTCAGCGGTCGACCTGCGTACACAGTTGTTGCGGTCGCTGGCGGAGCACATGGTTCCCAGCGCCTTCGTGATCCTTGAAACGTTCCCGCTGACCACCAACGGCAAACTGGACCGCAAGGCTTTGCCAGCGCCAGATCATTCGGCAGTGATCAGCCGTGAATACGAAGCCCCGCAAGGTGAGGTCGAGACGACCATCGCGCGGATCTGGCAGGATTTGCTCAAGCTTGAACGGGTCGGTCGTCACGACAATTTCTTCGAGCTGGGCGGTCATTCGCTGCTGGCCGTGAAACTGATCGAACGTATGCGCCAGGTCGACCTGGCCGCCGATGTGCGGGTGCTGTTCGGCCAGCCGACGCTGGCCGCGTTGGCCGCCGCGGTGGGCGGTGTCAGGGAGGTCGTGGTGCCGGGCAATGCGATTCCGGATGGCTGTACGCGGATCACCCCGGACATGTTGCCCCTGGCTGACCTGGACCAGGACGCCATCGACCGAATCGTGGCCACGGTGCCGGGTGGCGTGACGAATGTGCAGGATATCTATGCCCTGGCGCCACTGCAGGAGGGGATTCTCTACCACCACCTTGCCGCGGAGCAGGGCGACCCCTACGTGCTGCAGGTGCTGTTCGGCTTTGACAACCGCGAACGGTTGCAAGCTTTTGCCCAGGCCTTGCAGAGCGTGGTGTCGCGTAATGACATCTTGCGCACCAGCATGGTCTGGCAAGGCCTGGAAGCACCGGTGCAAGTGGTATGGCGCCATGCGACCCTGGACCTGGAAGAGATCGAGGTGGATCCGGCGGGGGGCGAGGTGGTGCAGCAACTGCACGGGCGTTTCGATCCGCGTCATTACCGTCTCGACATCGCCCAGGCACCGTTGATGCGCTTTGCCTTTGCCCAGGATGTGGCGAATCAGCGGTGGGTCGGCATGCTGTTGTTCCATCACATGGCGTTGGATCACACGGCGCTTGAGGTCGTGGTGCACGAGATGCAGGCCAGTCTCTTGGGCCAGGCGCACTTGCTTGCGCCCGCCGTGCCGTATCGCAACCATGTGGCCCAGGCGCGACTGGGGGTCAGTCGCGAACAGCACGAAGCGTTTTTCCGCGAGATGCTCAGCGATATCGATGAGCCAACGTTGCCGTTCGGTTTGCAGGATGTGCAGGGTGATGGCAGCGGTATCGAAGAAGCACATCAGGACGTGGATGCTGCGCTGGCGCAGCGCCTGCGGGCCCAGGCCCGTCAGCTCGGTGTGAGCGCGGCAAGCCTGGTTCACTTGGCCTGGGGGCATGTGGTCGGGCGGGTTTCGGGCCGTGAAGAGGTGGTGTTCGGCACCGTGCTGATGGGACGGATGCAGGGTGGCGACGGGGCCGATCGAGCCCTGGGCATGTTCATCAATACGTTGCCATTGCGTGTCAGTGTCGGCGCTCAAGGCGCCCGTGCCGGTGTCAAGGCGACCCATGGCCGGTTGTCGGCCTTGCTGGGGCACGAACACGCCTCGTTGTCCCTGGCGCAGCGCTGCAGTGGTGTACCGACCTCGCTGCCATTGTTCAGCGCCTTGCTCAATTATCGACACAGCGCGGCTGAAGCGGTGTCCGATCAGGCCATCTCGGCCTGGCAGGGGATGCAAACCCTGCACATGGAAGAACGCACCAACTATCCGTTGTGCCTGAACGTGGACGACCTGGGCGAAGGCTTCCGGTTCACCGCTCAAACAGTGGTCGAAGTGGGTGCCCAACGTGTCTGCGGTTACATGCATACAGCGCTGGAAAGCCTGGTGACAGCATTGGAGCAGACGCCTGAACGGGCGTTGCGTGAATTGCCGATTGTGCCGGCAGCAGAGCGCGCAAAGTTGCTGGTGAACTTCAACGCCACCCAGTCTGACTATCCGCAAGAGCAGACCATCCATGGCCTGTTCGAGGCCCAGGTACTGCGCACGCCGGATGCCGTGGCGGTGCGCCATGGCCGGCGTCAGTTCAATTATCGTGAACTCAATGGGCTCTCCAACCGCTTGGCCCATTACCTGCGCAAGCAGGGCGTGCAGCCCGATTCGCGGGTGGCGATCTGCGTCGAACGCGGTATCGACATGGTCGTGGGGTTGCTGGCGATCCTCAAGGCTGGCGGCGGTTATGTGCCGCTGGATCCGGCCTATCCGCTGGATCGCATCGCCTACATGCTGGAAGACAGCGCCCCGGCGGCGATCCTGGTTCAAGGAACTACACGCAGCTTGCTGGGCGAGACGGCGGTACCTGTGATCGACCTCGACAAAGGCCTCTGGCAGGACGAGGCGGCGCCCAATCCGCAGGTGCCGGGCTTGACCTCGTCGCACCTGGCCTATGTCATCTATACCTCAGGTTCGACCGGTCTGCCCAAGGGCGTGATGATCGAACACCGCAACACGGTGAACTTCCTGACCTGGGCTCATCGTTCGTTCGATGACGCCACGTTGTCGAAAACCCTGTTCTCGACTTCGTTGAACTTCGACCTGGCGGTCTACGAGTGCTTCGCGCCGCTGACCTCGGGTGGCAGCATCGAAGTGGTCACTAATGTGCTGGAACTGCAACAGGGCAAGCACGACATTACTTTGATCAACACCGTGCCCTCGGCGCTCAAGGCCTTGCTGGAGTCCGGCGGATTGGGCGAGGGCGTCGATACGGTCAACGTCGCCGGCGAAGCCTTGAAGCGAAGCCTGGTGGAAACCCTGTTCGAACAGACCCAGGTCAAACGCCTGTGCAACCTCTACGGCCCTTCGGAAACCACGACCTATTCAAGCTGGGTATCGATGGCCCGGGAAGACGGGTTTGCCGCACACATCGGCAAACCGGTGGCGAACACCCAGTTCTATCTGTTGGACGAGCACAAACAACCCGTGCCACTGGGCGTTCCGGGCGAAATCTACATCGGTGGTGCCGGGGTCGCTCGTGGTTATCTCAATCGTGATGACCTGACGGCTGAACGCTTCCTCAAGGACCCGTTCAGCAGCTCTGTAAACGCCCGCATGTATCGCACGGGCGACCTGGGCCGCTACCTGGCGGACGGCAACATCGAATACCTGGGCCGCAATGACGACCAGGTGAAAATCCGCGGTTTCCGCATCGAGCTGGGGGAGATCGAAGCCAAGCTCGCGCAACACGATGCCTTGAACGAAGCCGTGGTCCTGGCTCGTGAAGATGTGCCGGGGGACAAGCGCCTGGTCGCCTATTTCACCCAGCATTCGCCAGTAGACATCGAAGCCCTGCGCACGCACCTGCAAGCGCAACTGCCGCCCTACATGGTACCCGCTGCCTACGTGCGCCTGGATGCCTTGCCACTGACACCGAACGGCAAACTCGACCGCAAGGCCCTGCCGGCGCCAGACCTGGATGCCGTCACTTCCCGTGGCTACGAAGCCCCGCAAGGCGAGGTCGAAACCACCCTGGCGCAGATCTGGCAAGACCTGCTGGGCCTGCAACAGGTTGGTCGTCATGACCATTTCTTTGAGCTGGGTGGCCACTCGTTGCTGGCGATTCAATTGATTTCCCAGGTGCGTCTGCGCCTGGGTGTGGAGTTGGGCCTGACCGAACTGTTCGCCCAGCCCCAGCTCATGGGGTTGGCGCAGGCAGTGGCCGTTGCCGGGCGCAGCACGTTGCCGGAGATCGTCCGGGTTTCTCGAAGAGACGAGTTGCCCTTGTCGTTCGCCCAGCAGCGCCTATGGTTCCTGGCACAGATGGAAGGGGCGAGCGCGGCCTACCACATACCCGCCGGGCTGCGCTTGCGCGGGGTGCTGGACCGCCTCGCCTTGCAGCGGGCACTGGACCGTATTGTCGCCCGCCATGAGGCCTTGCGTACCACCTTTGTGCAGGTGCGGGGACAGGAGGCTCGGCAGCGCATCGCGCCCGCCGATGTCGGGTTCGCGCTACTGCACCATGACTTCTGCGACCAGGCCGATGCCGAGGGCCAACTGCACGCACTGGCGGCGCAGGAAGCCACGGATACCTTTAGCCTGGAACAGGGTCCATTGATCCGGGGCCGGCTGATCCGCCTCGGCAGCGAGGACCATGTGTTGCTGCTGACCATGCACCACATCGTCTCGGACGGTTGGTCCATTGGCGTGTTGATCAAGGAATTGACGGCACTTTATGAAGCGTTTCGTCATGACCTGGACGATCCACTGCCGGCGTTGACGGTGCAGTACAGCGACTACGCTGTCTGGCAACGTCGCTGGTTGAGCGGCGAGGTGCTGCAAACCCAAAGCGATTACTGGCGACAGGCCCTGGCCGATGCGCCAGCCTTGTTGATGCTGCCCACCGACCGTGCCCGTCCTGCGCAACAGGGCTATGCCGGGGCGACATTGCCGGTGGCCTTCGATGCCGAGTTGACCGCGAACCTCAAGGCCCTGAGCCAGCGCCACGGCGTCACCTTGTACATGACCATGATGGCGGCCTGGGGGGCGTTGTTGAGCCGGCTTTCGGGCCAGGATGAAGTGGTGATCGGCTCGCCGGTGGCCAACCGCACGCGGTCGGAAGTCGAAGGGTTGATCGGTTTCTTCGTCAACACCCTGGCCCTACGCATCGACGTCCAGGCCCACGCCCGTGTCGACCAGTTGCTGGAACAGATCAAGGCCACCACCCTCGACGCCTACAGCCACCAGGACCTGCCATTCGAACAAGTGGTGGAAGTGCTCAAGCCGGTGCGCAGTCTGGCCCACAGCCCGCTGTTCCAGGCCATGCTGTCGTGGCAGACCCATGACAACACCGAACTGGTGCTGGGGGATTTGAAACTCGAAGGCCTGGGGGCGGCAAGCAACGTTGCCAAATTCGACGTGTCCCTGGAGCTGAGCGAGATCCAAGGGCAGATGTTTGGTGCCCTTGAATACGCCACGGCGTTGTTCGACGAGAGCACGGTGCAGCGTTACCTCGGCTACTTCGAGCGCCTGCTGCGGGCCATGGTCGCCAGTGATCAGACCCTGATCGAACGGATCGTGCTGCTGGACAACGCCGAACGTGAGCATTTGTTGGCCGGCCTCAACGCGACCCAGGCCACGTACCCACGCGAACAGACGGTCCACCAGTTGTTCGAAGCCCAGGTCGAGGCCCGACCGGACGCCATCGCTGTCGTGTTCGGTGATGAGCGCCTGAGTTATGCCGAACTGAACCGCCAGGCTAACCAGATGGCTCATCATCTGATCGGCCTGGGCATCCGCCCGGATGACCGGGTGGCGATCTGCGTTGAACGCGGTGCCGACATGCTCATCGGTCTGTTGGCCATTCTCAAGGCCGGTGCCGGTTACGTACCGCTCGACCCGGCGTTTCCAGCCGAACGCTTGGCCTACATGCTCGCCGACAGTGCCCCGGTGGCGCTGCTGAGCCAAGGTGAGTTGCTAGGTCGTCTGCCCGCGTTGGCGGTGCCGGTGGTGCTGCTCGACCGCGCCGAGCGCGTGCGTTGCGGTATTGCCGCCGGTCGCGACGATAATCCGTTCATTGCGTCTCTGGGCGTGCGCCACCTGGCCTACGTCATCTACACCTCGGGCTCCACCGGCAACCCCAAAGGGGTGATGATCGAGCACCGGGGCCTGGTCAACTACTGCGTCGATGCGGTCCGCTTGTTCGGCCTGACACCGGCCGACACGGTGCTGCAGCAGAACACCCTGAACTTCGACCTGTCGGTGGAAGAGATCTTCCCGGCGCTGCTGGCCGGCGCCACCCTGGCGCCGACCCGGCGGCTGTTTGGCAGTGTCGAGTTGCAACGAAACGGTGATATTCGTCCGACCTTCTTGCACCTGACGGCGGCCCACTGGCATACCCTCGCGGCCGAATGGCACAACTCACCGGCCCAGGCGCGGGACCATTTGCGCGACGTGCGGCTGATCAACGTCACCGGTGACGCCTTGTCGACGCAGAAATTGCAGATGTGGGACGCGGTTCGTCCCGCGCATACCCGATTGGTCAACACCTATGGCCCGACCGAGGCCACGGTGTCCTGCACGGCCGCCTACATGGAGCATGACGCGGTCGATGGCATCCTGGGCAATGCCAGCATCGGCAGGCCGATGGCCAACACCCGTATCTACCTGCTCGATGCGCACCGCCAGCCGGTGCCGTTCGGGGTCATGGGGGAAATCTTCATCGGTGGCGACGGTGTGGCGCGCGGCTACCTGAACCTTGACGCCATCAGCGCCGAACGCTTCTTGGCCGACCCGTTCAGCGACCAGCCCGATGCGCGCCTGTACAAGACCGGCGACCTGGCCCGTTATCGTCCGGACGGACGCCTCGAATACCTGGGGCGCAACGACTTCCAGGTCAAAGTCCGTGGCTTCCGGATCGAACTGGGCGAGATCGAGGCCCGGCTGGGCGACTGTGCCGGGGTCAAGGAAGCGGCGGTGATCGTGCGCGAAGACACGCCGGGCGACAAACGCCTGGTGGCCTATGTGGTACCGCAGGCTGGAGCGAACCTGAACGCGGCGACCCTGCGCGCGCAGTTGTCGATGCAACTGGCCGAGTACATGCTGCCTGGCGCGTTCGTCAGCCTGGCGGCGCTGCCGCTGACGCCGAACCGCAAGCTCGACCGCCAGGCGTTGCCGGCACCCGATGCCGAGGCGTACGCCAGCCGCGCCCATGAAGCGCCTCAGGGCAACACGGAAATCGTTCTGGCGCAGATCTGGCAAGCCCTGCTCAAGGTCGAGTCGGTGGGCCGCCACGATCACTTCTTCGAACTGGGTGGGCATTCCTTGCTGGTGATGCGCTTGATCGCCCAGGTGCGCGAGCAATTGGGCGTGGAACTGAACCTGAGGGATGTCTTTGCCCAGCCGCAATTGAGTGCGCTGGCCCAGGTGCTCTCCGAGGCGGCGCGCAGCACCCGACCGGGTATCGTGCCGGTGTCCCGCGAACAGGCGTTGCCGTTGTCTTTCGCCCAGCAGCGTCTCTGGTTCCTGGCGCAACTGGACGGTAGCAGTGCGGCGTATCACATCCCCACCGGTTTGCGCCTGCGAGGCGCGCTGGATACTTCGGCCCTCAAGCGTGCGCTGGACCGTATCGTGGCCCGCCACGAGGCCTTGCGCACCACGTTTGTGCAGGCGCAGGGGCAGGAAGTAGAGCAGCGCATTGCCCCGGTCGATGTCGGTTTTGCGTTGCAGTTGCAGGCCCTGGCAGGGCGAGCGGACGCCGAAACCGAGCTGCAGGCCCTGGCCAGGGAAGAGGCTCGCCAGGCTTTCGACCTGGCCCACGGCCCGCTGGTACGTGGCCGACTGGTGCGGATGGCGGACGATGATCATGCGCTGTTGATCACCCTGCACCATATCGTCTCGGACGGTTGGTCCGCCGATCTGCTGACCCATGAGTTGGGCGTGCTGTATGAGGCGTTCCGTCAGGGGCAGGACGATCCGTTGCCGGCGTTACCGATTCAGTACGCGGACTATGCCCTCTGGCAGCGGCGCTGGCTTACCGGGGAGGTCCTGGACAAACAGGAACGCTTCTGGCGGCAAACCCTGGCCGATGCACCGGCCCTGTTGACGTTGCCTTCCGATCGGCCACGGCCTGCACAGCAGGATCACGCCGGCGCCGCGGTGGGGGTCGTCCTCGACGAAACCCTGACCCAAGGCCTCAAGGCGTTGAGCCAGCGCCATGGCGCCACCTTGTTCATGACGGTCATGGCCGCCTGGGCCACGGTGCTCAGTCGCCTCTCCGGCCAGCACGACGTTGTCATCGGCACGCCGGTGGCGAACCGCATGCAGGCGGAAGTCGAGGGCTTGATCGGCCTGTTCGTCAACACGCTGGCGCTGCGCGTCGATGTGGCGGATGAGCTGACGGTGCAAGCCTTGTTGCAACAAGTGAAGGTTCGGACCCTGGATGCCCAGGCGCACCAGGACCTGCCGTTCGAACAGGTGGTGGAGGTGGTCCGGCCATTGCGCAGCCTGTCCCATAGCCCGGTGTTCCAGGCCATGCTGTCATGGCAGAACAACGAAGCCACGGGATTGGAACTGGGCGACATGTCGCTGCAAGGGCTGGGTGTGACCAGCCGCACCGCGAAATTCGACGTGTTGCTGGACATGGCCCTGATCGACGGGCGCCTGTTCGGGGCACTGGAATACGCCACGGCGCTCTTCGATCAGACCACGATGGAACGCTACCTCGGGTATCTGGAGTGCGTGCTGCGCACCATGGTCGCTGACGAGCAGGCACTCGTGGCGCAGATCCCGTTGCTGGGTGACAGCGAGCGCCAGTCTCTGCTGGACGGGTTCAACGCCACGGTGGTCGATTACCCGCAAGACGTGACCTTGCACGGCCTGTTCGAGGTACGCGTTGATATGTGCCCGGACGCTGTGGCCGTGGTGTCCGACGACGCTCAACTGAGCTACGCGCAACTCAATGAGCGGGCCAATCAGGTTGCCCATCGCCTGATCGCCCTGGGCATCCGCCCGGACGACCGTGTGGCAATCTGCGTGGAGCGTGGCGTGGACATGGTCGCGGGCTTGCTGGGCATCCTCAAGTCCGGCGCGGCGTATGTGCCGCTGGATCCGGGTTATCCCCTGGAGCGCCTGGCCTACATGCTGGAAAACAGTGCGCCAACGGTGGTGCTGACCCAACGTGCCTTGCAGGCCAGCCTGCCGAGCACCGCTGCCCGGGTCATGCTGTTGGACGCGGCCGACGAGGAGGGTTTCTCGATCCAGCCAACCCACAATCCGCAGGTCGAAGGCTTGCATGCCAATCACCTGGCCTATGTCATCTACACCTCGGGCTCCACCGGCCTGCCCAAGGGCGTGATGAACGAGCATGGCGGGGTGGTCAACCGCCTGTTGTGGATGCAGGACGAATACGGCTTGACCGCCGCCGACGCGGTGCTGCAAAAGACCCCGTTCAGCTTCGACGTGTCGGTGTGGGAGTTCTTCTGGCCGCTGTTCAGCGGTGCGCGGTTGGTGATGGCCCGCCCGGGTGGGCATCGCGACCCGGCGTACCTGCGCGAAGTGATCCAGGCCCAGGGCATCACCACACTGCACTTCGTGCCGTCGATGCTCGATGTGTTCCTGGCCCATGGCGAGGCAAGTCAGTGCGAAGGTCTGGTGCGGGTGATGTGCAGCGGCGAGGCATTGCCGGGGCATCTGGTGCGGCGCTTCAAGACGCAATTGCCGCACACCAGCCTGTACAACCTGTACGGTCCGACCGAAGCGGCGGTGGACGTGACGGCGTGGGACTGCGCGGGGGCGGAGACGCCGGACAGCACGCCGATCGGCAAGCCGATAGCCAACACCCGGATCTACCTGCTCGATGGCCATCGACAACCGGTGCCCATGGGCGTGGCCGGGGAGATTTACATCGGCGGGGTGCAGGTGGCACGAGGTTACCTGAACCGTCCGGAACTGACCGTCGAG
>NZ_FPJC01000045.1:0-12557 GCF_900119265.1 Pseudomonas sp. NFACC04-2
GACCCGGTGATCATCACCGGCCTCGACACTGAAGGTGGCGAGCTGTCGTTGCAGGAGAAAAACCTCAGCGACGGCAGCAGCCCGGATGCATCGGCCCTGACTCAAAGTGGCACGTTCACCGTGACCGCGCTGGACGGCGTGCAGACCCTGAGCGTGGGCGGCATCAACGTCGTCACTGGCGGCGTGGCGGCGGGTTTCCCACAATCGATTACCACCGCGCTGGGCAACACGCTGACCATCACTGGCTACAACGCCAGCACTGGTGTGGTGAGCTACAGCTACACGCTGCTGGACAATGAAGCCCATCCAAACGCCAACGGCGCCAACAGCGTTAGTGAGCAATTCACCGTAGTCGTCACCGACGATAACGGCACCACGGCCAACGGCAATCTGGACGTGAATATCGTCGACGACTTGCCTACCGCCCATGCTGATTCCACCTCGGTGGATGAGGGCGGGACGGTCAGTGGCAACGTCCTGAATAACGACGAAGGCGGCGCCGACGGGCCGGCCGTGAGTGGTGCCGTGATTGGCGTGCGCGCTGGCAACGACACCTCGACCCCGGCGATCGGCGGCTTGAACACCCAGATCAATGGCACCTATGGCTACTTGACCCTGGACGCCAACGGTAACGCCGTCTACCACAGCAACCCGAACACCGTCAGCGCCCCAGGCGCGACCGATGTGTTCACCTACACCGTGCGCGATGCCGACGGCGATGAAAGCACCACCACCATCACCATCGATGTCCACGATATCTGCCTAGTCGCCACACCCGATCACGAAATCAGCGTCTACGAAAAAGCCCTCGACCTGAACCAGGACGGCCAGGACCTGGCCCCCGGTACCGTCACCGGTAGCGCCCCGAATGCCACCAGCGAAACCGCCAGCGGCAGCCTCGTCGGCTCGATCAGCGGAGCCGTTGGCGCAGTCACGTTCGCACTGGTGGGCAACGCCACCGGAGCCTACGGTCAACTGTCGCTTCAGCCCGACGGCTCCTACACCTACACCCTGACCTCGCCAGCCACCACCACGCCCCACGCCAACGATGGCCCGAACGTGCTGAGCGAAAGCTTCACCTATCAGGCCACGGACTCGTTGGGCAACACGGTCACCAGCACCATCGTCATCGACATCGTCGACGATGTGCCCAAGGCCCATGCCGATTTGGCCTCGGTGGAGGAAGGCGGCACGGTCAACGGCAATGTGCTGGACAACGACGTGCTGGGCGCGGACGGTGGCATGGTGGTTGGCGTACGCGCCGGCAGCGATACGTCGAACCCTGCCGTCGGTGGCTTGAACACCCAGATCAATGGCACCTACGGCTACCTGACCCTGGACGCCAACGGCAACGCCGTCTACCACAGCAACCCGAACACCGTCAGCGCACCGGGCGCGACCGATGTGTTCACCTACACCGTGCGTGATGCTGACGGCGATGAAAGCACGACGACCATCACCATTGACGTGCATAACAGCTGCCTGGTCGCCGCACCGGATCATGAAATCCGCGTCTACGAAAAAGCCCTCGACCTGAATCAGGATGGCCAGGACCTGGCCCCCGGGACAGTCACCGGCAGTGCCCCGAATGCCAGTAGCGAAACCGCCAGCGGCAGCCTCGTCGGCTCGATCAGCGGTGCCGTGGGCGCAGTGACCTTCGCGCTGGTGGGCAATGCCACCGGTGCCTACGGTCAACTGTCGCTTCAGCCCGACGGCTCCTACACCTACACCCTGACCTCGCCGGCCACGACGACGCCCGCCGCCAACGATGGCCCGAACGTGCAGAGCGAAAGCTTCACCTACCAGGCCACAGACTCGTTGGGCAACACGGTCACCAGCACCATCGTCATCGACATCGTCGACGACGTGCCCAAGGCTCACTGCGATGTCGCCTCGGTGGTGGAGGGCGGGACGGTCAATGGCAACGTGCTGGACAACGACGTACTCGGTGCCGACGGCGGTGCAGTCATCGGCGTGCGTGCCGGCAACGACACCACCAACCCAGCCATCGGTGGCTTGAATACCCAGATCAACGGCACCTACGGCTACCTGACCCTGGACGCCAACGGCAACGCCGTCTACCACAGCAACCCGAACACCGTCGGCGCGCCGGGCGCCACCGATGTGTTCACCTACACCGTGCGCGATGCCGATGGCGATGAAAGCACGACGACCATCACCATCGATGTGCACAACAGCTGCCTCGTCGCAGCAACCGACCATGACGTGACCGTCTACGAAAAAGCCCTCGACCTGAACCAGGACGGCCAGGACCTGGCCCCCGGCACCGTCACCGGCAGTGACCCGAGCACCACCGGTGAAACCGCCAGTGGGAGCTTGGTCGGCTCGGTCAGCGGTGCCACGGGTGCCGTCACCTTCACCCTGGTGGGCAATGCCACCGGTGTCTACGGTCAGTTGCTGCTCCATCCCGATGGGTCGTACACCTACACCTTGACCTCGCCGGCCACGACCACACCCCATGCCAACGACGGCCCGAACGTGCTGAGTGAAAGTTTCACCTACCAGGCCAAGGACTCCCTGGGCAACACCGTCACGGGCAATCTGGTGGTGAGTATCGTCGACGACGTGCCTACCGCCATCGCGTCCGAGCGTTCGGTGACTGCGGTGGAGATCGATTCGAACCTGCTGATCGTGCTTGATGTCTCCGGCAGCATGAAAGACGATTCCGGCGTGCCAGGGCTCTCGCGTATGGATCTGGCCAAACAGGCGATCAGCGCCTTGCTCGACAAATACGACGACATGGGCGACGTCAAAGTCCAGCTTGTGACCTTCAGCGGCAGTGCCACCGACCAGAGTGCCGTGTGGGTGGACGTGGCAACCGCCAAGACGTTGATCGCCGCGCTGAACGCGCACGGTGACACCAATTACGATGCGGCCGTGGCGATGGCCAAGACGGCGTTCGCAACCCCCGGACAACTGACCGGTGCCCAGAACATTGGTTATTTTTTCTCCGATGGCAAGCCGACCTTGGGCGAAATCGGCTCGGCAGACGAGGTTGCGTGGAAAGCCTTTCTCGATGCCAACAGCATCAAGAATTACGCCGTCGGCCTGGGCAGCGGCGCCAGAAACGTCAATCTCGACCCGCTGGCCTATGACGGCAGCACGCACACCAACACCAACGCAGTGGTGGTCACCGACCTGAACCAGCTCAACTCGGTGCTTTCCGGCACCGTGCAAGGCACGCCGGTCACCGGCAACCTGCTGGGCGAGGGGGGCTCGTTCGGCGCCGATGGCGGGTTTATTAAAAGCCTGGTGGTCGATGGCACCACGTACAGCTATGACCCGGCGGCCAACGGTGGCCATGGTGCGCTGACCGCCAGCGGCGGGCTCAACCATGGCTCCTTCAATACAGCGACCAACACATTGAGCATCGCCACCGACCACCACGGTACTTTGGTGGTCAACCTGGATACCGGTGCGTTCACCTACACCTCCCAGACGACCACCAGCACCTTGATCAGCGAGCACATCGGCTACACCGTCAGCGACCATGACGGTGACCTGGCGAGCTCCAACCTGGTGATCAACGTCGTGCCCAACAGTCCACCGATCGCTGGCGACGACAACATCATCACCAACGTGCTGTCGGGCAACATCGTGATCCCGGGCGAGTTGCTGCTGGGTAACGACAGCGATGCCAACGGCGATCCGCTCACCGCCTCACCCACCAGTTTCAATACCGGTTGGGTCACCAAAGGCGCGGACTTCACCGGCAGCACTGGTACGGCCAGCTTCACCGGCAACAACGTGCAGTCGATCAACCTCAGCCGCAGCGCTTTCGTCGCCAATACCGCGAGCATGACGGCGATGTTGGTGGTCAGCGGTGCATTGGGGATGGTGTCCAATAACAACACCAACGATGAAGACCGGCTCAACATCAGCCTCAAACAGGGCGAAACCCTCACCCTGGACCACAACCTGTCGGCCGGTCACATTGCGATGGAGTATTCACTCAACGGCGGGCCATTCATTGCGATCAACGACGGGGCTTCTTTCACTGCGGCAGCGGATGGCAATTACCAGATCCACGTCACCAACATCGCCAATCCCGGCGGCGGTAATTCCAACGCGGCGGAGAACTATCAACTGACCCTCACCGTCGACTATGCCGGGGCGCAAGATAAAACAGCGGATTACCACGGCAGCTACACCGCCAGCGACAACCACGGTGGCAGTGACAGCGCAGCGGTAGGCATCAGCTATCAGGCGGGCCATACCCTGACGGGCACCAGTGGCGACGATGTGCTGTTGGCTGGCAACGGCGACAACATCCTCAACGCCGGCGACGGCAACGACATACTCAGCGCCGGTTCGGGCAACAACACCCTGAACGGTGGGGCAGGCAATGATCTGCTCTACAGCGGCACGGGCAACGACCTGCTCGATGGCGGTACGGGCAACGACACCGTCAGCTATGCACACGCCACGTCGGCAGTCACGGTGAACCTGGGCCTGTTGGCGGCGCAGAACACCCTGGGTGCGGGCACCGATACATTGAGCCGCATCGAAAACCTCGTGGGCTCGAACTTCAACGACACCCTCACTGGCGACGGTGCCAGCAACCGCCTCGACGGTGGTCTGGGCCATGACGTGCTCAATGGCGGTGGCGGCGACGACCTGCTGATCGGTGGCCTGGGCAACAACACCCTCACCGGAGGCAGCGGTGCCGATACCTTCCAATGGCAGGCGGGCAATAATGGCCACGACGTGATCACCGACTTCGCGCCCGGCATCGACAAGCTCGACCTATCCCAGTTGTTGCAAGGGGAGAATGGCAGCGCGGCGTCACTGGATGATTACCTGCATTTCAGCGTGAGCGGCAGCGGGGCGTCGGTCATCACCAGCATCGACGTCAGCGCCATTGCCGGCGCCACGCCGAACCAGACCATCGACCTGGCCGGCGTCAACCTCGCCAGTCATTACGGCGTCGCGCCTGGCGCGGGGGGAATCATCGGCGCAGCGGACACGGCGACCATCATCAACGGCATGTTGAATGATCACTCGCTGAAGGTGGATACGGTGTGAGCTGAGGCTGAAACGACAAAACCCGCCCTTTCCTGAGTGGAAAGGGCGGGTTTTCTATATTTCAGATTGGAGCTGCTCGGTCTCGCGATAAATCTTGATCGCCATGTCCACAAATTCGGCGCCTACACAGATCCCATGTGGGAGCGAGCTGCTCACCCATCCGGCTAGTACTATCCATTGACCCGCATACAAATCAGGGCCCTTCCCGCGAACTGCGTGGCGTTGTCGGTAAAGTTCACGATGTCGGAGGGGAATGAGGTATACCCCCATTGGCTATTCGGGGAAAGGGGAGGTGGCGCCCAAATCCAGGCCGTTGGATATAGCCACTCGCTCCCTATTTCAAAGCGCGTTTTCAGCGAAGTGCCCCAAAGAGGCCCAGGTCTGGCGCCGCCGTTCTGGATGTATGGCGCAGCCCAGGTATTGGCTTCCCGTGCATCCATGTAGGCGCTCCCGTTATTGAAAATAACGTCCTGGACCGAGAAGACCTGGACATCGTAGCTTGAAGTCTTCCCTGCGCTATCGCGAACGGTGATGGTGGTGCTACCGGACCCTTTGACCAGGACGCCGCCCTCATCGACATCGACTGTAGCAACACTGGGCTTGCTGGACCTGTAGGTGTACGGGGGCTTTCCACCGGTAGGCTTTCGCTCCAGGTCGTAGTAGCGATTTTTCGGCGCGAAGTTGCTGGTGGTGTAGATGGCTTGCTTAAACACATGGGGGGATGTGTCTATGATATCGGACGTCCCGACGGTAAACGTCCAGGGTGGCGACACCGGCTCGGTTCCGTAAATCCCCTTGGCGGTAAAGCTGTGGTCGCCGATGGCTAAGCCAATGACGGCATGGGTCCAGTTGCCTCCGATGGCAAAGGTGCTACCTTTGAAATCCAAACCGTCAAAAATGTCCACTCGCTGACCGCTAGCGCCGGTACCACTGAGCGTGACGGCGGTCTCCTCGGTGCTTGAACCATCTGGAACATCGTCGCCTTTGGCATCTTTCACCGAGGTGATGACGGGCGGCGCCGGTTGGTTCAGTTGGATATTCAGGCGTTTGGCCGGTGACCGGTTGAAGTTGCCCAACTGGTCGAAAACCACAAATTCGGCCACCGTATTGGGGTCGTCTCCCGCTTGTTGGAACGCATCGGTGAAGAGGGTTTTCACCGCCGGTAGCGAGCTGTCGGTTATTTCCCAATCAATGGTCGCATTGCCCAACAAAAAGCGAATGCGGTCATAGTCGCGCCGGTTGCTGTAGTTGAAACCGAACTCCACCCCTTGCGCCGCCCGCTCGGCGCTGACCCCATCGCGGACGACATCGGGCGGGATCACCAGATCCAGGCCGTCTGGCGCTGGGTCACCCGGTGCCCGCAGGTGATACAGGACGAATAGGTCCCTGGAGGGCACGGCATTTTCACTGGGGCGGGTCACTTTGTAATGCAGCCTGTTGACCCCGTGAATCAGATGCACATTAGGGATGTGCAAGGTGATGCGATCTTGTTCCTGTCCCGATTCTACGGTTTTGCCAGCGACAGGAGTGGGATCGTCATTGACGTATAAGTCAGCGCGATCATCCGCCGCCATTGTCCAGGAATGACGCTTGAGCTCCGTCCAAGGGTCAATCAGGCACCTCAGGCCCTGAGGCTCGTCGTCGTAAAGGCTCTTGGGAATCCCACCATCGGCGAGGCCGGCAGGCTTCACCGGAGTGACCCAACCCGGAATGATCACAGGGTACAGGACGAATAATTCGTCCAAGGTGGAGGATTGGATATCCATTGGCTTCTCCTGGCAGGTGACGGGACGTGAGCCGCTTTGGCTCGGTTATCACACGCCAGGGCGGGGAAACTGGCTACTGTCAGAGCTAACAGGTGAGGACGGGTTTAAGACGAGTGGTCGGTGTAAAACTGGCTGATGGACACCCTGATGGGCTCGGAGCAGCTCGCTGTGGCGAGGGCGCTTGCTCCCGCTCGGCGGCGCAGCCGTCGTAAAACCAGCCGGCGCGGTCTGCCTGCAAGACCGCGCCAGGCCATTTGGGGCAGCTTCGCCGCCCAGCGGGAGCAAGCTCCCTCGTCACGGGGCGTGGTGAATCGGTTAGCGTGGGTCGACGTTCTCCAGTGCCCGGTCTGCGAGCAATTCGCCCAGTTCGATCAACTGCTGGATGCCCAGGGCCACGTGACAAGGTGATGCTCTATGCCTCGCGCCGGCTGGCGCAGTTCCGTCGTTAGCCCGCTCCAGTCGCCTATGGGCCCTCGCTGCGTGCTTGGCGCTTGAGCGCGGCGCCGCGCGACGCGGGGGTTGCGTAATAGGAGATCTGACCGCGTAGTTGTCCCTGGACCGAGTCGCTGTTACCCCCAGCGTCGGCAAGGCCCCAGGTGACTACTCGCCCATCGCTCGTGAGCGCGACAAAGGCCTGACTGTTGGCGTAAAGAGCCCGTACATTCGTCAGGTCATTCACGTTCACCGCGCCTCCCCACATTTCATTACCCCATGCCACTACAGTGCCGTTGCGGCGCAATGCGGCAAATGCTGCGGCAGTGGCTGCAATCTGAACGATGTCGTCGAAAACTCCGATGGTGGCAGGCACCGGCGCTCCATAGTCCGAACTCCCCCAGGTCACCACATGGCCGCTGGCCCTGAGAGCGGCAAAGGATCCAGATGTAGAGACTACCTGGATGATGTCGTTGAGCGTCGCAATGGGTGCCGGAATGGCTCCGCCGCTGTTCGCATTTCCCCACGCCACCACCGATCCATTGGATCGTCGGGCGGCAAGTGCCGTACTCGCGCCAACCACTTCGACAATGTCAGTGAGTGTTGCAATAGCCGCTGGCACCGTGCCGCCGGCGTTCGGTTCAGTTCCCCAAGCCACTACGGATCCATTGGCTCGCCGTGCTGCAAAGACATAGTAGGCGTTGCTCAGTTCCACAATATCGTTGAGCGAGGCGATATCGCCCGGCACCGCTCCCCCCAGGTCCGGCCTTCCCCATGCCACCACGGTGCCATTGGCTCGCCGCGCGGCAAAGGCGTGTGCTGAAGCGGCCACTTCTTCAAAGTCATCCAGCAGGGCAATCTCCGCTGGAATTACGCCCCCCGCGATCGCGTCTCCCCACGCCACTAGGTGGCCCGTCGCCCGCCGCGCAGCAAAGGCATGTCCGGTCCCAACCACTTCGACGATATCGGTAAGATTGCTGATCGCCGCCGGTACGACACCGCCTCGCTCCTCCCAGCCCCAAGCCACCACACGACCGTTAGCTCGCCATGCGGCGAAGGCATAGGCCGCGTGAGCAACGCCGACGATGTCGGTGAGTGTCGCAATGGTCGACGGAACGGCGCCGCCGTGCCCCGGCACCCCCCACCCAATCAGGTTGCCTTGGTTCCGGCGAGCGATGAAAGCGCCCCATGCTTGCGAGGGGTCGTGGATTTTAAAGTTGCCGCATCCAAACAGATTGGCGGGATTGACACGGACCTCATCCTCGCTGGTGCGCACATGCAGTAACCGCCAGGGCTGCTTGTCATGGAATACGGCACTTCGGATCGGGTCGCCGCTGTCGCCTTCGTACTGCCATAGCGCTTCAAGCGGCTGCTGTGTAACGGCGTTCAACGCGGTAAGCAAGCGGCTGCTTGCCACCGTCGTCCAGTGCAGGGCGTTCGAAGTGCCGCGCGCGCCCATGACCAGCAACCGTCCGGAGCCTACTTGCCGCCGTATGTCATAGGCCGCCGGTTCCGAGGGTAGAGGCAACCCGCCCTGACGGCGCAACGTGTAGTCCAGTGTGATGGTCTGATCGACATTCGCCTCTACCACGGACTTTGGCACGGGAACGGTCTTGGACTGACCCTCCTCGCTGGCCGAAATGGTAAACGGCACGTTGATGCTGCCGGCCCCTGGGAGCCCTACCCAGCGTACTTCGCCGGAATCGCCCTCCAGCAGATTAACCTCCGCCGGTATCCGCACCGTGGCGCCGTTGGGCGTGTCAGCAGGATCGAGTTGGTTGCCCAGGGCTTGGTCAATGGTCGGGGGAAGCAGCTCCAACGGCCGGCCAAGATGAATATCCAAACGCTTGATGGGGGACTGATTGGCGTTGCCCAATTGGTCGGTCACCCGGTATTCGATCAATGTATTGGCGTTATCACCCACCTGTTGGAAGGTGTCGGTAAACAAGGTCTTCACCACGGGTGTCGAAGCGTCGGCTACCTCGAACGGGACGGTCACATCCCCCAGCAGAAAGTTGATGCGGTCGTAGTTTCGCGGGTAGGTATAGGCAAAACCAAACTCCACACCCTGCGCCGCCCGCTCGGCGCTGACCCCATCGCGGACGACATCGGGCGGGATCACCAGATCCAGGCCGTCTGGCGCTGGGTCACCCGGTGCCCGCAGGTGATACAGGACGAATAGGTCCCTGGAGGGCACGGCATTTTCACTGGGGCGGGTCACTTTGTAATGCAGCCTGTTGATCCCGTGAATCAAATGCCCATTAGGAATGTGCAAGGTGATGCGATCTTGTTCCTGCCCCGATTCTACGGTTTTGCCAGCGACAGGAGTGGGATCGTCATTGACATATAAGTCAGCGCGATCATCCGCCGCCATTGTCCAGGAATGACGCTTAAGCTCCGTCCAAGGGTCAATCAGGCACCTCAGGCCCTGAGGCTGGTCGTCGTAAAGGCTCTTGGGAATCCCACCATCGGCGAGGCCGGCAGGCTTCACCGGAGTGACCCAACCCGGAATGATCACAGGGTACAGGACGAATAATTCGTCCAAGGTGGAGGATTGGATATCCATTGGCTTCTCCTGGCAGGTGACGGGACGTGAGCCGCTTTGGCTCGGTTATCACACGCCAGGGCGGGGAAACTGGCTACTGTCAGAGCTAACAGGTGAGGACGGGTTTAAGACGAGTGGTCGGTGTGAAACTGGCTGATGGACACCCTGATGGGCTCGGAGCAGCTCGCTGTGGCGAGGGCGCTTGCCCCCGCTCGACAGCGCAGCTGTCGCCTATGGCTGGCAAAGCGTGTGAGCGCGACCCTCATCAAGGTTTGTATGTCTGAGGGCATCCACGCGATAGGCGCACAGGGCGCCTCACCGGCTCAGTCGCTGATTTTTTTCAACTGCTTCCACTTTCCAGGCTGCGGGCCTGAAGCGTGAGCGCGGCACCGCGCGATGCTGGGGTGGCGTAGTAGGAAACCTGACCACGCAGTTGGCTCTGGACGGCGTCGCTGTTGCCGCCAGCATCGGCCAAGCCCCAGGTGACGACTCGCCCGTCGTTTGTCAGCGCCGTAAATGCCTGATTGTTGGAGTAGACAGCCCTGACGTCGAATAGCTGATCAGCCACCGCCCGAGTGTCGCCGCCCCAAGCCGCAAGCCCCCATGCCACGACTGTGCCGTCGGCCAGCAGTGCGGCAAAAGCGCCTTGCGTGGAGGTTACTTGCACGATGTTATCAAGTGTGAGGATTGGCCCGGGCACCGCCGCGCCATATTCCGGATGGCCCCAGGCGACGACATGTCCGTCGGTCAGTAACGCAGCAAAGGCCCCCGAGCTGGATGTCAGTTGCAAGATGTTGTTCAGCTCGGCGATATCCCGGGGTACTGATCCACCCAGGGATGGATGGCCCCACGCGACCACGTGCCCGTTGGCCCGGCGTGCGGCAAAGGCGCCTTGGTCACGATCGGCATTAGCGTCCACATGGGTGGCGGATACGTCGATGATGTCGTCGAGCGTGGCGATGTCGCGCGGCACCTCGCCGCCCCCGCTGGCATGGCCCCACGCGACCACACTGCTGTCGGTACGCAGCGCTGCGAAAGCCGCGGCAGAGCCTATGATCCGTTTAACGTTGCTGTATTGGGGGGCGTTCGGCACCGTGCCGCCTGTGTCAGGATGGCCCCAGGCGACCACTTGACCATGGGTACGGCGTGCAGCAAAAGCCCAATGGCCGCCTGTGACTTCATCAATGTCAGCCAGCGCCTCGATGGGCCCTGGCAGCACGCCACCAAATCTCTCATCACCCCAGGCAACCAACCTGCCATTGGTGCGACGCGCCGCAAATCCGTAAGAGTTAGCGTATACCGCATCGATATCCTTGAGCCTGGCGATCGCCTCCGGCACCTCTCCACCGTGCAGCAGGCTGCCCCAGGCGACCACATGGCCATTGGCGCGCAATGCTGCAAAGGAAAAGGCTGAGCCAGCAACCTCGACAATGTCGGTGAAGGTCCTGATGGTCGACGGGATGTCACCGCCATACACGGCCATGCCCCATCCAACCAGATGACCACTGTCACGGCGAGCCACAAAAGCGGCATAGGGCGCCGTGTGGTCGGTGTACACATTGTTACCATTGCTGAAGACATTAACGGGGTTGATACGGACCCAATCATTACCGCTGCGTACGTGCAGTAGTTTCGAGGGGTGGGTGTCCGGGAAGTGGCTTGCGCTCACACTCTCACTGTCCCCTTCGTACTGCCACAATGCCTCACGCGGCTTGTGTGTCGTTTTGTCCAATGCTGTCAGCTGGCGTATCTCGCTGGTGACCCAATGTTTGAAAAACACGCTACGCGCGCCCATGACCAACAACTGTCCAGAACCCACCTGCCGCCGTATGTCATAGACAGCCGGATCGGAAGGGAGAGGCGACCCGCCCTGGCGCCGCAACGTGTAGTCCAGTGTGATGGTCTGATCAATATTCGCCTCTACCACCGACTTCGGCACGGGTACGGTCTTGGACTGCCCCTCCTCGCTGGCCGAAATGGTAAATGGCACGTTGATGCTGCCGGCCCCTGGTAGTCCTACCCAGCGCACTTCGCCGGAGTCGCCCTCCAGCAGGTTAACCTCCGCCGGTATCCGCACCGTGGCGCCGTTGGGTGTATTGGCAGGGTCGAGTTGGTCGCCCAAAGCTTCGTCAATGGTCGGTGGAAGCAGCTCTGCCGGCTGGCCAAGATGAATATCCAAACGTTTGGTGGGCGACCGGTTGAAGTTGCCCAACTGATCGAAAACCACGAACTCCGCCAGCGTGTTGGGGTTGTCACCCGCTTGTTGGAAGGTGTCGGTGAACAGGGTTTTCACCACCGGTATCGAACTGTCGGTGATTTCCCATTCAACCGTCGCATTGCCCAGCAGAAAGCGAATCTGGTCGTAGTCCCGTCGGTGGGTGTAGTCGAAGCCGAACTCCACGCCCTGCGCCGCCCGCTCGGCGCTGACCCCGTCGCGGACAACATCGGATGGGATCAACAGATCCAGGCCTTCTGGCGCAGGGTCACCTGGCGCCCGCAGGTGATACAGCACGAACAGGTCCCTGGAGGGCCGTGATGAGTTATCGCTGGGGCGGGTCACGATGTAGTGCAGCCTGTTGACCCCATTGATCAAGCGTCCATGGGGGATATGCAGGCGCATGCGGTTTTGTTCCTCCCCCGGCTGGACGGTATCGCCTGCGACGGGCGTGGTGTCGTCATTGACATACAGGTCGACTCGATCCCAAGCCTCCAGCGCCCAGGCGTGACGCTGCATCTCCACCAACGGGTCAATCAAGCATTCGAGCCCC
>NZ_FPJC01000014.1:0-164600 GCF_900119265.1 Pseudomonas sp. NFACC04-2
ATTGGCGTTCGCAGCAGATCCCCTGTGGGAGCGAGCTTGCTCGCGATGACGGCGACACATTCAACATCTCTACAAGCTGACCCACCGCTTTCGCGAGCAGCTCGCTCCCACAGGTTTGTTCCAGCGGTCAGAGATACCGCGCCATGATCGCGTCCACCGCCCCTTCCTTGCGTAGCTCATCCAAGGCAGCCTGAAGCCGGGCGACCACGTCGTCGGGCACGTCCTTGTTCAAGGCCAGGTACAGCTCGGCACTGTTGAAGCGCAGCACGGTCTTGAGATCGGTCACCCCTTCCTGACGTGCCAGGTAACGCCCGGCCGGGTCCCCGGTGGCCCACAGATCGATCTGGCCGTTGACCAGTTTCCTGGCGTTGTCCTGGTCGCGCAACACGACAATTGGCTTCAATCCCTGCTTGGCCAACGTCTCGGCAATTGCGTCGCCCTTGTAGGCACCGATCTTGTACTGACGCGCCTGCTCCAGCGAGTCGAGCGCGATCTTGCTGTCGGCCTTGGCGAGCATGATCCAATCGTCCGGACCGATGGGGCCAACCCATTTGAAAAGCTTTTCACGCTCCGGCAACCGCGCCATGACAAACACACCGTAACCCGGATTTTCCAGGGCGAGTTTGTAGATGCGCTCCCAAGGGAAACGTAGCGTCAGGCTGTAGGAGATATCGGCGCGCTTGAATATCTCGCGGACGATGTCCACGGCAATGCCATGGATATTCTCGTCCTGGGCGAAGTTCTTGCCGTTCTTGGCCATGTTGTACGGAGGAAAGTTTTCCGTCAGCAACACCAGCGATGTATCAGCGGCGCGGACCGAGCCTGCGAGCAGCAACGTGGCACCGGCAAAGGCAAGAACGAGGCGTTTGAGCATGTCGGGCTACCGCAATCCATGGTGTGCCCAAGAGTGCCTTGGGCCCGCCATGGTGTCCAGCAGTCAGCGAATGCAGATCCCGCGATGAGCCATATAGGCCTTGGCTTCCGGCACGGTGTATTCGCCAAAGTGGAAAATGCTCGCCGCCAGCACCGCACTGGCATGGCCTTCCAGGATGCCGTCGGCCAGGTGCTGCAAGTTGCCGACACCGCCGGAAGCGATCACCGGAATGCCCAGGGCATCGCTGATGGCGCGGGTGACCCCGAGGTCGAAGCCATTTTTCATGCCGTCCTGGTCCATGCTGGTCAGCAGGATTTCACCGGCGCCCAGGCTTTCCATCTTCTTCGCCCACTCGACGGCGTCCAGGCCCGTGGGTTTGCGCCCACCGTGGGTGAAGATTTCCCAGCGCGGGGTTTCGCCCGGGCCGGAGACTTTCTTGGCATCGATGGCCACGACAATGCACTGCGAGCCGAAGTGCTGGGCCGCTTCGCCGACGAACTCCGGGTTGAACACTGCCGCGGTGTTGATGGAGACCTTGTCCGCACCGGCATTGAGCAGGTTGCGGATGTCCTGCACGGTGCGCACGCCACCGCCCACGGTCAGCGGGATGAACACTTGGCTGGCCATGCGCTCAACGGTATGTAACGTGGTATCGCGCCCGTCGACGCTGGCCGTGATGTCGAGGAAGGTGATCTCGTCCGCGCCCTGCTCGTCGTAGCGCCGGGCGATTTCCACCGGGTCGCCGGCGTCACGGATGTTCTCGAACTTCACGCCCTTGACCACCCGGCCGTTGTCCACGTCCAGGCAAGGGATGATGCGTTTGGCCAGCGCCATGGTGAGTCCTCAGCCTTTGTAGGAATCGCAGAAGGCCTGGGCCTCGGCGACGTCCAGGGTGCCTTCGTAGATCGCGCGACCGGTGATCGCACCAATGATGCCCGGCGCCTTGGCGTCGAGCAGTGCCTTGATGTCACCCAGGTTGTGGATGCCACCAGAGGCGATGACCGGAATCTTGGTGGCGGCGGCCAGGGCGGCGGTGAACGGGACGTTGCAGCCCTGCATCATGCCGTCCTTGGCGATGTCGGTGTAGACGATGGCAGACACGCCGTCGGCTTCGAAACGCTTGGCCAGGTCGATCACCTGCACGGTGCTGACTTCAGCCCAGCCGTCGGTGGCGACAAAGCCGTCCTTGGCATCGAGGCCAACGATGACTTTGCCCGGGAACGCGCGGCAGGCTTCGGCGACGAATCCAGGGTCCTTGACGGCCTTGGTGCCAATGATCACGTAGCTCACACCGGCCTTGACGTAGTGCTCGATGGTTTCCAGCGAGCGAATGCCGCCGCCGATCTGGATCGGTAGGTTCGGGTAGCGCTTGGCAATGGCCGTGACCACCTCGCCATTGACCGGCTGCCCTTCGAAGGCGCCATTGAGGTCGACCAGATGCAGGCGACGGCAGCCGCCCTCCACCCACTTGGCGGCCATGCTCACCGGGTCATCGGAAAACACCGTGGAGTCTTCCATGCGGCCCTGACGCAGACGTACGCAAGCGCCGTCCTTGAGATCGATAGCGGGGATAATCAGCATCTGGCAAACCTTCAAATACGAATATTCAGCTTGGCTCGAAAATCAATTTTTCTCGAGCGCCCACAAGTCGCTTTCAATGCTTTCGAACCTTTCTTTAAGGTGCGTCTGCACATCGAAAATCGCCCTGTTGTAATAGTGCGGCGCAATTTCGCGGGTAAACAGGTCAAGAATTTCCGCCGCTTCGAACGAACCCAGGTCCAGTTCGAAACGCTCCTCCATGAACCGCTGGATCTTGCGGTTCGCTTCACTCTCCTGCTCGGGCGTGAGTGTGAGGATCGGCGGTTTCTTGCGGGCCATTACCAGCGCCCGTCCCACGCCGCGAAGTTCTGCAACAGTTGCAGGCCGTGGGTATGGCTCTTCTCCGGGTGGAACTGCACGGCGAAGCGCGAACCATCGGCCAGGGCCGCGGCGAAATCGACGCCATAGTGACCGCTGCCCACCACCTGCCGCGCATTGCCGGCGGCGATGTAGTAGCTGTGCACGAAGTAGAAGCGCGCCAGATCCGGAATGTTGTGCCACAGCGGATGATCCACCGTCTGCTTCACTTCGTTCCAGCCCATGTGCGGGACCTTCAAGTGCTCGCCGTCTTCATGCAGGCCCTTGCCGAAGAACTTCACCTGGCCCGGGAACAGCGAGATGCAGTCGACACCGTCGTTCTCTTCGCTGCGATCGAGCAAGGCCTGCATGCCCACGCAAATGCCGAGGAACGGACGATCCTGGCTGACTTCGTGCACCAGTTTGTCGAAGCCCAGACGACGAATCTCGGCCATGCAATCACGAATCGCGCCGACGCCGGGGAACACCACCCGGTCGGCTTCGCGAATCACGTCGGCATCGCTGGTGATCAGCACCTTGCCGGCACCCACATGTTCGAGGGCCTTGGCCACCGAGTGCAGGTTGCCCATGCCGTAGTCGATAACCGCGACCGTCTGCATTACAGGACGCCCTTGGTGGAAGGCATCTGGCCGGCCATGCGGTCATCGAGCTCCACGGCCATGCGCAGCGCGCGGCCGAAAGCCTTGAACACGGTTTCGATCTGGTGATGGGTGTTGTGCCCGCGCAGGTTGTCGATGTGCAGGGTCACGTTGGCGTGGTTGACGAAGCCCTGGAAGAATTCCTGGAACAGGTCGACGTCGAAACCGCCGACGGTGGCACGGGTGTACGGCACGTGCATCTGCAGGCCCGGGCGGCCGGAGAAGTCGATGACCACCCGCGACAGCGCTTCATCGAGCGGCACGTAGGCATGGCCGTAGCGACGGATGCCCTTCTTGTCGCCGATGGCCTTGGTAAAGGCCTGGCCCAAGGTGATACCCACGTCTTCCACCGTATGGTGGTCGTCGATATGCAGGTCGCCCTTGCTGACGATGTCCAGGTCGATCAGCCCGTGACGGGCGATCTGGTCCAGCATGTGCTCAAGAAAAGGTACACCGATATCAAACCGGGCCTTTCCGGTGCCATCCAGGTTGATCGAGGCTTTGATCTGGGTTTCCAGAGTGTCGCGCTCGACAGACGCCTTACGTTCGGCCATCACCAGCTCCGCAAAATCATTGGGCGAAAAAGGCAGCCATTATAGGGGCGCGAGCGGCAAACAGAAACACAAGAGGTGACATCACTGACGGGCTGAAACCCGGGCTGTCGGCGATAGACATGTCCATACAAGTCATGGACGCAAATTTTGCCATCACCCAAAAACAAATGTGGAGCGGGCTTGCCCGCGAAAGCGGTGTATCAGCCAACATCATCGTTAACTGACAGACCGCCTTCGCGAGCAAGCCCGCTCCCACAAGGGTTGCCCTCGCCGATGGGTCAGGGCAACGGTCTTAGCGGAACAACACCGCCGTCTTCTGCAGGGTCACCCACACACCCCACGCCAACGGAATGCCCACCACCAGCCAGGCGGCGATCGCCAGGGGCTTGGTGCCCGGCGCGGCTTTCCACTCCAGCGACGTGGTGCTGTCGGCACCCTTGTCGTGGCCCAGCGCCTGTTCGGCGGCCAGTTCGGCGTCGGTCATGAAGTACTTGTCGGCAACCGGACGGACCATCAGATTGCACAGGAAGCCCAGCACCAGCAGGCCGGCGAGGATGTACAAGGTGATGTCATAGGCTGCGGCGCGTTCAACGCCGATGCTCAGTTGATACTCACGCAGGTAGTTCACCAGCACCGGGCCCAGTACGCCCGCCGCAGCCCAGGCGGTCAGCAGGCGACCGTGGATTGCACCGACCATTTGCGTACCGAACAGGTCCGCCAGGTAGGCCGGCACGGTGGCGAAACCGCCGCCGTACATCGACAGGATGATGCAGAACGCCGCCACGAACAGCGCGACGCTGCCCAGGTGCCCCAGGTTCGGGATCAGCGCGTACAGGGCAAAGCCCAGGGCGAAGAACACGAAATAGGTATTTTTACGACCCAGGTAATCCGAGAAGGATGCCCAGAAGAATCGGCCACCAATGTTGAACAAGCTCAACAGACCGGTGAAGCCGGCCGCGATGGCCGCGATCTGGCCCAGTTGCACGGCGTCCAATTGACCGAACGGCAGGTCATTGCCGAGCAGCTTGCCACCGAACACTTCCTGCAACAGTGGCGAAGCCATGCCCAGGATGCCGATACCGGCGGATACGTTCAGGCACAGCACCAACCATACCAGGCGGAACTGCGGGGTTTTCCAGGCAACACTCACGTGAACGTGGCGATGGGTGATCATCGCGTTCGCGGCTTTCTTCGGTGCCGGGGTCCAGCCTTCAGGCTTCCAGCCGGTCGGCGGAACGCGGTACGACAAGGCGCCACCGATCATGAACACGAAGTAGATTGCAGCCATGACCAGGAAGCTCTGCCATACGCCCACGCCCGTCGGCGAAGCGAAATGGTTCATCAGCGCCGCGGCCAGTGGAGCACCGACCATCGCACCACCGCCGAAGCCCATGATCGCCATGCCGGTCGCCATGCCGCGCTTGTCCGGGAACCACTTGATCAGGGTCGACACCGGGGAGATATAGCCCAGGCCCAGGCCGATACCACCGATCACCCCGGAACCGACCCACATCAGCCAGATCTGGTGGGTATAGATACCCAACGCGGAAATCAGCAGGCCACCGCACCAGCACAAGGCCGATACAACGCCGGCCTTGCGTGGCCCGGCGTGTTCCAGCCAGCCACCCCAGATGGCTGCCGAGCAACCCAGGAAGATGAAGAACAGGGTGTAGATCCAGCCGAGCATCGAGATCGGCCAGTCACATTGGGACGAAAAGACTTGCGAGATGAAACTCATATCCGGCGCACAGGCCACAGGCTTGGTGACACCCAAGGCTTTGGACAGTGGCAACCAGAACACCGAGAAGCCGTAGGCCATGCCGATGCACAGGTGAATGGCCAGTGCGGCCGGTGGAACCAGCCACCGGTTGAAACCGGGCTTGGCGATGATGCGTTCCTTGGAGAGGAACGCAGGCTGGTCGGCGACGCCGCCCGCCGTGATGCTCGTGCTCATTGTGTATCCCCCAGTTATTGGAATGGTCCGTCAGCCACGCGTCACCCTCAGCCTTCATTGCACGCAGGCATGGCTGTATTTTCCGGTGAAGCTCCATAGTGTGCGACATCAAGTCGCAGAAGGGCGGACGAACGGATAAAGATTACCATTTGATCGCGACAGAAGAATCAAAGTGATATCACCTTTTTCGTGTCATCTGTCTTATCGCACTATTGTTCGCTTTCTGTAGGGGGCGAATGGTTTATTTTTCAGCAACGCCTGCACACCCGGCCCCAGCGTGCGCCTGCAAGCCAGAGCACCGGGACAGCCATCGCCTGGCTGGCGGCGAAGGATCGAAAAGCGATCGCCCAACGCACCGGCAATCCACAGCGTTATACTCCCAGGCTAAATTTTGAACTCAACCTACAAGGATTCGCCCATGAAAGCGTTCGGCAAAATCCTGGGTCTGGTACTTCTCGGGCTGTTGCTGATCATCGTGGCCCTGGGCTTTGCCCTGACCCACCTGTTCGATCCCAACGACTATAAGGAAGAGATCCGCCAGATAGCCCGCGACAAGGCCCACATCGAGCTGACCCTCAATGGCGATATCGGCTGGAGCCTGTTTCCATGGCTGGGTCTGGAATTGCACGATGCCAGCGTCGCGACCCTGGCCAGTCCGACCCAACCTTTCGCCGACCTGCAGATGCTCGGTCTTTCGGTCCGGGTGATACCGCTGCTGCGCCGGGAAGTGCAGATGAGCGATGTGCGCGTCGAAGGCCTGAACCTGCGGCTCAACCGTGACAAGAATGGTCACGGTAACTGGGAAGACATCGGCAAGGCGCCAGCCTCCGCGACGGCGGCGAACACCCCGGCACCAGCCGAGCAACCGGCACCGCCCGCCAACACCCCGACGGAAAAACCTGCCCAGCCGACCCGCCTGGACATCGACAGCCTGACCGTGAACAACGCCCGGGTCGAATACACCGACGAGCAGACCGGCAAGCTGTACACCGCCGAGAGCATCCAACTGAGCACCGGCCCGGTCCACGACTCCACCAACATCCCGGTCACCCTGACCGCTTTCCTGTCCAGCAACCAGCCGGCCGTACGGGTACGCACCGAAGTAACGGGTGAACTGCGCTTCGAGCGTGCCCTGCAACGCTACAAGTTCGAAGATCTGAAACTGTCCGGCGAAGCCACGGGCGACCCCTTGCAGGGCAAGTCACTGAACTTCGCGGCCCAAGGCCAGCTGTTCCTGGACAAGGCAGCCAATGTCGCCGAATGGACCGGCATCAAGCTGTCCCTCAACCAACTGCGCGCGTTGGGCGAACTGAAGGTCAACGACCTCGACAAGACCCCGCAATTGAACGGTGGCCTATCGATTGCCCAGTTCGACCTGGCGAAATTCGTCGACAGCGTCGGCCAGACACTGCCGGCCATGGCCGAAGGCAGCCTGAGCAAGGTCGAGCTGGCCAGCCGCATTGCCGGCACGCCGACCAGCGTCGAATTCAACAACATCAACCTGAAGCTCGACGATAGCAACTTCAGCGGTCGTATCGCCGTGGAAGACATTGCCAAACAGGCCCTGCGCGTGCAACTCAAGGCCGACACGTTCAACGTCGACCGCTATCTGCCGCCTAAATCCGCCGAGGCCGACAGTTCCAAGGCGGCCCGTGAGGCCGAAGTCAGCAACACCGAAGCCAGTGCCATGGCCGGTGTCGGCAACTCACCGCTGCCAAGCGCTCCGACCCAGGGCGCCTGGAGCAACGATCGGCTGTTTCCGGTGGAGCGCCTGAGGAAGCTGGACCTCGATGCCGACCTGACCTTCGGGCAACTGACCCTGGATAAACTGCCGATCCAGAATGCCGCGCTCAAGGCCACCGGCCTGGGCGGCCTGCTGACCCTGGAAAACCTGCGGGGCGATTTGTACAGCGGCAACTTCGAAACCAAGGGCACCCTGGATGTGCGCCAACCTACCCCACTGTTGAGCCTGCAAACCCGTATCAACCGGGTCCCTGCCGAGAAGATCATCGAAAGCCAGGGCAAGAATCCGCCGGTCAAAGGCCTGGTCACCGTCAACAGTGCGATCACCGCCACCGGTAATAGCCAGAAGGCCCTGATCGACAGCCTCAACGGCAACGCCGGGTTCGTCATCAACGATGGTGTGCTGCTCAATGCCAACCTCGAACAGCAATTGTGCAAAGGCATCGCCACCCTCAATCGCAAGTCCCTCAGCGGCGAACCCCGGGGCAAGGACACGCCGTTCCAGCAACTCAACGGCAACCTCACCTTCAACAACGGCGTTGCCCACAACCCGGACCTGAAAGTCCGCATCCCTGGCATGACCGTCAACGGCAACGGCGATATCGACCTGCGGGTGCTGGGTATGGATTACCGCGTCGGCGTCATCGTCGAAGGCGACAAGAGCGACATGCCCGACCCAGCCTGCCAGGTCAACGAACGCTACGTCGACGTCGAATGGCCATTGCGCTGCCGCGGTCCCCTGGAACTGGGAGCGAAGGCCTGCCGCCTGGACAACGACGGGCTGGGCAAGGTCGCGGCGAAACTGGCCGGTGACCGCCTCGGCGACAAGATCGATGAAAAGCTCGGTGACAAGGTCAGCCCCGAACTGAAAGATGCGCTCAAGGGGCTGTTCAAACGATGAGAGCCGAGCAGTTTTCCACCGCCGTATTGGACTGGTTCGACCGCCACGGGCGCCACGATTTGCCTTGGCAGCAAGACATCACTCCCTATCGGGTGTGGGTCTCGGAAATCATGTTGCAGCAGACCCAGGTCAGTACCGTGCTCAACTACTTCGACCGGTTCATGGCCTCGCTGCCCACCGTTCAAGCCCTGGCCGCCGCGCCGGAGGACGAAGTGCTGCATCTGTGGACCGGGCTGGGCTATTACACCCGTGCGCGCAACTTGCAGAAAACCGCGAAAATCGTCGTCGAGCAGTACGGCGGCGAATTCCCCCGAGACGTGGAAAAACTCACCGAGTTGCCGGGAATCGGCCTGTCCACCGCCGGCGCCATCGCCAGCATCAGCATGGGCCTGCGGGCGCCGATCCTCGATGGCAACGTCAAGCGAGTACTGGCGCGCTTCACCGCCCAGGAAGGCTACCCGGGCGAACCCAAGGTGGCGAAACAGCTATGGGCCACCGCCGAGCGCTTCACGCCGCAAGACCGGGTCAACGCCTACACCCAGGCGATGATGGACCTGGGCGCCACACTCTGTACCCGCAGCAAGCCCAGTTGCCTGCTCTGCCCACTGAAACAGGGCTGCGAGGCCCACATGCTGGGGCTGGAAACCCGCTACCCGATTCCCAAGCCTCGTAAAGAGGTGCCGAAAAAGCGCACCTTGATGCCGATGCTGGCCAACCACGAGGGCGCGATCCTGCTTTACCGTCGCCCTTCCACCGGGCTATGGGGCGGGCTATGGAGCCTGCCGGAACTCGACGACCTCGACGACCTGCAACACCTGGCCTTGCAACACTCGCTGGAACTGGGCAGCCAACACGAGATGCCAGGCCTGGTGCATACCTTCAGCCACTTCCAGTTGGCGATCGAACCCTGGCTGGTCCGGGTCCGGGAAACCGGCCATCACGTGGCCGAGGCCGACTGGCTCTGGTATAACCTCGCCACCCCGCCGCGCCTGGGCCTTGCCGCCCCGGTCAAAACCTTGCTCGAACGCGCGGCCGCCGTAATGAACGCAGGAGAGTTGCAATGACCCGCACCATCATGTGCCGCAAGTACAAAGAACAACTGGAAGGCCTGGAACGTGCACCGTTCCCGGGTGCCAAGGGCCAGGACATCTATGACAATGTTTCGGCCAAGGCCTGGGCCGACTGGCAGAAACACCAGACCCTGCTGATCAATGAAAAACGCCTGAACATGATGAACGCCGAAGATCGCAAATACCTTCAGGGCGAGATGGACAAGTACTTTTCCGGGGAAGATTACGCCAAGGCCGAAGGCTACGTACCGCCATCCGAATAAGCTGTTCAGCACGGGGGCGAATCGTAAGCGACGGTAATAGTTAAATATTTTTTGAAAACTTGCTTGACGCCCCCCTGAAAAACCCGTTTAATGCGCCCCGTTGCCCAGATAGCTCAGTCGGTAGAGCAGGGGATTGAAAATCCCCGTGTCGGCGGTTCGATTCCGTCTCTGGGCACCAAATACCGAAAACCCCGATCAAGCAATTGATCGGGGTTTTTTATTGCCCGGCATTTCCTTCCTCCGTCTTGTCGACTCAGCTACATTCGTCCGCTCCCCTCTGGCAAACGAGTCGACATGGACATCACCGGCATCCCCTTCGGCACGACCGATTGGTCAACCATCGAACCTACCGAGCACCAAGGCGTCACCGGAACCGCCTATTGGCGCACGCGGCAATTCGGGAATATTCGGGTACGGATGGTGGAATACACCGCCGGGTATCTGGCCGACCATTGGTGCACCAAGGGCCACATCCTGTTTTGCCTCAAGGGCGAGCTCAATACCGAACTCGAAGACGGTCGGCAATTTTTGCTCAAGCCCGGCATGAGCTATCAGGTGGCCGACCAGGCCGAGCCTCATCGATCCTCCACCACATCGGGGGCTACGCTCTTCGTCGTGGATTGAGATTCGAAGCGTCCGCGTTGAAGCTGTAGGATAGATGGCCTTATCCATCAGGAATCCGACCATGTCATCGGCGAACAAACAGCACAAGCGCAGCCAGCGCGCCAAGGCGAAAGCCAAGCAGAACCGTACTCGGCGTGCTGCTGCGCCGAACGATTTCCTGGACCCGAACGACGAGCGCATCGATCTGGAAACCGTGGACCTGACGGAGCTGTTCCAACTCATGAGCGCCGCCGAAAAGGTCAGCCAGAAGGCGATGTGCGAAGCGTTCCTGGCCCATCCCCTGCTGGCGCTGGTGCTGGAACAGGAAGGAGAGGAAGAAGCGACCGACTTCATCATTACCGCATTGATCGAATACCGCCGCCTGACCACGGGCGTGGATGAGCAGACCGCGCTGGACTGGGTGGAAAGCAAGCCATTCCAGGCCGATTATGTGGCTGCGTCCCAGGCGCTGGCCCAAGGCCAGGACTGACTATCAGACCGGGGCACGATGGATGACGCCCTGCGGGGATAGCTCCTACAAACCAAGGTCAACCAACATGGGGCGGCGTCATACCCGTCCTGCGTCAATCCACTATTTTTCCTCCCAAGCAATCAGCCCCGTCCGGCATCATCGAAACATCGCTTGATGCATCCTTGCAGTCCGCCCCTCTCAATGGTTGGACACTGCGATGACGCCACTGCTGCCCAAGATGACCCTCAGCTCGCCCCCTTGATCAACGAACTCGGCGAGCTGAGCCATCAGGACATCGGGCAGATGGACATGTATGTGCGCCTCTACGACGACCTTAAACGCGGGCCGGATGACAAACCCACCGTCGGCATCATTCTGTGCGCCCAGAAAGACGAATCGCTGGTGCGTTACTCCGTATTGCAGGGCAATGAGCAATTGTTCGCCAGTCAATACAAGCTGGTGCTCCCCTCGGAAGAAGAGCTGTGCAATGAGCTGAATCGCGAACGAGCGCGACTCGGCGAGCAGCTCGCAGGCGCAGCGACTTGAGGAAATGAGGGCCGATACCCGATGACTGCATCCCCAAAAACCCATGTAAGATTTATGCGTTTCTTTCAGCAACGCTCCAGTCAAAGAACTCTACCCTGCATGTCATCGGCCCCACCCTACCCTTCTCTGATCCAGGCATTGCGGACCGAAACCGCTGAACTGCACATCGCCTTGGAAAAACGCCTGCCGTTTTTCTCCGAACAGCTGGACTTCGATCTGTATCGGCGCCTGATGGCGGCCTACTACGGTTTCTATCAACCGTTGGAGCAACGTCTTCATGTACTTGCACTGACGCCGACCGGGCTGGACCAATCCCTACGGATCAAACTTCCGGTGCTGCGGGCGGATCTCACGGCACTGGGCCTGGAAGAAGCCGCTATCGAAGCGCTGCCCACCTGCCAGGCATTGCCGCTGATCGACTCCCGTGCCGCCGCACTCGGCGTGTCCTATGTGCTGGAAGGTGCAACACTCGGGGGGCAGATCCTGCGGCGCAGGGTGGCCGAGAAGCTGCGGCTTGACGCCTCTAGCGGAGCAGCCTTCCTCAACGTGTATGGCGAGCTCACTGGCCGACGCTGGAAGGATTTCCTCCAATACCTGGACGACAGGAACCTTGGCGAGGCCCAAGTGTTCGAAGTCACACGCGCCGCCAAGGCGACGTTCTCTCATTTTGAACACTGGCTGGACAGCCAAAAGGTATTGTTATGAACACGGAAAACCAGGAAGCCTTCGAAGAACTGCTGGCCAATTGCGCAGACGAACCGATTCGCTTTCCCGGGACCATCCAGCCTCATGGCGTATTGCTGATGCTGTCCGAGCCCGATTTCGTGATCCGTCAGGTCAGCGCCAACGTGTTGCAATTGATGGCGCAGGATCCCCACAGGCTGCTGGGCCAGACACTCGACACCCTGTTGGGGCTGGAACAGGCCGAGGCGATCCTCATCGCCTGCCGCGCCGCCCCGGAAAGCGACAACGTGCCCGTGGCGATTGTCGTGAACCAGCAACGCTTCGACGCCCTGGTGCATCGCCATCAGGGCGCCCTGATCGTCGAATTGGAACAGCACCTGAGCGACTATCGCCCCGAAGGGGTCAGCGGCGAGGCCAACATGGGCCGCATGCTGCAACGCCTGCAAAGTGCGAAAACCCTCCAGGCCCTGTACGAAATCAGTGTGAGGGAAATCCAGGCCATGACCGGTTACGACCGGGTGCTGATCTATCGCTTCGAGGAAGAAGGCCACGGCCAAGTGATTGCCGAGGCCAGCGCACCGTCGATGGAGCTCTACAAGGGCCTGTTTTTCCCGGCGTCGGATATTCCCGAACAGGCTCGCGAGCTGTATCGCATCAACTGGCTGCGGATCATCCCCAACGCCGACTACACGCCAGTGCCACTGGTTCCGCAATTGCGGCCTGACACCCAGGCGCCCCTGGACCTGAGTTTTGCCACACTGCGCAGCGTCTCGCCGATCCACCGCCAGTACATGAAAAACATGGGTGTGCTGTCGTCCATGAGCATCTCGTTGATGGAAGGCGAACGCTTGTGGGGGCTGATCAGTTGTGGCAACCGCCAGCCGCTGCTTGTCCCCCATGAAATGCGCATGGCCTGCCAGACCATCGGCCAGGTGCTGTCATTGCAGATCAGCGCCATGCAAGCCCTGGAGCTGACTCGGCAACGGGACGCCAAACTGGAAGACCTCAAGGTCCTCGCCGCGGTGATGGCCGAGTCCAGCGACAACGTCTTCGATGGCCTGTCCCAAGAGCCGCAACGCCTCATGGAGCTGACCGGCGCCAGTGGCGTCGCGATTCTCGAGGACAACAAGCTGCACCGCTACGGCCAGTGCCCGGAACCGGAGCAGATCCGCGAGCTGCACAAATGGATCCTGGAAACCGGCAAGCCGGTGTTCTCTCACCATAACCTGGGCAGCGTCTTCGCTCCTGCCCAGGCTTATCAGAACGTTGCGAGTGGCGTGCTGGCGATCCACTTGCCCAAGCCTGTGGAGAACGGCGTGCTGTGGTTCCGCCCCGAGGTCAAGCAAACCCTCCAATGGAGCGGCGACCCACAAAAACCCCTGGACCTGGAAAACAGCGAGACCGGTCTGCACCTACGGCCCCGGACGTCTTTCGAGATCTGGAAAGTCGAAATGGCCGGCATCAGTACCAAATGGACCCATGGCGATCTGTTCGCCGCCAACGACTTGCGGCGCTCGGCCTTGGAAAACGACCTGGCCCGCCAGGTGCACAAGGAACGCCTGGCCGTGCAGGCCCGCGATGAACTGGTGGCCGTGGTGTCTCATGACCTGCGCAGCCCGATGACGGTCATTTCCATGCTGTGCGGCATGATGCAAAAGGCCTTCAGTTCCGACGGTTCCCACAGCTCCAAGCGTATTGCCTCAGCCATCGACACCATGCAACAGGCTACCAGCCGCATGAATGCCCTGTTGGAGGACCTGCTGGACACCTCGCGCATCGACGCCGGGCGCTACACCATCAATCCCCAGCCGATGGACGTCAGCCAGATCTTCGAAGACGCCTGCTCGCTGCTGACGCCGCTGGCCGCGGCCAAGGCCATCGACATTTCCTTCAATGCCGAACCGAACCTGAGGATCAATGCCGACCCCGAGCGGCTGTTCCAGGTGTTATCCAATCTGATCGGCAACGCCATCAAGTTCACGCCACAGCAGGGCTCCGTGGGCATCAGTGCGATGTCCGTCGGTAACGAGATCGTGTTCAGCGTTCGCGACACCGGTGAAGGGATTTCGCCAGAGCAGTTGCCTCATGTTTTCGAGCGCTACTGGACGACCAAGGAGGGCAACCCGAACGGCACCGGACTGGGGTTGTACATTTCCAAGGGGATTGTCCAGGCCCATGGCGGTAAACTGCATGCCGAAAGCCAGCCAGGCCAGGGCAGCGAATTCCGCTTCACCGTGCCGAAAATCGACTGAGCCGGGCACCGCCCCTAACGAATTGGAAACCGAAGCCCAATGGCCTCACTGAACAAACAGCAAAAACGCGCCAAGCGCGCCAAAGACAAAGCCAAGCAAATCCGCATGAGCGGGCGCAAATCGATCCCGATGTATGGCGATCCGGCCCACGCCACCGCCCAGCCACCGGTCTACGTGCTGGAACTGTTCGCCAAGCTGCGCGAAGCCGAGGCCGTCAGCCGCAGTGAAATGCTCGACACGCTGCTTACGTCCCTGAGCGAGATGATCATCGAACGCCCAGGCCTGCTCGACCTGAAAAACGCTGAAAACGAAAGCATGGCGGCGACCAACCTGGCCGCCGACATGCTGGTGGACTACCGCATGTGGGTCGAAGACATGGACCGCGAGACCGCCCAGCGCTGGCTCAGCACTCCGGAGTTCATCAAGGACTTCAGCGAAGCGCTGGACCGCTATCGCCAGTCGATGGAAGCACCCGCCAGCGAATAAGCTGGTCGCTATTCGTCACTGTTCCAATGGAACACCAGGTTGCGCGCGGCCCCGCTGCCTACCTCAGCAGTGTCGCGTCGCGCCTCCCCGTTGCGCGTCGCCACCACGTTGTACTTGCCCGGCGGCAGCTGCACATAAACCAGCGGCCCCGCGTCGCTGAGCGTCAACAATGTTTGTCCCGATGCGTTCTGCACGGTCACGTCCACATCGGGGACGTATTTGTTTTCCGGGCCGATCGCGAATGTCATGTGCAGGTTGTAGCCATGGGCCTGCCCGATGGCCCGGGCTTCGTCCTCGCCGATACCGCCGGACAGATAAGTGACGCCGTTCTGTTGCTGTGGCTGGACTTGCACGCCAGCACTGTCTACCGGAGCCAGGTTCGTGGCGTTGAGCATGATCGGGAACAACAGCGCACCGAGCAGAAGGAAGGGCAGCAAGAAGTAATGGTTATGCTTCATGGCGAGGACTCCAAGTACTGGAAACAGCTCATGAGTTCTCTTTTTTTTTTTGAGTACGCAACAAGGTTTAGATCTATTGGCGATGAACGGAAACCGAGAACCCACTCAAAGCACAGCGACACGCTCATCCGGTTAACCCTTCCAACCCCCGCCCAAAGCTGGCACCATCGCGCCTTTTTTCACGCGACTCCCCGGGTTTTTCACCGGTAAACAGGGTTCAAACGGCCGTTCGGTTGTTGATGGCGCGACAGACTGCTGTGCCGATGCGACAACCTGCCACACATCCCCGGTTTACCAGGCGAAGCGCTGTTGGCTGTCATTCGGACGCATGCTAGCTTGGCCGCCTCGCCACGGAAGGCAGCCAACAGCAAGGGAGCACACACCATGAGGACCGCACATGGCCCAGGCCACGCCCGCGCTTGAAATCCGCAACCTGCACAAACGCTACGGACAGCTGGAGGTGCTCAAGGGCGTCTCGCTGACCGCCCGCGACGGCGATGTGATCTCAATCCTCGGATCCTCCGGGTCCGGCAAGTCCACGTTTCTGCGCTGCATCAACCTGCTGGAAAATCCCAACTTGGGCCAGATCTTGGTGGCCGGCGAAGAGCTCAAGCTCAAGGCCGCGAAAAACGGTGAACTGGTGGCCGCTGACGGCAAACAGATCAACCGCCTGCGCAGCGAGATCGGTTTTGTGTTTCAAAACTTTAACCTCTGGCCGCACATGAGCGTGCTCGACAACATCATCGAAGCGCCACGCCGGGTGCTTGGCCAAAGCAAAGCCGAAGCCATCGAAGTGGCCGAAGCGCTGCTGGCCAAGGTCGGCATCGCCGACAAGCGCCACGCCTACCCGGCCGAACTGTCGGGCGGCCAGCAGCAACGCGCGGCCATCGCCCGCACCCTGGCGATGCAGCCCAAGGTGATTCTGTTCGACGAACCCACCTCCGCCCTTGACCCGGAAATGGTCCAGGAAGTACTTAATGTGATCCGCGCCCTGGCCGAAGAAGGACGCACCATGCTGTTGGTCACCCATGAAATGGGGTTCGCCCGCCAGGTTTCCAGCGAAGTGGTGTTTCTCCACCAAGGCATGGTCGAAGAACAAGGATCGCCACAGCAGGTCTTCGAAAACCCGCTTTCGGCGCGCTGCAAACAATTCATGTCCAGCAACCGCTAACGGAGCAGTACACATGCAGACTTACAAGAAATTCCTCCTGGCCGCAGCGGCCAGCCTGGCCTTCTCGGCCAGCGCCATGGCGACCGAAAAGCTGAAGATGGGCATCGAAGCGGCCTACCCGCCATTCAATAACAAGGACGCCAGCGGCCAGGTCGTGGGGTTCGATAAAGACATCGGCGACGCCCTGTGCGCCAAGATGAAAGTCGAGTGCGAAGTCGTCACCTCCGATTGGGACGGTATCATCCCGGCCCTGAACGCCAAGAAATTCGACTTCCTGATTTCCTCGCTGTCGATCACCGAGGAACGCAAGCAGGCGGTGGACTTCACCGACCCGTACTACTCCAACAAACTGCAGTTCATCGCGCCGAAAAACGCCGAGTTCAAGACCGATAAGGACTCGCTCAAAGGCAAGGTCATCGGGGCACAACGGGCGACCCTGGCCGGCACCTGGCTGGAAGACGAACTGGGTAGCGACATCACCACCAAGCTCTACGACACGCAGGAAAACGCTTATCTGGACCTGACCTCCGGCCGCGTCGATGCGATCCTGGCGGACAAATACGTCAACTATGACTGGCTGAAAACCGAGGCCGGCCGCGCCTACGAATTCAAGGGCGACCCGGTGGTGGAAAGCGACAAGATCGGCATCGCCGTACGCAAGGGTGACAACGAGTTGCGCAACAAACTGAACGCCGCGCTCAAGGAAATCGTCGCCGACGGCACCTACAAGAAAATCAACGACAAGTACTTTCCGTTCAACATCTATTGATGCTGACGTACCCGGCCGACGCTGCCACACCGCAGCGCCGGCCCTTAGCAAAGCCTGCCGCGATATGAACACACACCCATGATGATCGATCTCCACGGATTCGGGCCGGCGCTCGCCGCTGGCGCACTGATGACCGTCAAACTGGCACTCTCGGCCCTGTGCCTAGGGCTGGTGCTCGGCCTGCTCGGCGCCTTGGCCAAGACCTCGCCATACAAGCCATTGCAATGGCTTGGCGGCACTTACTCGACGCTGGTTCGTGGCATTCCGGAATTGCTCTGGGTGCTGTTGATCTACTTCGGTACCGTCAACCTGATGCGAGCGCTGGGCGAGTACCTGGGCATGCCTGACCTTGCCCTCAACGCCTTCGCCGCCGGTGTCATTGCCCTGGGCCTGTGCTTTGGCGCCTACGCCACGGAAGTGTTTCGCGGCGCGATCCTGGCAATTCCCAAGGGCCACCGTGAGGCCGGCGTCGCCTTGGGCCTGTCGAAGTGGCGGATCTTCACCCGACTGATCATGCCGCAGATGTGGCGCATCGCCCTGCCGGGCCTGGGTAACCTATTCATGATCCTGATGAAGGACACCGCGCTGGTCTCGGTGATCGGCCTGGAAGAAATCATGCGCCACGCACAGATTGGCGTGACCGTGTCCAAGCAACCGTTCACCTTCTATATGGTCGCAGCGTTCATGTACCTGGGGCTGACGGTGCTCGCCATGATCGGCATGCACCTGCTGGAACGACGCGCCGCCCGTGGATTTGCCAGGAGCACCCAATGAACTGGGACGTCATCATCAAGTGGCTGCCGAAGCTGGCCCAGGGCGCGACACTGACCCTGGAGCTGGTGGCCATCGCCGTGATCGCCGGGCTGCTGCTGGCGATTCCGCTGGGCATCGCCCGCTCTTCGCGCCTGTGGCAGGTGCGGGCATTGCCCTACGCCTACATCTTCTTTTTCCGTGGCACACCGCTGTTGGTCCAGCTGTTTTTGGTCTACTACGGCCTGGCTCAGTTCGAGGCCGTGCGCAGCAGCGCGCTATGGCCGTACCTGCGGGACCCGTTCTGGTGCGCCACGGTCACCATGACCTTGCACACCGCCGCCTACATCGCCGAGATCCTGCGCGGCGCGATCCAGGCCATCCCAAAGGGCGAGATCGAAGCCGCACGGGCCCTGGGCATGTCTCGGCCCAAGGCATTGTTCTACATCATGCTGCCCCGTGCTGCGCGCATCGGCCTGCCGGCCTACAGCAACGAAGTGATCCTGATGCTCAAGGCCAGCGCCCTGGCGAGCACCGTGACCCTGCTGGAACTCACCGGCATGGCCCGCACCATCATTGCCCGGACCTACCTGCCGGTGGAGATTTTCTTCGCGGCCGGCATGTTCTACCTGCTGATGTCCTTCCTGTTGGTGCAAGGCTTCAAGCAGTTGGAGCGCTGGTTGCGCGTCGATGCCTGCCAAGGGCGCTGACAGCGGCGTGTTGACGGGCGAGGCATTGCTCGCCCGCTTCACCGCACTGGACGTTTTTCTCACCGCGCACCAGGCACTGTGGAAACCACGTCCGTTCACCCACCTCCAGCTGCTTTGGGAAACGTCCCACCCGGAATTGGCCAAATGGCTACGCCAGCGTTCGCTGGAAGCGGCGGAAAATGATCATCATCAGCCGTGGTTGATGGAAGACGCACCCGCGCCGTTCCCGGAATTGGCCGCTATCTCCCGCGCATTGAGCGCTGTCGCAGAATTGCCTGCCAGCACACTCGAAGCGCCAAGCCATCGCCTGAACGTCGACGTACCCGGGCGCAAATGGCAGCAGATCGAAGCCTTCGCCAGCCGCCTGCACTTCACCACCCAGCCGACCCACTGGCTGGATTGGTGTGCCGGCAAAGGTCACCTCGGTCGACGTCTGCTGCACGGTGAACAGCAACTGACTTGCCTGGAATACGACCCCGCACTGGTCGCCAGCGGCCAACAACTGAGCCAGCGCCATCACCTGGCCGCCACGCACCAGCAACAAGACGTGCTAGCGGCGGACGCCGCCCAGGCGCTCCACCCCGAACACACCCCCGTGGCCCTGCACGCCTGTGGTGACCTGCATGTGCGCTTGATGCAACTGGCCAGCGCCGCTGGCTGTGCACAACTGGCTATCGCACCTTGCTGTTACAACCGCATCAACACCGAGCGCTATCAAGCGCCGTCCGACGCCGCCAAGGGCTCCGCCCTACAGCTGTCGCTCGACGATCTCAGCCTGCCGCTGACCGAAACCGTCACCGCTGGCGCACGCGTCAGAAGACAACGGGACCACTCCATGGCCTGGCGCCTGGGCTTCGACTTGCTGCAACGACAAATCAGAGGGTGCAACGACTACTTGCCCACGCCGTCACTCCCCAGCGCTTGGCTGGAGAAATCCTTCGCCCAGTACTGCACCGATCTGGCAGCCCTGAAAGACTTATCCACAGTCGGCACGCCTGATTGGGTCGCATTGGAAGCAGCGGGCCATCAGCGCCTGGCCGAGGTACGCAACCTGGAGTTACTGCGAGGTCTTTTCCGACGACCGCTGGAGCTTTGGCTGGTGCTGGACCGGGCGCTTTTCCTCACGCAAAAAGGCTACGACGTTCGCCTCGGCACCTTCTGCGAAACCCCGCTGACGCCGCGCAATCTGCTGTTGCTGGCAGAGCGTTACTGAGGCGAAACAGCCTGTGGATAACTCTGTTGATGAAATAAACCCGGATCCAAGAAATCCGTGATTTCCTGACCCAATCAGCATTGGTCATTTTTTGTTCATATGGATAAAAAACCATGAAAACAGGCATTTGCGACGAAACGCGAAAGCGGTCACAAAATCGCAAGATGCCCCACGCCTGATCCTGCCCGTTGTGCATAAGCGTCTAAGCAAAACGACATAACCGCCGAATTCAGTGCTGCCCCGCGCCAACAATTGCGTCCGCCACGCCCGTGCTATACAACAGCCCCACGTATCGTGATTGACACAATGCCGACACACTCAAGGACTGGCCGTGACGTTCATTTCCTACGCACAAAACTTCGAAGACATACGCCTCTGGCGCGCCCTTCAATCGGTGGAAAACGGCTTTTACCTCGACGTGGGCGCCAACCATCCGACAGATGATTCAGTCACCCGAGCGTTCTACGACCGCGACTGGCGTGGCATCAACATCGAACCCGTGCCGGCCTACTACGACGCCCTCTGTCAGCAACGCCCCCGCGACACCAACCTGCAATGCGTGGCCGGCGAAAACGCCGAAAACCTGACCTTCTACACCATCGCCGACACGGGACTGTCCACGGTCGAAGCCAGCGTCGCCCAACAGCACCGCGACGCCGGCATGGACGTGCGCAACCAGACCGTCCAATCCCGCACCCTGGCCTCCATCTGTGAACAATACGCCCAGGACCGTCCCATCCACTTCCTGAAAATCGACGTCGAAGGCCACGAAGAAACCGTGCTGCGCGGCATGGACTTCAGCCGCTGGCGCCCCTGGATCATCCTCATCGAAACCCCGTGGGCCCGCGACCAGACCTGGGAGCACCTGATCACCGACGCCGGCTACCAATCCATCCTGTTCGACGGCATCAACACCTACTACCTCGCCGAAGAACACCTGGCCCTCAAACCCGCCTTCGACATCCCACCGTGCAACCTCGACGGCTTCCAACTCTGCAAAGGCCACAAATTCAGCCACCCCATCGACGACACCGACCAACAACTCAGCGCCGCCCTGCAACGCGCCGAACAGGCCGAAGCCCAACTCCACGCCATCCAAAACAGCCGCACCTGGCGAGCCCTGAACAAACTGCGCAACCTGCTGCACCGTCCCTAAGCCGGACCTGCGCAAAAATAGTCAGAATTCAGGGGTTTACAGAACGCACCCAATCGCTATAATCGTCGCCCACACGCCGGTATAGCTCAGTTGGTAGAGCAACTGACTTGTAATCAGTAGGTCCCGGGTTCGACTCCTGGTGCCGGCACCATACAAAACGAAGCCCTCGCAGAAATGCGAGGGCTTTGTTGTTTCTGGGTGTTCACTTTTCCTCTACCCCCTGAAAAACCTGTGGGAGCGAGCTTGCTCGCGATGAAGCCATCAAACCCACCGACAATCTTTCAGCCAAGACAACGGCCAGGACCGGCTCAACCAAACAGCATCTTTTGCCAGTGATCCTCACCCAAAATGGCAATCGAAGCCCCCGCCTCCCGCCGTTCCACTGCCTTCATGATCTTCGTTCCGTAGGTGCTGTGGACTTGGCAGAAAAAACACCTCGCGAGGTTTTTGAATCACCACCTAAACCAGCACACCGAATCGACACGCTATTACTATTTGCCGACCATGCCATTACTCACTCATCGCTTAGAAAAACCCTGGCCGTTCAACCACCAAACAAAGATCAGAAAACAGCCGTCGCCGTTAGCCAGCAGCGATTGAGTGCCGGTATCGGGATCAACGAGAATCATCGTACTGGGATGGATGTTTGACTCTCATCCTCACCGCGCACAGTTGGTAGGATCTCCCTCAGCAAGCATACGCTTCAAGCATTCACGCTCCTGGGCACCGGGTAACACGCCCGTTGTCATCGCCTGCAGCACAGTGACGCCCTCTTCGTTGAGTACCCTGACCTCGGCTTTCGCATGACCGCGTTCATCGATGTCAACGATGAGCCAATGGCAGGTGATCTGTTCCTCTGGGTACACGGGACGTTTGAACTCCAAACTCATGCCGGTGGCCAACCAACCGATCTGCCCGCCGATCTCGGTAATCAGACTTGCCGTTAGCAGGCCATGAGCAATAGGTGCCTTGAACCTGCGCAACTGCGCGTAATGCGCATCGCTGTGGACCGGGTTGTAGTCCCGAGAGATCTGCGCGAATTGATGGATATCGTCTCGCGAAAAACAGCGGACAACGGTGAAGCGGTCACCTACCTTGAGTCCTTCGGCGGCACGTTCGCTCGGGCTTTTCATAAAGGCTTCCTGGTAGCGGCGGGGCGGTCGTTAAAAAGTGTGCTCGGGACCAGGAAATGTCCCGGCCTCAACCTCCAGTGCAAAATCTCTTGCCGCTGTTTGAAGTACGGAACGGAGGTCGGCGTACTGTTTGACGAATCGCGGCAGGCGACCCTGACGCAAACCGGCCATATCCTGCCAAACCAGTACCTGAGCATCACATTGGTTTCCGGCACCGATCCCGATGGTAGGTATGGAAATAGCGTTGGTGATCGCAACTCAAAGGGGACAGATTGATTTTTTCTTACGCTCGCTGATGAAACGTAAATTTTGGGCCTGTCCCGCGTCAAAACGCGATACTCGAATCGTTCTCTTGAGGGTTGTAATGTTCACTCGAGCCTACGGTAAAAATAGATCTGCCCTCTTTTTACAGCACAGGTCGGCTGCCCCGTGCTGACTTGATCGAATAATCCTTAGGTATTGTTGTGCCAACGGGCCAAACGCGACTACATCCCCATGCTGGCGACACACTAGGTTTGGTAGAGGGTTGAAAGTTAAAATAATAGTCTTGACCTGGCGGAGCGGGTGCGCTAAATAAATACTTCACTCGACGTGCGACTCTCAAACATTGCAAACTCAAGGTTAGGCATGGATATATACGATCGGCTTTTCGGCGATAGTAATGAATATTACAATGATACCGGGAAGCCAAAATACATGGATGATAATTACTTTAAAAACTTCCACTATAGCTTCATCGGCGAGAGAGAACAAGCAAGAAAGAAAAAGGGGAAGTGCATTATTCCCGATTGCACCGACAGGTGCGTATCCTCCCATACGATACCTGAATCAGCAGTATTAAAGCGCGTCGCTCATGCAAATGAAGTACTCTACCCCGAATACAATGCGCAACTAAAGGTTTACGAATGCAAGCCTATTAATATAAAGAAAGCATCTGCATTTCCTGGGTTCTGCGTGCAACATGAATCGATTTTTAGCGGTTTTGAAGTCAATGGGGATTTTGAGGATCCATCGATTGCATTGCAAAATCTGAGGATCGTCTATCGATACCTATTCGGATTATCCAGCCTCACCAAGGTCTTTAAACGAAAGCTGGCGGCATATAAAAAAGAGATCACCGATTATAAACTGCAAAGATTTTCAGAGGTTAAGCGTTTATTGAAGAAAGGCTTGACACTTATCAACATTGAAGATGAAATAACTCTTCACCTCAAAAGTCAAATAGAAAAACTTGAAAATCAATATGCTTATATTCATAATGAGGACTTGGTTCCTTTAGTTAATACTTTGTCAGGAGAGGGCTCATCTATTTCGATGATCGCCGTCCATTTAGACTGTGAAGTTCCTATGTGCCTCGCTGGCAAAAGTGAATTCAAGTCTGACGACAAAAAATATACTGTTCACCTATCAATATTTCCGCGACCAGGAAAAACATTTTGCTGCTTTTCTCTTCCAAAACTTCACGAAGAGGATTTTACTAAAATCCTAATAAAGCATAGCACTGACATCGGGTTTTTGAATGTTATTGAGTCTTGGATGGTCTACGGAACTGACTTCTGGTACATCAACCCAACAGAGTGGAATAGTTACTCAAAAGAAAAGCAAAATAAAATTATGACCCTACTAAAAAGTACGGATCACTTCCCTGACGAAGAGCTTGACTTCACAATATTTGACAACTTGCGCGCAACCATTCTAGCAAAAGCGGAAGAGGATCTTACTCAAAAGCAATAACCTAATAAAAGCATACTGAATCTCATGTTTACGCGGGGCCATTTATTAGGTTTTCACCCCCAGAGAGCAATGGTGCATCCTTCCCCCCCAGGACTAGGATGCATCACTTATACGTTGCGTACTCGCTAACTTAACCGCTCAGCCGCTGTGCGATAAACCTGCTCACGCTCGCGCTTATCGACGGTCACCACGAACACCATGACCTCCTGGTCGATCACTTGATAAACCAACCGGTAGCCGCTGCTGCGCAGCTTGATCTTGTAGCAGTCGGGCAAGGCATGCAGACGGTTGGCCTCAATACGCGGATTGAGCAGAATCGTGGCTGGCTTCTTCTTGAGCTGCTGGCGCACGGTATCCCCCAATTTGTGCCACTCCTTTAACGCCCGCGCATCGAATTCGAGGCTATAGGTCATCCGGTGAAACCTTAACCCGCTGGGGATTAGCAAGCCGCTCGCGAACCGTTGCGATCAAGGCTTCATCGTCCTCGGTCATCAGAACTGGCTTGAAGGGCAACTGACCGCGCTCTGCTACGTATTGCAAGGCTTGGCGCATCAGCTCTGAAGGGGTAACGCCGAGCCTCTCCAACTCGCGGTAAGCCCGCGCCTTGAGGTCGTCGTCGATACGGACATTGATGGACGCCATGGAATAGCCCTCGCTGTAATGACATCAGTCTTTACAGTGAGGCAAAAAACTCATTTGGGCAAGTCTGAAAACGACGAGCTCTTCGCGGGCTCCTGGCCATGTGGCCCTTTGCACCTCTACGTACCGAGCACACCACATGCTCAACGTTGTCATTAGCACAGCCTATTCGTCTAACACCCCAAAACTGAGTAATTCGCCAAGACCTATGTATTTCGCAAGAAATCCAGAATAGCTTGACTGGTAGCTTCCGCTTTTTCCTCAAGCACCCAATGCCCAGTATTTTGCAAGATCAAGGAATGGGGTTGCGAGGTAATGTGCTGCACTTGCTCGGCCAACGTCTTGCCTCTTGAGTGATCTCCGCCAATGGTGAGCACCGGGAGGGTCAGTTTATTTTCAGCGAACGCTTGGTTGTCATTTGCGTCATGCTCTATCCAGGCCGAATAAAGCTTGAAAGCCGCGCCCATGCGCCCTGACCGGGAATAGTCGTTCAACAAGGCCTCACGCACCTCTTGCGTTACCTTGGAATTTCCTGGGTAAACGAACTCATCGAAAAACATGTCCAGGTAAATCTTTTCTTTACCCTTGATCATTTTTTCGGCTGCGCTGCCAAAGAAGCGAAAATGCCACTTGCTCGAAATACCGGTTGCGGGATTGCCATTAAAAGGAATCTCCCACCCTGGAATACCCGGGATAAAGCCGTCCATCAAGACGATGTGTTTGGTTTCGTATGGATAAAGTGCGCCGTAGGCATAGGCGACAATCAAACCCATGTCGTGACCCACAACATCAACTCGATTCATCTGCAGTTTTTTAATCAGCTCATGCAGATCCAGCGCCATGTTCTTCTTGTCATAACCACTGGCTGAAATATCCGTTTCTCCGGCGCCACGATAATCAGGAACGACAGGGGTGTAGCCAGCGCGCACCAAGCGCCCCATCACGGCCTCCCAGTTCCTCCAGCTTCCCGGAAAGCCATGGATCAGAAGCACCGGTCTTTCACCGTTACCGCTCACCAGATAGTGCATGCGAATGCCGTTCACATCCGCGTATTCACTTCTAAATACTTCACCATCAATGACCATGCCAGGCCCTTCCATTAATGGAATCGTTGCATGCGACTGAGCGGAAGAGGCTGGAAAAGCCAAGATGTCGGAAAGAATAAATTGCCTCATCCTGAAGACCACCTTGAGCCAAATGACTTCTTCCACACTGCGTCCAGACTGGACAAACCTAGCTTGGATGTATCCACGATAAATTCGCCACTGTCAGGACTGACAGTGGCGACGAGTGGATATCGACGATTTTCCGTAATCGCTTTGCCAGTGCCCCATGAAAAGAAGGTTTCAGATCACTGGACTCCAGCCAGTTAGAAGCTACAAGCCAGGTAAAATCTGGATACGCAATATTGGATTCGCCAGCATCGCGCCACGATTGCCCCTCCTCCAATCGCCCACTACTCTTCAGCAGTCGTTGCTAATTCAGCGACCGGGCCTGAGAACCCGAGTAAGATGCAGGCGCTACAGCGCCCGAACCACGTTTTGCGGCGCTTTTTTATGTCCGCATTCCGTGCAATGGCGGCTGTGCGTGGGAGACCTTCGGGTCTGCCGGGTTCCTGTATCTCCGGTTTCTCAGCCTGCGCACAGCTGCCACCCATTCGCCTGAGAACGAACGTGGCAGCTCTCATCTGATATGGGAGTTTATCGATGTATGCCATGGATCTGCTGCAGTCTCGCTTTATCGCTTTGCTAGTCATCGTCCGCCGCCAATTGGCAAATGGAGGTGCGCAATGACCCATCCCAAAGACCTCAAAACCCCAGGCCTAACCCCCTTCTGCTACCATTCCGACCGCCCGCTCTTCCGCGTCAACAGCGGCATACCCATCGGCGAAGCCCTGTCCCACGCCTCCGATCTGCTCCACGTTGCCAAGGTCCTGGCCGAGGACGCAGCGATGATTCGCGGTACGGATCGGTATGCCTGGGCGTCGTGTTATTTGCAGGATATGAGCAAGGCCGTCATCGACGACGTGGTGAAGGTGCTGGAGGCGCCCGGGAGTAATCCTGCTTAAGAGCCGCAGGCCCAATGCTGCCCGCTGGGTCGAGCAGCATTGGGTTTCTTCTGTATGACGGGAAGGATTGAAGGAGGGCTGCTTCGCAGCCAGCGGGAGCAAGCTCCCTCGCCACGGGTTTGGGGGCAGAACAATTACTGACTGCAATGAATTAGGCAGACACAAAATCAATCATGGTCTGTACCGTTTTCCTGGAAGAGTCAGGCGTGGACTTCGCGATCCAGCACGTCGGAAACCCACTGATTGATGCTCTTGTGAGCCAATTCTGCTTTGACGGCCACCGTGGCATGAAGAGCTGGCGCCAGTCGTAGGCTCAGTTTTCCAGAGTAGGGTTTCTGTGGAGGACGACCGAGCTTGGCGCACGTGTCGAGGTAATCAACGACAGCGTCTTCAAACGCGGCTCGCAACTCCTGTACCGATTCACCATGGAATCCAACGACATCTTTAATGCCTGCGATATGGCCTACAAAAAGGCCGTCCTCTTCGCTGTACTCGATTCGGGCGGCATAGCCCTGATAATTCATCACGTTCATGGGGTAACGCCTGCTAGTTCAAGGAAAGCCCGAGCATCACGAACCTGATAAGGCTTTGCTTCTTTATCGGGGTGTGGCCGGTGAAAGGTACCGACTACACCATTCAGTTCAAACCGTACTCGCGACCCGTTGCCTTCAATGGTCTTGGCGCCTGCGGCGCCAAACAGCGATTCGATGCGAGCCCATTCCAATGTAGCCGGAGTGGGCTTCGAGAAGACGGCCTTTAGGGTGCTGAGCTGCTTGCTATTCATGGTATTACACTATGATACCGTTCGCGACAGGCTAACCAATACTGATTGAGTAGAGCCAAGCTTGGCACGGCCTATCTGAGGTTTTGGATCGGACCACGATAGCGCTCAACAAACGTCGTTACCTGAGGATATTATTTTCTACTCATTTCTGAATGGGCCCAAAACTGTTGGACCGCCTTACCGGTCTCATTGCCTTCCTGCGCGACCTCGTTGGGCAGCTGAACCGCTGAAGCGCGCGATTTATCGGTGTCGCCGCTCGCCAAGGTTTGCGACATATTCATCTAATCAAATCCCCCGCCGATAGCCTCAGATAAGAGCCTGGAATACCGCAAGGCTCTGCTCGCGCTCGACTACACTTTCCCAGCATTCCCCCGCTCCAGGAGCAGTAAGCGATGAAGATCCGCACCAAGGTCATAGGCTCGGGGTTGGTCAGTCTTTCCTTTGCGTTGCTGCTCGGCGGTATCGGACTGTGGGGTTATCACTCCATGACCGAGGCCCTGGTGCAGAACGAGACCAGTATCTCCGCCATGCGCAAGCACATGGAGGCGGACATGATGCACGACGCCATTCGTGCCGATGTGCTCGCCGCTCTGCTGGTCAAGCCGGGGGATGCCCAGGGGGCGAAGGAGGTGCTGGAGGCGTTCGATGAGCACACGCAGCGGATGCGCAAGGTCATCGCCGAAAATGCCGAGGCGAAGTTGCCGCAGGATGTCGCCAAGGCGATTGGCGAGCTCAAGCCACAGGTGGAGACCTACATTGATAAAGCCAAGCAAATTATCAGCAAGGCACTGAGTGGCGACCAGGATGGCCAGGCGTTGCGGACGGAGTTCGACGGGGCGTTTTCGGCGCTGGAGGAGCGCAACGAGGCGGTGAGTGAGCTGATCGAAAACCAGGCCCAATCTTCGCGCGAACATCAGGACCACAGCATTCACGCTTCGGAGCGCTGGCTGATCGCGACACTACTGGCCACTTGCGTGGCGCTGGCGCTGTTGTCGTGGAGCCTGCTCAAAGCGGTGCTTACGCCGCTGAACAAGATCATCCTCAATACCCAGGCGATTTCCCAAGGAGATTTGCAGCGCTCCATGGGCACGCAAAGCAAGGATGAGCTGGGCCAGCTACAAGGCGTGATCGAGCAGATGCAGACCAATCTGCGGCAGATGATCGCCACGATCCGCGGCCAGAGCGATGAGTTGCATGGCACGTCCCGGAACCTGGGCGATACGGCGCGGCAGATTGTCTCCAGTGCCGATCAACAGGCCCAGAGCGCGACCAGCATGGCGGCGAGCATGGAGCAGATGATGGCGAACATCAGCCAGATCCATCAGCACGCCGACAGCGCCCGGACGATTTCGGCGCAGTCCGAACAATTGGCGAGCAGCGGCGGCCAGGTGATTCTCGGGGTGGTGGAAGGCATGAACCGGATCGCCGAGGTGGTCAACCAGTCCTCCAGCAAGATCACCGCGCTGGATGCCTCGTCCGAGGACATCCATTCCATCATTCAGGTGATCAAGAGCATCGCCGAGCAAACCAACCTGCTGGCGCTCAACGCCGCTATCGAAGCCGCCCGCGCCGGCGAGGCGGGCCGTGGTTTTGCGGTGGTGGCCGACGAAGTGCGCAACCTGGCGGCGCGCACCACCCAGTCCACCCAGGAAATCACCGCGATGATCGAGCGCATCCAGTCCAGCGCACGGGATGCGGTGGCAAACATGCAGGCTTGCGTCAGCCGTGTGGACGAGGGTGTCAACCTGGCCCAGCAGGCCGGGGTGTCCATCAGCGAAATCCGCACCGGCGCCCGGCATGCGGCCGAAGTGGTGGAGGAAATTTCCCAGACCATTGCCGAGCAGTCGAAGGCCAGTGATGAGATGGCTCAGCGGGTGGAGTCGATTGCTGCCCAATCGCGGGAAAACACGCTTTCCATCCACAATTTGCAACACACCGCCGACCAGTTGAATGATGCGGCGGGATCGATGCAGTCGTCGGTGCAGCGGTTCAAGATTTGATCCGACCCGGCCAGGGGGCTGTTGCAGCCCCTTGTCACAGCCGGGTCAATGGCAACTCACACCTGACTCACCTCAAACACAAACGAAATCTCCCGCTTCTGGGCACTCCAGACGTAGCGAATATGCTTGCCTTGCACCGGAATCGAAACCGCCGGCGGGCGAAACGCGGCCACGCATTCGTGACCGGGCAGGCGGACGCTGTTGTACAGCAGCCCCCATGACAAGGTTTCACGCAGTTGCCGGGCGAACACCTGGGACGGGCCGTAGGCCGTAGGGTCCGGGTTGTGGAGGTTTGGGTAGTCGTGACGGATGTCGTGCAGGGGTTTGACGACCTTGTTGACGTAGGTGCGCATGGTCAACTCCAGGTCTGGCTCGTTGGTCGCCCCGAGGAATCGCGCCTGGTGGTAACAGGTCTCCGCGATGGCGGCTTCCTGGCTGCTGGCGGCGTAGTAGACACCGAAGGTGCCGTCGCTGAAGCGGCTGCTTTTGCCAATGTGGGTAAACGCCGCCATCACCGGCGAGGAGCCGGGCCCGGAAACGCGGTCCTCGGGGCGGACACGGGACAGCACGCCGGCCTGTTCCATCAGCCGATCGTTGGTCAGCGCTTCCAGGGCGTAGGCCGTGGGCAGGTCTTCAGGGTCGAGTACATCTTCAAACAGCGAAATCGGTGGGAAGCTGCTGTTGACGATCCGATAGGCCCGTTTCCATTGCGGGTCCGCCAGTGGTGGCATCATTAACCGCGCACTCCATCGAGGTATCGCCGCACATCGGCGATGTCCACCACCCGCCCGGTCAACATGTAGGACAGCGCCGACTGGCCGTTGAACGGTGCCGCGGTATTCGGGCTGCTGACCCACTGATAGGCACGGTCCCGGTTATTGCTGAAGATGATGCTCAGCGCCTTGTGGATCCCCATGAGGTAGGAAATGCGCTCCAGCGTATCGCGAGGCAGCCTCACGTTCTCCGGCAACTGCTTGTATTTGTAGAAGGTCGTGTTTCCCACCTTGCCCAACAAAGTGCGCTGCTGCTCGACGCTGCAGCCCCAGAGCGCCATGAGGTTGAAAAAAAACTTCAACGCGACTCGACCCGCATCCGGGGAATCCAATTGTTGCTGCGCGTTGAGGGTGATGGAGGACGTCGCCATGGGTTTGGGCTCCTTTTTAACGGGTGGCACTTAGAGGATAGTACACATACGGATTGTTTTTAAGTTTTTATTCGCAAATGGACTCTATCGACACTCTATTTGAACCATTCGGCATGGGTTGCCAGGTCGCCAAACGCAATCAACTTCCCGCCAACGGGTCTTGGCCAGCATCTGCTGGGCAAAATCCCCAAATCCCGCATAAGCTCCAACCATCGCCTCCTGGCGCTTTTCGGCACAAAATCGCGACAAGCGTGGCAAGGTGCATGATGATAGCCAGCATGCCCACCTGGCCGGCCCAGGTGCACAACAATAGCGAGCCCACTTAAGCAGAGGGCATTACCTCATGGATAGCAGAACCCTACGCAACCTCATGCGTATCGTGCAGACCGGCTCGTTGTCGGCAGCGGCCGAGCATTCGTGCCTCACGGTGCAGGCGTTGGCGGCGCAGTTGAACAAAGTCGAGGAACAGTTCGGTTTCCGGTTGTTCCGGCGCTCGAACAAGGGCCTGACGTTGACGAGCCAAGGCTCGGAACTGACCCCCTTCATGGATCAGGTGCTGATTGCCACCCGGCAATTGGAAGAAAAAGTCGCGGCACTCAAGACACCGCGACAGCGCACGCTCAGAGTGGCGCTCAATACCACCCTTCCGGCGGAGTTCAACCGGCGGATGATCGATCGTTTGATCGCCGTGTTCCCCCAATATCAATTGGAATTCAGCTACGCCGAGTCGATGGAGAACCTGAGTAAACTCAGGAACGAAGATTTTGACCTGGCAATCCTGATTGGGCAGCAACAGGGCGGCTTTACCAGCATCGCCATGCCGGATGTACAGGTGCAGGTGGTCGGTGCCCATTGTGGCGACGCAGACGACTCCCTGGGCCTGCTCGGTGACAAGTTTCAGGTGCGTCCGGCAGAAGAATGTCCGTATTCCCACAGCTTCCTGCGCTTTCTCGACGCAGGCCTGGGTGAATACGGGTCGAGCCAGCGCATGGTGTATTCCTGCAGTGAGACGCTGACATTGTCGTTGATCACGCAGCTCGACGGCCTGGGGCTGGTGTCCCGGGAGGCGGCGCTGCGCAACGGCCTGGCGATTTTCCCCGACTTCGAGGATTTCCTTGAGGTCCGCCTGGCGGTGAACAATCCGGAGTTGTCTGGCCAGGCGCTGCATGATGTGGTGGACCTGACGCTACAGGAACGAACCGAGCGCGATGTACGCCGCCGTGCCCAGCGCCACACTGAGAAACAGGTTGCGACTGAAATACGCACATAACAGCGTCGGAATCGCGGCATAAAACTCAGGGCGGTCGAGTTGTATCTGCTGGTCCTTGATCAATAACGGGGTCAGGCTGATGGCAGCGACGATCGCCACTGGCAGGTATTCCAGGGCACGGGCGACGAAGGGCGGCCAATGTTCGGTATTGACCTGCAACGGCAGGGCACGTGGCAGGAAGGTCACGGCCATCATCAGGACCACGACCAAGATCAGGAACGTTTGGTCAGGCATACGCCCACCCCGCAGCCAACGAACGTGGCAATGAAGACATTGAATGGCGAGCTGCCCAGCAGGCTCAGCCCGCCCATGCAAACGACAGCCGCCAAGGCCGCGATCAGTTTGTTGCGGGTGTCGCACAACGAAACCAGCACATAGAGCATCATCGCGGTCAGCGCATAGTCGAGCTGGTATTTGATGAGATGCGCCGCGTATTGCGCGCATACCGCGCCCAGCAAGCCACCAAGCACCCAGGACGTATGGCAGAACAGGTTGAAACCGACCAGGTAGCGCACGCTCACCGGCGCCCCGGTGCCGAGCTTGACGCTGTGGAAAGCGAATGACTCGTCGGTCAACCCTGCCGCGTAGCACCAGCGTTCGAAACGACTGAGCCCCAGCGCACGCAGGGCCTTGGCCATGTAGACCGACATCAGCATGTGCCGGGCATTGATCAGGAACGTGGTGAGCACGATGGTGGTCAGTGACGCACCGCTGGAAATCAACGCCAGCGCCGCAAATTGCGAAGCACCCGCGTAGACGAACAGGCACATCGCCACCGGCAACCACAAGGGCAGCCCGGCGTTGACCGCCATCAGACCGAACACAAACGAAACCGTGAAATAACCCGCTACCACCGGACTGGCTTCAGCAAAGGTACGCGAGGCTTGTGGTTCGACCGCCAGCGGCTGGCTGGAAGTCTTGTTCATAAATCCCTCTCGAAGGTGATTTCACCCTGGGGCTCACAGAACCCCTGGGCGGCCCAGAAACGCTTGCCGGCCAGATTAGCATCGTCGACGAAAAGGAACATGCGCAGCACGCCTACCCGCTTCATGTCAGCCGATGCGGCCTCGACCAGGCGCTGGCCCAGGCCTTTGGTGCGATGCTGCGGGCTGACCGCCAAGTGATTGATCGTGCCACGGGTACCGAGCATGCCGCCGATCACCGCGCCCACCACCTCACCACTCGCATCGATGGCCAGGTACGCGGTGGTGGTGTCCTGCAACAACACACCGCGCAAGAATCGAGCGTCCTGCCATTCGCAGAACGACACTTCGTCGAAACCGCGAAAGAACCGCTCCAGTCGCTCGGCGTCCCGGACCATGGCCCGACGCAACAGGACTTGCTGGGTCGGGTCGTCCATGGGTTCGAGCCGTTCAGCGAACAATGTCGAAAGCGGTCCCGGGCCGCGAGAAGGAAATGGCCAGGATCTGCCGGTAGGCCATGTCGTGGCTATGGGTGTTGCGCGCCGGGGTCACGTAATGGCGCATGTCGCGGTCCAGAAAGAACGTGGTGTCGAGGATGTCTTCGTAGGTCGTCGCCGCCAGCTGTTCTTCCTGGGCGCTGTACAAACGGCTCTCCGCACCCGCCACATTCTGGCGACCCCAGAAGTGCACGCCGCTGAACGGATAGCCGTCGCAGTGAATCCCTTCGGGGGTGATTTCCAGTTGTTTGCCCGGCTTGATCTCGATGCGGATCTGATGGATCTGGCACTGCCAGATTTCATCGTGCAACTCCTGCGGCAGGACGTTCTTGTACACCTCGAAGTCCGTGTCGATCAGGCTGCGCATCACCGGCGAATTGATCACTTCGTTGGAGAAGTCCTGGAAGTGACGCTCCAGTCCGCCGACATAGCTGTTGTTGGCCTTGGACTGAACGTAGGCCCGGTGTTCGAGCTGCTTGAGCTCTCGGGTCGTAGGGTTGTATTCGAAGTCGCTGTAGCGGCGAAAACGCATGCCTGACTCGGCCTGGCCGTAGTAACTGTCGGGTTCCATGTTTTCCCAGCTTTTGGTCAGCCGGACAAAATCGCCGAAATGACCGTAGAGGTTGAAGTCCCCACCGCGAACGTTGACGTATTTGTCACGTCTCAGCGCTTCGCCCACTTCCCTGTTCAGAACGATCATTTTTCATAGGTCTCCACTGCATTGAGCGGCCTAATCTAGTAGGTGCAGGATTTACGTCCATGAGAAAGTATTTGAGGCATTTCAAGCGACGCTTGAAACGGAGGGCAAAGTTGCATTAGTACGACTTTTTCTCGGGAAAACAGGCTGTTTCAGTGGCTTTTCTTGCGCTAAAAGCCAAAAGAACCCGAGTTTGGCGTCGCAACGCTATTCACTTCAGGCAGGTATGAATCAGTTGTGGCGAGGGAGCTTACTCCCTCGCCACGGTTTTATACGCTCGTAACCCGTTCAGGCATCAGAAGACGCTGATCGGGTAATCCACGAACACCCGCAACTCATTGCCGCTGACGTTGTACTCGCTGGACTTCTGTGACACCCGCAACACGGAGCTGCGCAACCTGACGCTCAAGTCCTTGGCCGGGCCGTTCTGGACCACGTACTTGAACTGGTTGAAGATCTCACGCTCGGTACCGCCTTCGCTGGTGGACGTGGTGATGTTGTCGCCACGCACATAAGCGACGTTGTAGGTCAGGCCCGGAACGCCGAAGGTGGTGAAGTCCAGGCCATAGCCCAACTGCCAGCTGCGCTCATCCTCAGCGTTGAAGTCGGACCAGTAGGAGTTGGCCAGGTAGATCGTGTTGCCGCCGTCACCCACACGATTCTGCCCGCGCTGATAGCCGCCGTAGGCGTAGCCCAGGTTGCTGTCGCCGGTGCTGCGCTGGTGGGCGAGGGTGAAGCTGTGCGGGCCGGTGGCGAAGGTGGCGGCCAGGCTCCAGATCTTGTTGTCGTCGCCGGTGACGTTGTTTTCGCGAACGTAGCTGTTGTCCAGTTTGGTGCGATAACCGTTGAAGTCCAGGGTCAGGGACTGATCCTTGGCCAGCGGGAACACGTAGTTGGCGTTCACGTACTGCTTCTTCAATACGTCCTCGACATCCGAGGCGTAGAGCGAAGCCTTGAACTGCTCGGTGAACTGGTAGCTGCCGCCCAATACGTTGATCGACTTCAGGCCACCGCTGTCACGGCCTTCGGCGCTCTTGCGCGATTCGGCGGTGAAACGGCCGGCATTCAGTTCCAGGCCCTTGATCTCCTTGGAAGTGATGAGCGTGCCGGTATAGCTTTCCGGCAGCAGGCGCGAGTTGTCATAGCTCAGCACCGGCAGGGCCGGCATCTGGTCACCATAGGCCAGTACGGTATTGGAAACGCGGAACTTGACCGCGGCACCGAACTTGGACAAGTCATCGGCCGCGTTGCCGCTGTCACCTTGCTTGAAGAAATCGATGCCTTGCGCACCGCTACGACCCTTGCCGCCGTCCAGACGCAACGCATACAGGCCGAAGGCATCTACACCCACGCCCACCGTGCCTTGGGTGAAACCGGACGAGAACGTACCGATGGCCGCCTGGCCCCATTCGGCCTTATCCTCGTTGCCGTCTTTGTAGTCGCGGTTGATATAAGCGTTGCGCAACAGCACTTTCAAGCTGCTGTCTTCAACGAACCCCTTTGACTCCGCCTGGTCGTTGGCCATGGCGTGTGTCGTGCTCAAGATCCCCAGTGCGATCAAACTAATGCGCTTGTTCAACATGATTATTTTCCTTGTACGGGTTGATACGCACCGCGGCGAGCAGCCGAAATGGCGCTTTTGCGCTCTTTTTCGGACTCTTGCTCCTGAAAATAATGAAAAGGCCCGCCCACGAGCGAGCGTGTCGGGCCTTTTTATTATTTAAGAGTCATGGCTGTCAGCCACAGGCGTAAGGCGAATCCTAGTCGCGCCCTCAACAGTGTGTCAATTTCGTGAATCGTCTGTAATTAGGCGAAAAACATCTAAGAATCGATCAGAACGAACAGCCATCCAAACCGCAAGTCGCCAAGGGTACAGAGGCCAGCTCCGGCAGGGACTGCTTGAGCCATTGGGCGGAGGCCTCGGGCTTGCCCAGCCCCCTGTGGAAGCGAGCTTGCTCACGATGGCAGTGTGTCGGTCAACAGCCGTGTTATTGATCCACCGCTATCGCGAGCAAGCTCGCTCCCACAGGGATTTTGTGTGAACTCGAAAACCTGCGGGCACAAAAAAAAGCGCTGCCATCCCGGCCAGCGCTTTTTATCAATCCGTCGAATTCTATCCTTGCATCACATCCCACAACGCTTCCAGCTCAGCCTCGCTGAACAGGCCAGCGGGGTAACGCTCAACGATCATCCGGCGCGGATCAGGTTCTCTGATCTGACGCGTTCCGTTGGACTTCAACCACTGCGCCAAGGCTTGAAGCGACTCACCATTAACGGCCAAGGGATGGCATGTGCGCTCGCTTGTCATATTCATTCCAGCGCCCTCTCCTGGTTGATGAGCGGCTAATTTATCCAAGGTTTATGACAAAACAACTCAGCTCCATTCCCCGGAACTGCCGCTGATCCGATACAAGAGCTATGCCAATGTATCCGCGACCACCCATGAACAGACACAAAAAAACCCACGACCCAATCGGGCCGCGGGCTTGCCGGGATGGATCCAAAATCGCCGACTCAGGGACGGCGCAGGCGCTATCGGCGGGCTGTTACATCGCCACTCATTTTACGTACGGCGCGGGTTGCTGTTGGGTAAGGCAATGAATATTTCCGCCGCCCAGTAACAGTTCGCGCCCGGGCACCATGACCACTTCGTGCTGCGGGAACAGGTTCTGCAGGATGTCCCTGGCCGGTGCATCCAGCGGGTCGTCAAAGCTGGGTGCGATGACGCCGCCGTTGACGATCAGGAAGTTCACGTAGGAACCGGCCAGTCGCACGGTTGGGTTGCGCTCCTGGGAACCTTCCACCGCATCCACGCCCGCGCATTCCTCTTCGGTGGCATACATCGGCCCCGGAATCGGCATTTTGTGCACTGTGAACGAGCGCCCCTTGGCGTCAGTGCTGTTTTGCAGCACATCCATCGCCGCATGGCAGCGGGTGTAGTTCGGGTTTTGCGGGTCGTCGGTCCAGGCAAGCAGGACTTCGCCCGGACGCACGTAGCAGCAGAAGTTATCCACATGGCCGTCGGTTTCGTCATTGAACAGACCGTCCGGCAGCCAAATGATCTTGTCCACCGCCAATTGCGCGCTGAGCACCGCCTCGATCTGCTCACGACTCATGTGTGGGTTGCGATTGCGGTTGAGCAGGCACTCTTCGGTGGTGATCACAGTCCCTTCGCCATCCACATGGATCGACCCGCCCTCGAGCACAAAACCTTCGGTGCGATAACGCGGGCTGCGTTCGATCTCGAGGATCTTGCTGGCCACTTGCGAATCACGGTTCCAGGGCGCGTACAGGCCGCCGTCAAAACCGCCCCAGGCGTTGAAATCCCAATCGACACCGCGCACTTCCCCGCTGTCATTGATCACGAACGTAGGGCCGGTATCGCGGACCCAGGCGTCGTCGCTGGACATTTCCACCAGGCGGATATTCGGCACGTCGAGGCGCGCCCGGGCATTTTCGTATTGGGCCGCGGACACCGCCACGGTCACCGGTTCAAAACGGGCGATGGCCTTGGCGAGCGCCACATGGGCGGCCTGCGCGGGCTTGCCGCCCAGGCGCCAGTTGTCCGGACGCTCGGGCCAGATCATCCAGACCTGGGTCTGGGTCGCCCATTCGGCAGGCATGTGGAAACCATCCGCGCGCGGAGTGCTGTGCAACGTTGTCATGGGGTCATCTCCTGGGCGATGGGCTGTAGCAACTTTATAAACGATAAATATCGACTAATAAAGCCACAAAAACTAAACACCATCAAAAAATAGCGGAAAATACCGACAAAAATCGATTTTTAAAGCAACCCTAAACCCTGTGGGAGCGAGCTCGCTCGCGATAGCGGTCGTTCAGCCACATTAATACTGGCTTGGACACCCTCATCGCGAGCAAGCTCGCTCCCACAGGGAAACAGCTTGACGCTCCAGTTCGATTACAGCCCCTCGTCCAATACCTTCGCCAGCATATCGACAAAGAAATCCACACTCTGACGCGTGGTCACCATCGGCGGTTTGATCTTGAGGATGTTCAGATAATCGCCAGTCGGTTGCATGAAGATCCCCAACTCTCGCAGGCGATTGCACAGCGCCATGGTTTCTTCAGTGGCCGGTTCCAGGGTCTCGCGATCACGGATCAGTTCCACACCCAGGTAGAAGCCGGAACCATGCACCGCACCGACCAATGGATACTGGTCGATCAAGGCTTCCAGTCGAGCCTTGAAATGCCCGCCAACCACCCGGGCGTTCTCCCAGAGATTGTCTTCTTCCATGACATCCAGCACCGCCATGCCGATCTGGCAACTGACCGGGCTGCCACCGGCCGACGAGAAGAAGTACCCCTCGGCTTCCAGCGCCTCGGCGATTTCCCGGCGGGTGATGACCGCACCCAGCGGCTGGCCGTTGCCCATGCCCTTGGCCATGGTGATGATGTCCGGCACCACGCCTTGCTCTTCGAAGCCCCAGAAAAACTCGCCCATGCGCCCGTAACCGACCTGCACCTCATCGGCGATACAGACCCCACCGCGCTCGCGCACCATCGCGTAGACCTGCTTCAGGTAACCGGGCGGCAGTGCGATCCCACCGGCGTTGCCGTACACCGGTTCGCAGATGAAGCCGGCGAGCTGACGCTTGCTCTCGGCAATTTTAGCCAGGTTGTGCTCGACGCTGCGCACGTAGTCCGGCGCACTGTCGGGACCGCGGAACTCGCCGCGATAGGTGTTCGGGGCGGTCACCGGGTGCACCCAGTCCGGGCGGCTGCTCAGGGCCTGGGGGTTATCGGCGATGGACGTCGACACCGCATCGGCGGCCACCGACCAGCCGTGATAGGCCTCCAGCACACTGAGCATGTCCCGTCCGCCGCTGTAGGCCCAGGCCAGGCGGATCGCCAGGTCATTGGCCTCGGTGCCGCTGTTGACCAGGAACACCCGGTCCATGTTGGACGGCGACAGCGCCAGCAGGCGTTCGGAAAACTCGGCGATCGCCGCATAGTGGAAACGCGAGTTGGTATTGAGCAGCGACCATTGCCGGGCAGCCACCGCCGCCATGCGTGGATGGCCATGGCCCAGCACGGCGACGTTGTTGAGCATGTCCAGATACGAGCGACCCTGCATGTCGATCAGGTGGTTGCGCCAGCCACGCTCGATGCGCGGCGGATCGACGTAATAGTGTTTCTGCGAGCGGGCGAAGCTCGCATCGCGGCGGGCCAGCAGTGCCTCGGGATCAACCTCCGGCTCGGCATCGCAGGCCAGCCCCAGCAGCACCGCCGGCGAAGGGCAAAGCGCCTGCCAGGCCAGAGCCCTGGAGGGGGTGCAGAACAACGGCGGATTCACTTGGGCGCCCCGGCACAACTGGACCTGCAACGGCCCCGTCACTTCACCCAGCACCTGCCCCTTGACCAGTGCCGCCCCGGAATGCAGCGGCGACGTCACGCCCCACAAGCGCACGCTCAGCTGTGCGCTGTCCAATTGCAACATGCCATCGGCGGCCTTGTGCACAACCCCGGCGAACGGTGATTCGAGCGGCGTGCCCTGGGGCACACTCAACGCCACGTGCAATGGATAAGTATCGGGTTCGACGGCGCTGTCCGGCCGGGTGCGAGATAAACGGTATTGCCCATAGCGGCTGGCGGCCAGGCCGTGAAGCCCGGCAGCTTCGTCCAGCAGACGCTGGTCGATCCCCGACTGCTCCCAATTGCCGGCCTCGAAATGCGGGCTCAGCACACCCAGGTCGATCAGGGCGAACTCACGCCCAACCAGGGTCGGCAACAGCGGCGCAAAGCCCTCGCTGGCAATGGCCGGCAGGCTGTGGCCGACGGCGGTGAGAATCGCCGCTTCCATCAGTTCGAAGGGCACCGAGTGAGCCACTCGGAAAATCTCCCACTCATGGGCCAGGTTATCGCGGCTGTATTGGTTGTCTGGGTCGATGGAAACCTGCTGTTCACCGCTGAGCACCAGCACCGCGGCGCGCGCCACGATCAGTGGCCACAGCGCCAACAGTTCCTGGCGCTGCAAGGGGTTGACCGCGTGGTAGGCCTTGATCGCCGGCAAGATGAAAAACGGATCGCCATCGGCGTGATGCAGCAGGGCCGCGCACGTTACCGACAAGTCAGTGATGCGCCAGGTACGGACCAGGTCGCCGAAATCGATGACGCCCTGCAATTGCCACTGGCGCTGGGCATCGCGCTGCCAGACCACGTTGTCATCGGTGATGTCCATGTGAATCGCCTGCACCGGCAGGCTGGCCTTGAGCGGTTGCAAGCGCCGCTCGGCCTGTTGCGCGACCTCGGCGACCAGATGGCGCCGTTGTTCATCCGCGATGACAGGCAACAAGTACTCGACCAGGGCCGGGGCGTGGCGCGCGTCCCACTGCAGGGTGCGCTCCAGGCCAGGGTGGTCGAATGACGCCAGGGCCAGGTCCATTTCCGCGCACAGGCGGCCCAGGCCCGTTACAAGCTCGGGTGTCAGATGCTTGAGCTGCGTGAGGGACTGGCCGTCGATGTACTCCAGCAGGCGCATGTGAATCGCTTGGCCGTTGACGTCCAGTGTCAGCAGGTCCTGCCCATTGCTGGCGCAAATCACCTGCGGGACTTTCACCGCGTCGTGTCCGGCCAACTGCTTGAGGGCAGCGTGTTGGGCCTGTATTTCTGGGACAGCGTAGTCACCGTGGCAAATTTTCAACACAAAGCGCCCGCGTTCGCTGTCGACGCGGTAGTTGAGGTCCTGGTTACTGCCAAGGGGTCGCAGGTCGCCGCTGAGTCCGTAATTCGAGCGCAACAGCACCAGCGCTTGCTCGGCGCTGATCTGTGGGCTTGGCAAACTGGCACGGTGAACCAACGTAGCGAATGGCATACAAGGACCCCTGAGGTGGTTTTGTTCGGATGCCTATCTCGCCACTGAGTCTGAGGATAAGCAACCCCTCTGTTCAAAAATATGCACAGCCCTCCTGAGACGCCGTGTGGGGAGGGTGTGTCCAAGGGATATTCGCTTGCGCCGCTCCCGCCATGCCGACAAGCTATGCTCCTATGCTTTGTCGTCCCACGGAAAAAGGCTTAACCGGATGCGCATTCTCATCACTGGCGGTGCTGGCTTCATCGGCTCGGCGCTCATACGGCACTTGATTCTCGATACCGAGCACCAGGTCCTGAACCTCGACAAGCTGACGTACGCTGGCAATCTCGAATCGCTGAGCAGCATCGATCACGACAGCCGCTACGAATTCGTCCAGGCCGACATTGTCGATCAAGCGACCGTCAGTGCGGTGCTTGCGCGATTCAAGCCTGAGGCCGTCATGCACCTGGCGGCCGAATCCCATGTAGACCGCTCCATCGATGGCCCGGCAGACTTCATCCAGACCAACATCGTGGGCACCTACAGCCTGCTGGAAGCCACCCGCGCGTATTGGCAGGCCCTGGCCGAGCCGCAGAAACGCGCATTTCGCTTCCATCACATCTCCACCGACGAAGTGTATGGCGACTTGCACGGCGTGGATGACCTGTTCACCGAAACCACCGCCTACGCCCCAAGCTCACCGTATTCGGCGAGCAAGGCGGCGTCCGACCACCTGGTCCGCGCCTGGCAGCGCACCTACGGCTTGCCTGTGCTGTTGACCAACTGCTCGAACAACTACGGGCCGTTTCACTTCCCCGAGAAGTTGATTCCCCTGGTGATTCTCAACGCGCTGGCCGGTAAACCGCTGCCGGTCTATGGCAATGGCCAGCAAGTGCGCGACTGGCTGTTCGTCGAAGACCATGCCCGGGCGCTACTCAAAGTCGTCACCCAGGGTGAGGTCGGCGAGACGTACAACATTGGCGGGCACAACGAGCAGAAAAACATCGACGTGGTGCGCAGCATCTGCGCGCTGCTGGAAGAGCTGGCGCCACGCAAACCCGAAGGCGTCGAGCACTATGCCGACCTGATCAGCTTCGTCCAGGATCGCCCCGGCCACGACCTGCGCTACGCCATCGACGCCAGCAAGATCGAACGGGAGCTGGGTTGGACACCTCGGGAAACCTTCGAGACCGGGTTGCGCAAGACTGTGCAGTGGTACCTCGAAAACCTGGTGTGGTGCCAACGTGTCCAGGACGGCAGCTATCAAGGCGAGCGCCTGGGCTCGCTCGACAATAAGGATGCAATTGCATGATGAAAGGCATTGTCCTGGCCGGCGGCTCCGGCACCCGCCTGCACCCGATTACCCTCGGGGTTTCAAAGCAGCTCTTGCCGATTTATGACAAACCGATGATTTATTATCCGATCTCGGTGCTGATGCTCGCGGGCATCAAGGACATCCTGATCATTTCCACCCCTCAGGATCTGCCGCAATACCGCAACCTGTTGGGCGAAGGCCAGCAGTTTGGCGTGCAATTCAGCTATGCCGAGCAGCCGTCGCCCGATGGCTTGGCCCAAGCGTTCCTGATCGGCGAACAGTTCATTGGCAGCGACTCGGTGTGCCTGATCCTGGGCGACAACATTTTCCATGGTCAGTATTTCGGCGAGCAATTGCAGACGGCCATCAACCGGCCAAGTGGCGCGACAGTGTTCGGCTACTGGGTCAAGGACCCCGAGCGATTTGGCGTGATCGACTTCGACTCGGAAGGGCGGGCGATGTCCATCGAAGAAAAACCCACCGCGCCTAAATCCAGCTACGCGGTGACCGGCCTGTACTTCTACGACAACGACGTGATCGAGATCGCCAAGGGCATCAAGCCATCCAAACGCGGCGAACTGGAAATCACCGACGTCAACAATGCCTACCTGCAACGCGGCGACCTGCACGTCGAGCGCTTCGGCCGCGGTTTCGCCTGGCTGGACACCGGCACCCACGACAGCCTGCTGGAAGCCTCGCAGTACGTGCAGACCATCGAACATCGCCAAGGCCTGAAAGTGGCGTGCCTGGAAGAAATTGCCTACCAGCAAGGTTGGGTCAGCCGCGAGCATATCCTTGAGCGCGCCCAATATTTTGGCAAGACCGGCTACGGCCAGTACTTGTTCAAGATCGCCGGAGAAACACGTTGAACGTCATCGCCACCCGTCTGCCGGACATCCTGATCATCGAACCGAAAGTCTTCGGTGACGATCGGGGGTTTTTCTATGAAAGCTTCAATGCCCGGGCGTTTGCCGAGGCGACCGGCTGCACCTTGCCATTCGTCCAGGACAACCACTCACGCTCCACCCGGGGCGTGTTGCGGGGCCTGCACTATCAGATCGAACAGGCCCAAGGGAAACTCGTACGCGTCACTGCCGGGGAGGTGCTGGATATCGCGGTGGACATTCGCCGCAGCTCGCCGACCTTCGGCCAATGGGTCAGCGTTCGCCTGACGGCGCAGAACCATCGACAACTGTGGGTGCCACCAGGGTTTGCCCACGGCTTCGTCGTGCTGAGCGAATCGGCAGACTTCCTCTACAAGACCACCGATTACTACGCCCCCTCGGCCGAGCGCTGCATTCGCTGGGACGACCCGCAACTGGCCATCGATTGGGAGCTGGAAGGCGCGCCGATCCTCTCGGCCAAGGACCAGAACGGCAAGGCCTTGCACGAGGCAGACCTGTTCCCATGAATACCCCCCTGCGCATCCTGATCGTCGGCCGCAATGGCCAGGTTTCCCGGGCACTCCAGTCGCGCCTGAGCGGCATGGGTGAGTTGCTCGTACGCGGCAGCGAGCAGCTCGATCTGGCGCAGCCGGACTCCCTGCTCGCGCCCATCGAGGCCCTGACGCCGGGCCTGATCATCAATGCCGCCGCTCACACGGCCGTCGACCAGGCCGAGAGCGAACCGGAGCGGGCGTTTGCCATCAATGCCACGGCCCCGGGCATTCTGGCGCAGGCAGCGCTCGACCTGGGTATCCCGTTGATTCACTACTCCACCGACTACGTCTTCGATGGCCTCAAGCCCGCCCCCTACACAGAGGACGACACGCCCAACCCGCTGAGTGTCTACGGGCGCAGCAAACTGGCCGGCGAAAATGCCATCCGCCAGGCTGGCGGCCAGCACCTGATCCTGCGCACGAGTTGGGTGTACTCCACCGAGGGACGTAATTTCCTGCTGACCATGCAACGCCTGTTGCAGGAAAAACCGCAGCTGCGGGTGGTGGCCGATCAGATTGGCGCACCGACCTGGGCGGGCACCATTGCCGACAGCACCGCCCAACTGATCGAGCGCTGGCAGGCCGGTCAACTCGGAGCGTGGGGCACCTATCACCTCACGGCACGGGGCGAGACATCCTGGTTCGGTTTCGCCCAGGCCATCGGCGAAAACCTGCTCGAACGACACAAGCCCTGTGCAGTGCTGGAGCCCATTGCGTCCAGCGCTTACCCGACGCCGGCCCCTCGACCGCTGAACTCGCGCCTGAACTGCAGCCGCCTGCTCAAGGAATGGGCAGTGAGCCAACCCGACTGGCGAGACGCGTTGCAGCAGTGTCTTGCCGGACAAGCTTGGTAAGGCCTTACAAATAGTATTTGCGAGGCAACTAGGCATAATACGCCTGTCACCACAGGCGCCCGATGCTCATGAATTCCACCCTTCCCCGCAGACCCCGTTGGCGCAGCCTGGCTTTGCTCGCGCTGTGCCTGGCGCCGTTGCTGTGGCCGTTGGAGCATCTGGCCGAACGTTATTACCGCAGTGAACTGGCTGGGCAGAACCGCCAGACCCTGGACCTTTACGTCGCCAACCTGTTGGGCACGCTGCACCGCTATGAGGTGCTGCCACAGATTCTCGGCGACCTGCCGGCCTTGCGCGCCGCCTTGTCGGCCCCGGACGACGGCGTGACCCAAGGCAACGCCAACCGGCTGTTGAAAAACATCAGCGCCCAGACCGGCGCCGAAGTCATGTACCTGATGGACCCCACCGGCAAGACCCTGGCGGCGTCGAACTGGGACAAGCACGACAGTTTCGTCGGACGCAACTTCGCCTTCCGTCCGTACTTCATCGAAGCCATGGCCGGGCGCCTGGGGCGCTTCTTCGGCTTGGGCACCACGTCGGCCAAGCGCGGTTATTTCTTCGCCGCCGCCGTGCACGACCGCGAAAAAGTCATCGGCGTGCTGGTGGTCAAGGTCGACCTCGACCACACCGAAAGCCTGTGGGGCAAGACCCCGGAACAGTTGCTGGTGACCGACCACAATGGCGTGGTCATCCTCACGTCGCGCCAGGAATGGCGATTTCGCGCGACCCGGCCGCTGGGTGACGACGAGCGCAAGGCCATCAGCGCGGTACAGCCTTATCCGACCCGCGACCCCAAGCCACTGAACCTGGACGCCAACGCCTGGCTGACCCAGACCCAATCCATCGAAGAAACCGGCTGGAGCGTGAGCATCCTCGCCCCGCGTACGCTGATCGACCGTCCGGTGCGCACCGTGGTCGCCATCGGTGGCGCGGCATTGCTGGTCTTGATGCTGTTGCTCGGCTTGATGATGCAACGCCGGCGCCATTATCTGGATCGGATCGCCTTCGAAGCCAAGGCCCGTCACGAGCTGGAAGGCCGGGTGGCCGAACGAACCAGCGACCTGGAAGGCCTGAATCGGCGACTGCGCCAGGAGGTGCTGGAGCGCGAACAGGCCCAGCAGGAGTTGGTCCGTGCCCAGGACGACCTGGTGCAAGCCGGCAAGCTGTCGGCCCTGGGCACCATGTCGGCGAGCATCAGCCACGAACTCAACCAGCCGCTGGCGGCGATTCGCAGCTACGCGGAAAACGCCGAGATATTGCTCGACCACCAACGCACCGAGGATGCCCGCGGCAACCTCAAGCTGATCAGCGAACTGACCGGGCGCATGGCATCGATAATTGCCCACTTGCGCGCCTTTGCCCGCCGCGATCGCCATGCCCCGGAAAGCGTCGCCCTGCAACCGGCGCTGGACGATGCCCTGGCGCTGCTCGCCAAACGCCGGCGCAGCATGGAAGTGGAACTGATCCGCGACTTGCCGGCCGCCACGCTGTGGGTCGAAGCCGGTGAAACCCGCCTGCGCCAGGTGCTCGGCAACTTGCTGGCCAACGCCCTCGATGCGCTCACCGAGAAAGGCCCGCCACGCAAACTCTGGCTCAGTGCCCAAGCCACCGACACCGGCGTCAACCTGTACATCCGCGATAACGGCCCGGGGTTTTGCATGGAAGCCCTGGGCCGCGCCGGCGAGCCCTTCTACACCACCAAGACGCGCACCCAGGGCCTTGGCCTGGGGCTGGCGATCTGCGACACCCTGATGCGCGCCTTCGGCGGCGAACTGTCGTTCGCCAACCACAAGGAAGGCGGCGCCCTGATCACCCTGAAGCTGCGCGCCGGCGCGCCCGGGGTGAGCCTGCAACCGTCCGAGGACCGAAGTGTATGACCATCGATAACCGGATTGAGGTGGTGCTGATTGATGACGATCCCCACCTGCGTCAGGCCTTGAGCCAGACCCTCGACCTGGCCGGCCTGAAAATCCTGCCCCTGGCCGAAGCCAAGGGCGTGGCCGGGCAACTGTCCCGTGACTGGCCGGGCGTGGTAGTCAGTGATATTCGCATGCCGGGCATGGACGGCCTCGAACTGCTGGGCGAGCTCCACGCCCAGGATCCGGAACTGCCGGTGCTGCTGATCACCGGCCACGGCGACGTGCCCCTGGCGGTGCAAGCAATGCGCGCCGGGGCCTACGACTTCCTGGAAAAACCTTTCGCCAGCGATCATCTGCTCGACAGCGTACGCCGCGCCCTGGCCTTGCGCCGCCTGGTGCTGGACAACCGCAGCCTGCGCCTGGCCCTGAGCGATCGCCATGAACTCAGCGCCCGCCTGGTCGGCCAATCGACACCCATTCTGCGCCTGCGCGAGCAGATCGGCGCACTGGCCGCCACCCGCGCCGACGTGTTGATCCTCGGTGAAACCGGCGCGGGCAAGGAAGTGGTCGCCCGTGCCTTGCACGACCTCTCTAGCCGACGCAATGGCCCCTTCGTGGCGATCAACGCCGGAGCCCTGGCTGAGTCGGTGGTGGAAAGCGAGCTGTTCGGCCACGAGCCCGGTGCTTTTACCGGCGCGCAGAAACGCCGTATCGGCAAGTTCGAGTTCGCCAACGGTGGCACGCTGTTTCTGGATGAAATCGAAAGCATGAGCCTGGATGTCCAGGTCAAGCTGCTGCGCCTGCTGCAAGAGCGCATGGTGGAACGACTGGGAGGCAATCAACAGATCCCGCTGGATATCCGCGTCATCGCCGCGACCAAGGAAGACCTGCGCCAGGCCGCCGACCAGGGGCGTTTTCGCGCCGACCTGTATTACCGCCTGAACGTCGCGCCGCTGCGCATACCGCCGTTGCGCGAACGGGGCGAGGATGCGCTCATGTTGTTCCAGCATTTCGCCAACGAAGCCAGTGCTCGCCATGGCCTGCCACCCCACGAATTGCAGCCGGCGCAACGGGCGTTGCTGCTGCGCCACAGCTGGCCCGGCAATGTCCGGGAACTGCAGAACGCCGCCGAACGTTTTGCCCTGGGACTGGAACTGGCCCTGGACAACAGCGCGCCAGACGGCAGCCCCGGCGCACCGGTGGAACTGGTCAGTGGCGGCTTGAGCGAGCAGGTGGAAAATTTCGAGAAAACCCTGATCGCCGCCGAACTGGCGCGCCCCCACAGCTCGGTGCGCAGCCTGGCCGAAGCCCTGGGCATTCCCCGCAAGACCCTGCACGACAAGTTGCGCAAGCATGGCCTGACCTTCGGCGACAGCAGCCAGGGTTCGGCCGATGAGTCCGATTGAATTATCGTCATTTCCCCGTCAAGCAAGAGGCCCCGCAATGAACCGCGACAGCCGTTACCTGGAATCGATCCTGCACCACGACATCCCCTTGACCCGGGACATGGGCCTCAAGGTGCTCGATTGGCAGGCCCGGCGACTGCGTCTGTCCTTGCCGCTGGCGGCCAACGTCAACCACAAGAGCACCATGTTCGGTGGCAGCCTGTATTGCGGCGCCGTACTGGGTGGCTGGGGCTGGCTGCATCTGGCCCTGCGTGAGGAAGGCATCGAAGACGGGCATATCGTGATTCAGGAAGGGCAGATCAGCTATCCGCTGCCAGTGACCCGCGATGCGACAGTCGTTTGCGATGCGCCCGAGGAAAAACTGTGGAAACGCTTCCTGGCCACGTATCGGCGCTATGGCCGGGCGCGGCTGGCGTTGCAGACGCAAGTGTTGAACAGCGGGAGCGAGGACGTGGCAGTGCAGTTTGAGGGGCAGTACGTATTGCACCGCTAAAGCAACGCAGCCCCCTGTGGCGAGGGAGCTTGCTCCCTCGCCACAGGAAAGCAGGTACGGTTCAGGAACGGGCCAGTTCCAGTAACTTGCCCCGCCACGGCGCTTTCGCCGGCAACGCCAGGAACGACGCATTCAACAGCGATTCACGCGGCGGATAGCAGAACGGCTCGCCGCTCAAGTCCAACACCTCGCCACCCGCGCCCTCCAGCACACCCTGGGCGGCGGCGGTGTCCCACTGGGAGGTCGGCGCCAGCCGGGGATAACAATCCGCCGCGCCTTCGGCCACCAGGCAAAACTTCAACGAACTGCCAATACTGGTCAGTTGCAGTTCGCCCAGGCTCTCGCTCAAGCCCTCCAGCAGGCGTTCCTGCGCCGGGCTGGTATGCCGGCGACTGGCGACCACGGTGAACGTTTCGCCCGGCGCCAATGCATCACGAACCGCGATAGGCAAAGGCACACCGCCCTTGTCGCCACGCCAGGCACCCAACCCTACGCCGCCGACGTAAAAGCGTCCATTGGTCGGCATCGACACCACACCGAACACCACGCGGCCCTGTTCCACCAAGGCGATATTGACGGTGAACTCCTCGCTGCCGGAGATGAACTCCTTGGTGCCGTCCAACGGGTCCACCAGCCACCAGCGTTGCCAGCCGGCGCGTACGCTTTGGGCGATATTGGCGTCCTCTTCGGAGAGGATCGGAATATCCGGGGCCAGCGCCGTCAATCCAGCCACGATCACATCATGAGCCGCCATGTCCGCGGCAGTCACCGGCGACTCGTCGGCCTTATGGTTGACCTGAACGTTGGCGCGCCAGAAAGGCAGGATCGCTTCACCGGCCTGGAGCGCCAGCTCCACTACGGGAGCCATCAACGAATGAGGGAAAGTCATGACAGAAACGCTCCACGCTGGGCCAGCAGGTCACGGGCCAGGTACAGCGCCGCCAAGGCCCGGCCCTCGGTGAATTGCGGGTTCTGCGCCAGGGCCGAGAGCTCACGCAGGTTGACCTTGTCCACACCCATCGGCTCAGGCTCGTCGCCCTCCAGCCTTTCTTCATACAGATCGGTAGCCAGCACCACCTGGATCTTCTGGCTCATGTAGCCAGGGGACAGCGACAACTCGGTCAGATGTTCCAACTGTCGCGCACCGAAACCGGCTTCTTCCTTGAGCTCCCGCTCAGCCGCCGCCAGCACGTCTTCCCCTGGCTCGATCAAGCCCTTGGGCAGGGACAGTTCGTAGGCATCGGTGCCACCGCAATACTCTTCCACCAGCACCGCGTGGTCGGCGTCGAGCATCGCCACGATCATCACCGCGCCGTAGCCCGCACCGTTACTCGCCAGCCGTTCATAGGTACGCTCCACACCGTTGGAAAACCGCAATTTCAGTTCTTCCACACAGAACAGGCGGCTGGTAGCGACGATCCGGCGATCAAGTATGGTGGGTTTCTGGCGCATAAACGGCTCCCTTGGCGATAGCAGGCTACTATACCCGGCCTATTCTGATTGTTTGTGTCGGATATCCGATTACCGCTGGAGAAGTTTTATGGCCTCGCTGCCCTGGCATGAGATCGATACGGTTCTGCTGGACATGGACGGCACCCTGCTGGACCTGCATTACGACAACCATTTCTGGCTCGAACACCTGCCCCAGCGCTACGCCGAACTGCATGGCGTGAGCCGGGCGATGGCCGAGATGGAACTACAACCCCTGTTCGAGCGCAACGCTGGCCAGTTGCAGTGGTATTGCCTGGATTTCTGGAGTACTGAGCTGAAGTTGCCGGTACGCGAACTGAAGTTGGAAACCGCCCACTTGATCGCCTTGCGCCCGGACGCCGATACGTTCCTGGCGGCTATCCAGCGAGCCGGCAAACGCGTGGTGATGATCACCAATGCCCACCGCGACTCGTTGTCCCTGAAGCTGGAACGCATCGAACTGGCCCCCTACTTCGAGCGTTTGATCAGTTCCCACGACTACGGTTTCCCCAAGGAAAATCCGCAATTCTGGGACGCGCTGCAAGCCGACCTGAATTTCGACCCGGCCCGCAGCCTGTTCATCGACGACACCCTGCCGGTGCTGCGCAGCGCCCGGGACTTCGGCGTGGCGCACCTGTTGGCGGTCAGCGAGCCGGACAGTCGCAAGGGGCCGAAAGATACGGGGGAGTTCGAGGCGTTGGGGGATTACCGAGACCTACTTGTCGGACTATGAAGCCGTTGTGGCGAGGGGATTTATCCCCGTTGGGCCGCGAAGAGGCCCCAAACCAACCAACTTAATCTGTCTGGCACACCGAGTTGCTTGGTTTTAGGGCTGTCGCACAGCCCAACGGGGATAAATCCCCTCTCCACAGCCGGATATCACTCAGGGATACGCAACACCTGCCCCGGATAGATCTTGTCCGGATGCGACAACATTGGCTTGTTGGCCTCAAAGATTTTGTTGTACTTGTTCGCGTCGCCGTATTCGGCTTTGGCGATGGCGCTGAGGGTGTCGCCCTTCTTCACCGTCACGAAACGCGCCGCCTTGGCCACCGGGCCAGTCACGGTAATCTGGTCGTCGACACTGCCGACGCCGGCGATGTTGCCCACCGCCAGCAGGATCTTTTCCTTCTCTTCCTGGCTCGCGACTTCACCGGTGACGATGACTTTGTCGCCCTCGACGGTGGCCTGAACGTTCGGATTGCCCAGGCCGACCTTTTCAATGTGCTCTTTCAGTTGTTCGCTGGCATTGGCATTGCCGGGGGTCAGCAGGTCGATCAGCTTTTCACCGGCTTCCTTCACAAAGCTAAAGATACTCATGGCACACGCTCCTTGATTTAAGTGTCCAGACGCAAAGACTAGACCAGGCGGGACGAACCCGGTTCCCAGCCGACCAATGACCCCGCCACGCGCAAGCGCTAGAATCCGGATCTTCCCGCGCCCTGGAGCGAAGATGGACATCAAGCAGCTGAAATTTCTCATCGCGCTGGACGAAACCCGTCACTTCGGCCAGGCCGCCGCACGCTGCCATATCACCCAGCCGACCCTGTCGATGCGCCTGCGCAGCCTGGAAGAAGAACTCGACCTGCCGCTGGTCAACCGCGGCCAGCGCTTTGAAGGTTTCACCGCGCCAGGAGAACGGGTGCTGGCCTGGGCGCGCACGGTGCTGGCGGCCTATGACGGGCTGCAGGCCGAAGCGGCGGCCTGTCGGGGCAACCTGGTGGGTACGCTGCGCCTGGGCGTGGTGCCGTTGTCGGACTTCGACCCGCTGGCGATGATGCAGCGCTTGCACACCGAGCACCCCAGCCTGCGTTTCGAATTGTCGTCCCTGAGCTCCGAACGCATCCTCGAACAGTTGGCGAACAACCGCATCGACCTTGGCGTTTCCTACCTGGAACGCCTGGACAACGAACGTTTCGAGGCCCTGCCCTTCAGCCCCACCCGCATGGGCCTGCTTTACGACCAGCGTTATTTCTTTTTCGGTGAACAACCGCTGACTTGGGAAGCCCTGATCGAACTGCCCCTGGGCATGCTCACCAGCGGCATGCATTTTCGCCAGTCCATCGACCATAACTTCCACAGCCGGGGCCTGACCCCCCAGCCACTGTTGCAAACCGACGCGGTGCACCAATTGTTACAAGCTGTGCACGGCGGCCTGTGTTGCGCGGTGATGCCCCTGGACAGCGGCCTGGACGTGCTGACCGAAGACTTGCGCATCCAGCCCATTGAAAGCGCGCAAACACTGGTCTCGCTGGGCCTGATCATGCGACGCGGCGCCCCTCGCTCGGCGTTGGCCGAGGCCTGTTTCGCCCTTTATCAGAAATCAGCGACGACTTCTTGATCGACGTCATCTATTGGAAGATCAGTAATAGCGATTAGACGTGGCAGATTGCCGCATTTAGTCTTAACACTATTCCTACTTTCAGTGATGCCCATGAACGACAAGTCTCCGGTCAGTCCAGCGCCAGCGATGGAAACATCCACGCCGGTCGCCAGCCAGAGCTATGGCTACTGCAATCTGGACCACTCCCAATCGGACAGCACCGCGCTGGCCGAGGAAGTGGCGCTGGCGATTGCCTATAACGGCATCAGCCAGGCAGTCATGCTGGTCACTCCCACCGACCTGGAAGACTTCATCGTCGGTTTCAGCCTCGGCAGCGGCATCATTGAAGATTCATCGGACATCTATGACCTGCAACTGAGCGGCACCGGTGCCGCGCACTATGCCCAGGTGACCATCGCCAACCGCGCCTTCTGGAACCTCAAGCAGCAACGCCGGCAGTTGGCGGGCACCAGTGGCTGCGGATTGTGCGGCGTGGAAGCGGTGGAACAGGCCTTGCCAAACCTCAAGGTGCTGCCCGGCGCACCACTGCCTGCGGCGCAATGGCTCGATGGCCTGCGTGACCGTATCAGCCAGTTCCAGCCCCTGGGACAACATTGCGGCGCGGTACATGCGGCGTTGTTCATGAACGCCCGGGGTGAATTGCTGCTGGGCCGCGAAGACATTGGCCGGCACAACGCCCTCGACAAGCTGATCGGCGCGTTGATCCGGCAACAGGTCCCGTTGGCCGGTGGCGTGGCGATCGTCACCAGCCGTTGCAGCCTCGAACTGATCCAGAAAGTACTGCGCGCCGGCATCCAGACCCTGGTCAGCCTGTCGTCGCCCACGGGCCTCGCCGTGCAGTGGGCCCGCCAACACAACCTCAACCTCATCCACCTGCCGCAAAAAAGTGCGCCGCGGGTCTACAGCCCTGCGATGGAGAAACAAGCGTGAGCAATCATCAACAAGCCGACCAGAAACCCGTACCGCGCTACAAACCCTACAAGGGCCCGGCCGGTGGTTGGGGTGCGCTGATCAGTGTCGCTCAGGCCTGGTTGACCAGCGACAACGCGCTGAAAAACATCCGCATGATGCTCAAGACCAACCAGAATGGCGGTTTTGACTGCCCTGGCTGCGCCTGGGGCGACTCTCCCGAAAGCGGTATGGTCAAGTTCTGCGAGAACGGCGCCAAGGCCGTCAACTGGGAAGCCACCAAGCGCCGCGTCGACGGTGCATTTTTCGCCAAGCACAGCGTGACCTCGCTGCTGGAGCAGAGCGATTACTGGCTCGAGTATCAGGGCCGCCTGACCGAACCCATGCGCTACGACGCCGAGACCGACCGCTACAAGCCCATCAGTTGGGAAGCGGCGTTCGCCCTGGTCGGCAAACACCTGCAAGGGCTGTCCAGCCCCAGCCAGGCCGAGTTCTATACGTCGGGCCGGGCCAGCAACGAAGCGGCCTATCTGTATCAACTGTTCGTGCGCGCCTACGGCACCAACAACTTCCCCGACTGCTCGAACATGTGCCACGAAGCCAGTGGCGTAGCCTTGGCCCAGAGCGTGGGCGTGGGCAAGGGCACGGTGACGTTCGATGACTTCGAGCACGCCGACGCGATTTTCGTCTGGGGCCAGAACCCTGGCACCAACCATCCAAGGATGCTCGAACCGCTGCGTGAAGCAGTGAAGCGCGGCGCCCAAGTGGTGTGCATCAATCCGCTCAAGGAGCGTGGCCTGGAGCGTTTCCAGCATCCGCAACATCCGCTCGAAATGCTCACCAACGGTGATAAGCCAACCAATACCGCGTATTTCCGCCCGGCCCTGGGTGGCGACATGGCGATCTTGCGCGGCATGGCCAAGTTCCTGCTGCAATGGGAGCGAGAGGCGCAGAACAGCGGCGCGGCGGCGGTGTTCGACCATGCGTTCCTCAATGAACACAGTACCAACGTGCTGGATTACCTGGCGGCGGTCGACGATACGCCATGGGAACAGATCGTCGAGCAATCGGGCTTGACCCTGGTCGAAATCGAGCAGGCGGCGCGCATGTACGCCAAAAGCGAGAACGTGATCATGTGCTGGGCGATGGGCATCACCCAGCACCGTCATTCGGTGGCGACCATCCAGGAAATCGCCAACGTGATGATGCTGCGCGGCAACATTGGCCGGCCAGGCGCAGGCCTGTGCCCGGTTCGCGGCCACAGCAACGTGCAGGGCGACCGGACCATGGGCATCAACGAACGTCCACCGGCGGCATTCCTCGACGCGCTGGAGCGGCGCTTCCAGTTCAAGGTACCGCGGGAAAACGGCCACAACGTGGTCGAGGCGATCCACGCCATGGCCGACGGCCAGGCGAAGGTATTCATCGCCCTGGGCGGCAACTTCGCCCAAGCCACGCCGGACAGCCATCGGACCTTCCAAGCCTTGGCCAATTGCGACCTGACGGTGCAGATCAGCACCAAGCTCAACCGCAGCCACCTGGCTCACGGCAAGGACGCGCTGATCCTGCCGTGCCTGGGCCGCACCGACATCGACCTGCAAACCGAAGGCGCGCAAGCAGTGACCGTGGAAGACTCCTTCAGCATGGTGCATGCCTCATACGGCCAGTTGCAGCCGCTATCGAACCAGATGCGTTCCGAACCGTGGATCATCGCCGGCATCGCCGCCGCCACGCTGGGTAGCCGTCCGGTGGACTGGAACTGGCTGGTGGCCGACTACAGTCGCATCCGCGACCTGATCGCCGATACCATCCCCGGCTTCAAGGACTTCAACGAAAAGCTGAAAAATCCTGGTGGATTCTATCTGGGCAACAGCGCTGGCGCGCGACGCTGGAACACCCCGTCGGGCCGCGCCAACTTCAAGCCCAATCTGCTGCCGAGCGACCTTGTGCATGAACGCACCCGCGCCACCGGCCAGTTGCCCGACCTGATCATGCAGTCCATGCGCTCCCACGATCAGTACAACACCACCATCTATGGCCTCGATGACCGCTATCGCGGCGTGAAGGGCCAGCGTGACGTGTTGTTCGCCAACGAAGCGGACATCATTCGCCTGGGCTTCAAGCCAGGGCAGAAAGCCGACATCGTCTCGCTCTGGGATGACGGTCGCGAACGTCGGGTCAAGGGCTTTACCCTGCTGGCCTTCGACATTCCGGCCGGGCAGGCTGCAGCCTACTACCCTGAAGTGAATCCGCTGGTTCCGCTGGAAAGCACGGGCGACGGCAGCCACACTCCGACGTCGAAATTCGTCGCGATCCGCCTGGAAGCGGCGAGCGAGAATGGACTGATCCTGGCCAAGTCGGCCTGACACAGTCTTGTGGCGAGGGAGCTTGCTCCCGCTTGGTTGTGCAGCAAAGGGAGTCGCAGCCCAGCGATACCCCCTCGCTACAGAGTACTTTCCAGCGCCCACAAAAAAGGCCGTTTTCCCTAGAAACGGCCTGTCCGAAGTAGCTAAAGACCGGCCAATTCCCGTTAAGTTCCGACCGTAAAACAATAACTTAGAGAATTGTGCACAAGTCGTGTTACTCGTCGGATTTCGATTGTAAGCAAGCGAAGCGAGCCTCAGGATCGCGCCGTCATCCCTTTGAGGCTCCTCTATGAAGTTCTCCTCCATTCTCTTGTTGTCCCTTAGCCTGGCCAGTGGCATCGCTTGCGCCGGTGGTACTGCCGAAGCAGGTGTGGGCGGCGCATTGGGCGGGGTTTTGGGTTCGGTCGTCGGCCAGTCCCTGGGCGGCAACACCGGTTCCACTATCGGCGCGGCGCTGGGCGGTGCGGGCGGTAGTGCGGTCGGCGCAGACAAACACAGTCGCGGCGAAGCGGCGATCGGCGGCGCACTGGGCGCGGCCGGCGGTAACGTGGTCGGCCGAAGCGTCGGTGGCAGCACCGGCAGCCTGATCGGTGCGGCGGCGGGCGGTGGCGCGGGTGGCGCCCTGGGTAACTACATGGGCAAGGACGATGACGATGACCGTCGTTATGACGATCGCCGTGGTGATCGCCGCTACTACCGTGACGGCCACCCAGGTCGCGGCCATGCCTACGGGCACCGCAAAAAACATCATCGCCACTACCGCGACTAACGGTTGATCGATACTAGCCGTTGAAGATCGCAGCCTCCGACAGCGCCCAGCGCTGGCAGGAGGCTGCGATTTTTTGCTTCAAACCACCAACCGCTCCAACGCCCCACGTAACCGATCCGGAATCGCCACCGGCCGATTCGATGCCCGATCCACGAATACGTGAACAAAACGCCCCGCCGCACAAGCCTCCTCCTCGCCCGCCTTGAACACCGCCAGCTCATACTGCACTGAACTGCTGCCCAACTTGCCAACCCGCAGGCCGATTTCAATCCGGTCTGGAAAGGCAATCGAGGCGAAGTAGTCGCAGGCCGAACTCACCACGAATCCCACCACGTCTCCATCATGGATATCCAGGCCGCCGACTTCGATCAGGTAGGCATTCACAGCGGTATCGAAAAAGCTGTAGTAGGTGACGTTGTTGACGTGACCGTACACATCGTTGTCGTGCCAGCGCGTGGTGATGGGCTGCAAGTGTGGGTACTCGTTGCGTTGGGGCATCAGCTGTCCTTTACGGTTGTTCAATGGTCTTGAGTGGCATGGAGCTCAGGCCTGCGCGAATCCCTTGCCCTGCGCCGCCAGCTCGCCAATCACACGCGCGGGCTTCCACTGGTCGCCCTGCTTCGTTTCGAGTTCCAGCAGGCGTGCGTGGATGGCTTCCAGCCCCTGCCCGTCAGCCCAGGCCATCGGCCCGCCCTTGTCCACAGGGAAGCCGTAGCCGTTGAGGTAGACCAGGTCGATAGCGTGGGCCGACTCGGCAATGCCTTCCTGCAGGATCTTCGCCCCCTCGTTGACCAGCGCCAGCAAGCAGCGCTCGAGGATTTCCTCCGGGCCGATCTCGCGACGCTGGAAACCCAGCGCCTCACTGACCCGCAACACCAGCGCATCGACCTCGACATCATGCTCGGCCTGCCGACTGCCCGGCTCGTAGTGATAATACCCATTGCCGCTTTTCTGGCCGAACCGCCCCAGCTCGCACAGACGATTGTCCACCTGCACCTCGGGCGCATCCTGGCCCTTGCCCGCCAGCTCACGGGCGCGCCACTCCAGGTCGATGCCAACGACGTCGTACATGCGAAACGGCCCCATGGCGAAACCGAAGCCTTGCAACGCCGCATCCACCTGATGAGGGAACGCCCCCTCCAGCAACATCTTGCGCGCTTCCAGCACATAAGGATGGAGCATCCGGTTGCCGATGAAGCCATGGCAGTTGCCCGATATCACGCTGACCTTGGCCATGCGCTGGCCCAGCACCAGGGCCGCATCCAGCACCGCTTTGGAGGTTTGTGCGCCGCGAACGATCTCCAGCAGCTTCATGATGTGCGCCGGACTGAAGAAATGCAGGCCCAGGACCTGGGCTGGCCTGCGGGTGACGGCGGCGATGGCATCGATGTCCAGCGCTGACGTGTTGCTCGCCAGGATGGCCTCTGGCTTGAGCAGGCCGTCCAGCTCGCGAAAGATGGTCTGTTTGAGCGCCAGGTTTTCGTAGACCGCTTCGATCACCAGATCCACCTCACGGATCGCCGCGTAACCATCCGCCCGTGTCACCCGGGCGATCCGCGCATCTGCCTCACCCTGGTCGATACGGCCCTGGCGCACACCATGGGCATAGGTCTCGGCCACGGCAACCAGTGCCTGCTCGAGCATCTGCGGATTGTTGTCGACCCACTGCACCGCTACGCCGGCGTTGGCCAGGCACATCACGATGCCCCGCCCCATGGTGCCGGCACCGACTACCGCGGCGCGCTGAATATCGAAAGGTGTCTGGCTCATGTTGGCTCTCTTGTTGGCGATCCGAAGACAGCCTTCACCTTAGTCAGCCACCGAATGTTTTTGAAATTTATTCGTGTGATGAAGGGCATTCAGCGGATGGATGCAGCTCACAGGTGCGCTTGAGTCCACTGGCGAACCTCCGCGTATGGATACGCTTCCAGTGCCGCATAGCCAGGGATCTGTCGCGCCTTCAATCGGGTAAACAGCGGCACGCTGATCCCGCACAGGAAGCGGGTGAGGCGCTCGGCAGACGGCACGCTGCCGCTGTGCTGCTCATGCTTGTGGATAAACTCGCCACACAGCGCCTCGAAGTTTTTATCCACAAGCGCCGGCAGCGCAGGCGGCTCCGGCAGGCGAGCGATATGCCCATGGCACACCGAACAATGGCCACACGGGTGGGGCGCACTGTCGTCGCCGAAATACTGCGCCAAGCGATGGCCCAGGCAACGGTCGGTGGCGAACAATTCGAGCATGGCGTGGATCCGCGCGATTTCACCGTGTTCGTGCCGGGTGAAATAGGCATGCAACTCGGCACTTAAGGCGTGCACATCCAGATCCGCTTCCAGCGCGCTGTACACCTCGGTCATCTGCTTGCTTTCCAGCTCGATCCAGCCCTTCTCCTGGAAATAATCCAGCGCCTTGACCACCCGATTACGCTCAGCCTGGTACTGCCGGTGCATCCCGTCGAAATCCACCGTGGCCCAGCTCCGGGCGCGACTGGATGTCTGGATGATGGCCGCGACGAAGTCCCTGCGCTCACCTTCGAAGCGCTCCAGCAGCTCGTGCGGCTCGGTCAGGAACTTGAAGCGATACTCCGCGAAATAGGCATAGCGCGACGCGATCAGCCGGCGCAGCTCCAACTGGACCAACAACGTCTTGAGTGGCAGTTGCCGGATGTTGCTCTGGTCCGCCAGCGGGCCCAGCAAGAACTCCCATTGCCCATCGGGGGCGGCGGCCTTCAGTTCGTCGAGCACGCAACGAATACCTGCGAGCTCCGGCGTATCGCCATACACAAAGTTCTCCAGCACGTTGAGGCTGTCGCGGTTGGCCAACACCAGGCAATCCGATGGCTGTCCGTCCCGTCCGGCACGGCCGATTTCCTGGCTGTAGTTTTCGATGGACTTGGGCAGGTCGAAATGCACGACGTTGCGAATGTCGCTCTTGTCGATGCCCATGCCGAAAGCGATGGTGGCGACGATGCAATTGGATTGCCCCCCCATGAATCGCCGCTGGATGGCTTCGCGTTGCTCATGGGGCAAACCGGCGTGATAGGCCTCGGCCTCGATACCGTTCCAGCCCAGGTGTTCGGCGATCTGCTCGGCGGTTCGCTGCAAGGTGACGTAGACGATGCTCGGCTGCCCGGCACGCTCGCCCAACCACTGCACCAAACGTGCGCGTTTGTGAGCACCCGGCACGGGCTCGACCAGCAGATTGAGGTTCGGCCGGTAGAAACCGGTCGTCACCACATCGGCGGCGGCAATGGCGAATTTCGCCTGCATGTCGGCGATGACCTTGGGTGTGGCGGTGGCCGTCAGCAGCAATACCTGGGGAATATTGAACTGGTGCTGATAATCGGGAAGCTTGAGGTAGTCAGGTCGAAAGTTATGCCCCCATTCCGAAATACAGTGGGCCTCGTCCACCACCAGCAACGAGATCGGCACCTGCTGCAGGAAGTTGCGAAAGCGCTCGTTCTTCAGGCGCTCCACGGAAATCATCAGGATCTTCAACTCGCCCGAACGGGCCCGCGCCATGGTGTCGTTGGCTTCCTCACGGCTCTGGGCCGAATCGATACTGGCCGCCGCGATGCCGTGGCGCTTGAGGAACGCCAACTGGTCCTGCATCAACGCCAGCAGTGGCGAAACCACCAGGGTCAGGTGCGGCAAGAGCAGGGCCGGCAATTGATAACACAGGGACTTGCCCGAGCCGGTGGGGAAGATAGCCGCCGCCGACCGACCGGCCAGTACGGCACCGATGGCCGCCTCCTGACCGGGACGAAACTGTGGGTAACCGAAAACCTGTTCCAGGGTGCTGTGCATAAGCGGTCGCTCCTTTGACTGCTGCGATGCCCAAAGCCTAGCGCGGCAACGCGGCGAGTCGAGAAAAGGTCGGGGGTAAAAACGATACTGGATGATACAGCGTCGAACGCCTTTGCCTTGCCACGAGCAGATACAAATCCGGGCAATTTGATGTCTCGTCCCGACTTCGCTACCACGGTAAGGTGCGCCGACAACTCATGCTGTACGTCAAGGCCAGGAAGGCTGACGCTCGATTTCAATTCTTCAAGGAACGAACCATGCCACACCCATTTTCCGCTCTACGCGCGCTGACGATCGCGTCGGCCTCATTGCTCGCCGGTTGCTTGACCATCCCCGATCCACCCGGCGTGGATCCTACCCAGTTCGAAACCCCGGAGTATCACGCTCAACAAGGCTTGGCCGTGGTCAAGGCATCAGCGCTCTACGCTCGTGGCGGGACTGGCCAGGATGTTGTCGTGGCGTTGATCGACTCGGGGCTCAACGCCAGCCTCAAGGAGTTCGAGGGCAGACTGGGTGATCCTGGATTCGACCATGTCGAAGACCGTCCGGGCACCGTTGACCGCATCGGTCATGGCACGCAGATGGCCGGTATTCTCGCCGCCAACAAGGACGACCGGGGCATGCACGGCATCGCGTTCAATGCGCGGTTGATCCCCTTTCGCTTTGGCGACGACAACGAGCCGTTTTTCTTCGACAGCGAAATCGCCCGGTCCTGGCAAAGTGGTTTTGACAAGGGTGCCCGGCTGTTCAACAACTCGTGGGCCAACGCCATTCCCGCCACCGAGATCAATGAGGCGCGCTACAACCAGGTGATGCCCGACTCCCTGGCCGTCGCTCGAAAACTGGTCGCGGACGGCGCCGTGTTGGTCTTCCCCACCGGTAACGAACTCAAGCGCGAGCCCCTGGCCGAGCCAGGACTGCCAGTCGCATTGCCAGAACTGGAAAAAGGCTGGATCGCAGTGGTGGCGTTGAAGAACGACGGCAGCGCCATCAATGGCAAATCCAACTATTGCGGCGTCGCGGCCGCCTGGTGTATCGCCGTTCCCGGCGGCGACGCCGGTGCACAGGCCGGCCTGCTCACCGTTGGCAAGGATGGCCGCTACGTGCAGACTGCTGGCACATCTCCCGCCGCCGCGTTGGTCAGTGGCGCACTGGCGGCGCTACAAAGCCTTCATCCGCAACTCAGCCCGCAGCAGATACGCGAACATCTGCTGGCGACAGCCAACCGCACAGGTATCTACGCCAACAGCGAAGCCTATGGCAGAGGACTGATGGACCTTGAGGCCGCCGCACTACGCATGCCTGAACAGATGGCTGACTGAACCCAAACCCTTATCGCTCGCGAGCCTGGCAGCAATCGACTCGCGATACCCATGAACACTTTGCGCCAGGCCCACCAACGGCAGGACGCCCGCGGTTCGCAGCTTGAAAAAGGAAATAACCATGTCGCACAAACTGAACCTACCTACCGTCCTGATGCTGTCCCTACTACTGGGCGGATGCATGAAATTCCCCGACGACCCGCCAATCCTCGCGACGGTCAAAACCGCAATCGCGACGCCTGCGATTTCTTGATTGCAGCGTTCTTCTTTTTCCAACGGACAACGATTTCCCCCTAAACTTTCCACCGGTACAGACGCACCTCTTTTATTCTGGACATTTCATCATGCACCTCGCTCCAGACTTCCCCGACGATCACACCATGCGCCAGCTCATGGAACTGCTCCATGAAGAAATCGGCCTGCCTGAACGCAAGACGATTCGCCTGGGCACTGCGATCAATCTCGACCTGGGTTGCGATGGCGCGGACGCCCGACACCTGATGGAGGCATTAGAGGAGCGGTTCGCCATCGAGCTCATCGACTACGACGCCTACCGCTATTTCCAGCCTGAAGGGTTCGATGTGTTTCAAAAGCGCAGGGCCAAGGGCCGGGGGAACAAACTGCCACTGACCATCGGCATGCTTTATAAGGCGATCAAGGCACAGCGATGGGATACGCGGGAAGTGGAGGAGGCCTAGCTGATCGGCGCGCCTCAAATAGCCGTTCATAAAAAACCGCCCATGAAGGGCGGTTTTTTCATTCACCAACCAAGCCTTACAGCTGAGGACCTGCAGCTTTGATCGCGTCGCTCACGTCGAACTTCTTGAAGTTCTCGGTGAACAGACCGGCCAATGCCTTGGCCGCTTCGTCGTAGGCGGCTTTGTCGGCCCAGGTGTTGCGTGGGTTCAACAGGCCAGTCTCGACGCCCGGCACGGCCAGCGGCACGTCCAGGTTGATGATGTCCAGGTGTTCGGTTTCAGCACCGATCAGCGCGCCGCTCTGGATCGCCGCGATCACCGCACGGGTGGTCGGAATGTTGAAACGCTTGCCGACGCCGTAGCCGCCACCGGTCCAGCCGGTGTTGACCAGGTAGACCTTGGAGCCGAAGCCACGGATGCGCTTGATCAGCAGCTCAGCGTACTCACCGGCTGGACGCGGGAAGAACGGGGCGCCGAAGCAGGTGGAGAAGGTCGACTTGATGCCACTGCCCGAACCCATTTCGGTCGAGCCCACCAGTGCGGTGTAGCCGGACAGGAAGTGGTAGGCGGCTTGCTCTTCGCTGAGGATCGACACCGGCGGCAGTACGCCGGTCAGGTCGCAGGTCAGGAAGATCACGGCGTTTGGCTCGCCACCGAGGTTTTTCGGTGCGCGTTTTTCGATCAGCTCACGGGGGTACGCAGCGCGGCTGTTCTGGGTCAGGCTGTCGTCGGCGTAGTCGGCTTTCTTGGTGACCGGGTCAAGGACGACGTTTTCCAGTACGGCGCCGTGCTGGATGGCTTTCCAGATCACCGGCTCGTTCTTCTCGGACAGGTCGATGCACTTGGCGTAGCAGCCGCCTTCGATGTTGAAGACCACGCCCACGCCCCAGCCGTGTTCGTCGTCACCGATCAGGTAACGGCTTTCATCGGCGGACAGGGTGGTCTTGCCGGTGCCCGACAGACCGAAGAAGAGGGTCACATCGCCCTCTTCGCCCATGTTGGCGGCGCAGTGCATCGGCAGCACGTCAACGGCTGGCAGCAGGAAGTTCTGCACGGAGAACAGGGCTTTTTTCATCTCACCGGCGTAGCGCATGCCGGCGATCAGCACTTTCTTGGCCGCGAAATTGATGATCACGGTGCCGTCGGAGTTGGTGCCGTCGCGCTCAGGCTCGCAAACGAAATTCGGCGCGTTGAGGATCTGCCATTCGTCCTTGCCGCCGGCGTTGTATTGCTCGGGGTTGATGAACAGGCAACGGCCGAACAGGTTGTGCCACGCCGTCTCGGTGGTCATCTTGACTGGCAGGTAGTGCGCAGGATCGGAACCTACATGCACGTGGGAGACAAAACGTTCGCGCTCGCCCAGGTAGGCTTCGACGCGGTTCCACAGGGCATCGAACTTGTCGGCCGGGAACTTGCGGTTGATCGGGCCCCAGGCGATGGCGTCCTGGGTGGTTGGCTCTTCCACAATGAAACGGTCGACTGGCGAGCGACCGGTACGATGACCGGTACGGACAACCAGCGCGCCAGTATCGGCAAGCTCGCCTTCACCGCGATTCAGGGCTTCTTTGACCAGATCATCGACACTCAGATCGGTATACACGGCGTTATTGGCTTGCGTCATGAGATTCCCCGTCGGCCCGTGGCCGAGTGCTCCAAACGTTTTGTAGTAGGAAGTCGCGCACTACTACCCGAAAAAAGTGGGCCGGATTATGCCAGAAAAGCCCAAAAAAAGTAGGGCCCTCCCGTCAGTACGGCGTAAATCCGGCGTTTGCCAGGAGATTTACCTGCGCTGAACCGTTTTAGTGTCGAGTATCTGACGGTGTGTCGACACCCGCACCGGCGAACAATTGAGCGATGTCCGCCGCGTCGAACAGGTAGCGCTCGTTGCAAAACTGGCAGTCGATCTCGATGGCACCGCCATGTTCGATCACCAGTTGCTGCGCATCTTCCAGACCCAGACTGACCAGCGCATTGCCGGAACGTTCACGAGAGCAACTGCATTGGAAGCGCAATGACTGGCCGTCGAACAAGCGTACCTGCTCCTCGTGATAGAGGCGATGCAGCACGGTTTCGTTGTCCAGGCTCAGCAGTTCATCGGCGCTCAGGGTGCTGGCCAGAGCGGTGATGTGCTGCCAGCTGGCGTCGCGTTCCTCCGGGTCGCGAAGGCGATCGGCAGGCAGTTGTTGCAGCAGCAAACCTCGCGCGCGCCGCCCGTCGGCGTAGAGCCAGAACCGGGTATTGGTCTGCTGGGACATGACGAAGTAGTTGGTGAAGCACTCGGCCAGGGTCGCACCGTCGAGATCGACGATGCCCTGGTAGCGCTTGCCATGGGTGGGGTCCACCGTCAGGGCCAGCACGCCGTTGGGCATCATGTCGGCCAGGGTCGCGTCGGGCGCGATCTGCTCGGCGTGATAACGGGCCAGGCCGCGGATCTCGCGCTCGCTGGAACACTCGATCATCAGCAGCGGGACCGGACCTTCGGAACGCGCCTGGAGAATCAGCAAGCCATCGAACTTCAAGGTGCCCACCAGCAACGCCGCAGCCGCCATCAGCTCGCCGAGCAGTTGTGCGACCGGCTCCGGATAGGGGTGCTTGGCGAGGACTTCGGCGTAGCTACGCTCCAACGCCACCAGCTCGCCACGGGCGTCGCTGTCATCGAAGATGAAACGTTGGGTGTAGTCGGTATCCGGTAAATCAGTCATAGGATCTGGTATCTGAGGTGATGACAAATGATGGCGGGCATTTTATGGGCATTCAGGGTGGGTTCCAAGCAAGGCTTGGGTTTGCCTGACGGGAAGAGACCGATGACTCAATCCGAATTGTCATTGTGGCGAGGGAGCTTGCTCCCGCTGGGTTGCGCAGCGACCGTCAGATTTTGGGGCCGCTACGCAGCCCAGCGGGAGCAAGCTCCCTCGCCACAGGCCTTGCGCCAGCCTTTTTATTCGTTATTGCTGCCATGAAACTTGAACAGGTCCCGGCGCTGCTTCTTGCTCGGCTTGCCATCGGTGCTGACACCCAGGGCGCCGGCCTTGCGTTGCGCGGCGGCGGCTTCGCGCTTGGCGATGCTGGCTTCGGTCTCACGATACAGCGCCTGCGCTTCAGGTGCGCCGCGACGCACGATCGACAGGGCCTCGACCACCACGGTCTTTTCATCGAACCCGGTGCGGATCACAAACTCATCGCCGATGCGGGGCTCCTTGCCCGGCTTGCAGCGCTCCCCCCGGTGATGGACCTTGCCGCTTTCGATGGCGGTCTTGGCCAGGGCCCGCGTCTTGTAGAAGCGCGCCGCCCACAACCATTTATCGAGACGGACCTTGTCGTCTTCTTCCTTTTTTTGTGCCACTGCAATTCCTCTTTCTGCCATTAGCCGGAACTGTACTACCGTTTTTGTCGAGCGCACGAATCAGGCCCGACGGATAGAATGCCCGCCAAACCGACGCCACACACATCGCTTCGGCCGGAATCGGTTACAAGCACATACAAGTGCGTAGATAACTGTCGCCATTTTGTGATTATTCTGCGTGAATACCGCGATTCGCGGAGTCCACGATCCGATGCACTGATCGCAGGTTTTTTTTATTGAAGACTTTTGACCATTTGACCGTTGTCGGTCTGCGCGAGTGGGTGGCGCTCCCGGATCTGGGAGTCGTGGGCCTGCGGGCAAAAATCGACACCGGGGCCAGCACCTCCAGCCTGCATGCCACTGACATCGAGCCGTTCGAGCGCGATGGCGAAAAGTGGGTGCGCTTCACGGCTCACCTTGGCACGGTGGTGCAGTTACGCCATCGCCGCTGCGAAGCCCCGCTGGTGGCGCGCAAGACCATAAAGAGTTCCAACGGCCACGCTCAGGTCCGCTACGTGATCAGCACCACGTTGGCGCTGGGTGACCGGGTCTGGCGGGTCGAGTTCACCCTCGCCTGCCGCAAATCCATGCGATATCGCCTGTTACTGGGTTCCAAAGCCTTGATCGACGGCCAACTGGTGGTCAATCCGGGCACCAAATATGTTCAAGAAAAGCCGGCATTCCCGGTGTCCACTACCTCTGCCACAGGTGTTGCATGAAGATCGCTGTGCTGTCGCGTAATCCGCGTCTGTATTCCACTCGTCGCCTGGTTGAAGCCGGGACCGAACGTGGCCATGAAATGGTGGTGATCGATACCCTGCGCGCCTACATGAACATCGCCAGCCACAAGCCGCAGATCCACTACCGTGGCAAGCCGCTGGAAGGGTTCGACGCGGTGATCCCGCGCATTGGTGCATCGGTGACGTTCTACGGCTGCGCCGTGTTGCGCCAGTTCGAAATGATGGGGGTGTTTCCCCTCAACGAGTCGGTCGCCATCGCCCGTTCCCGGGACAAGCTGCGCTCGCTGCAACTGCTGTCACGGCGCGGGATCGGCTTGCCGGTGACCGGTTTTGCCCACTCCCCCGACGACATTCCCGACCTGATCGCGATGGTCAACGGCGCACCGCTGGTGATCAAGGTGCTGGAAGGCACCCAGGGCATCGGCGTGGTCCTGTGTGAAACCGCGACGGCGGCGGAGTCGGTGATCGAGGCATTCATGGGCCTGAAGCAGAACATCATGGTCCAGGAATACATCAAGGAAGCCGGTGGCGCCGACATTCGCTGCTTCGTGGTCGGCGACAAAGTGATTGCCTCGATGAAACGCCAGGCCAAGCCCGGTGAGTTCCGCTCCAACCTGCATCGCGGTGGTAGCGCCAGCCTGATCAAAATCACCCCGGAAGAGCGCATGACCGCCCTGCGTGCGGCAAAAGTCATGGGCCTGGCCGTGGCGGGCGTGGATATCCTGCGCTCCAATCACGGGCCACTGGTGATGGAGGTGAACTCCTCGCCGGGCCTGGAAGGCATCGAGACCACCACCAGCAAGAACGTGGCAGGGATCATCATCGAGCACCTGGAAAAGAATGGCGGGCCGAACATGACCCGGACTAAAGGAAAAGGCTAAGCCAACATATAACCCGGTGGGAGCGAGCTTGCTCGCGAAAGCGGTACATCAGTGACGAACAGGTTGACTGACACACCGTCATCGCGAGCAAGCTCGCTCCCACAGGTGGCCCGCATTCGGATCGGTTATACCGCATCTCTTGGCAGCATCAACCCCAACGGCAACCGCACCCGAGCCTCCAGCCCACCACCGGCGCGGTTGCGCAACTCGACGTTGCCACCGTGCATCGAAGCGATACGCTTGACGATGGCCAGGCCCAGCCCCGTGCCTTTCCCACCCCGGGCACGATCTCCCCGGGTGAAGGGGTTGAAAATGGCTTCCAGCTCCGAGGGATCAATGCCAGCGCCACGGTCCATGACGCTCAGCACCACGTAAGGAGCGCTGGTGTCGCCGGAGACATAGGCCGCGACTTCGACGCCGGCGCCGGCATGGTTCAGGGCATTGCCGATCAAGTTGTTCAACAGCCGCTTCATCGACACCCGGCGCAACGGGAACGGCTGAATCGGCTCCAGGCGCAGGTGCACTTTCTCGTCGTTCTGGTTATAGGGCGCGACCACCTCCCGCACCAACTCGCTGAGGTCCACCTCTTCCACGGACTCATCACGGCCGTCGCGTATGAACGCCAGAAACTGATCAAGAATCGCGTCCATGTCCTCGATGTCGCGGACCATCTCGTCGGTCAGGTCGGTGTGCTCGCCCATCAACTCCAGCGACAACCGCAGCCGAGTCAAGGGCGTGCGCAGATCGTGGGAGACACCCGCCAGCATCAGCTCGCGTTCGCGCCCGGCTTGTTCCACATCTTCGGCCATCTGGTTGAAGGCACGGTAGACCTCGGTCATCTCGCTGGGCGTATCGCTGATGGGCAGCCGCACGCTGCGCCCCTGGCCCAGTTGGCGGGCGGCGTAGACCAGGCGTTTCAACGGTTGGTTGAGCTGGCTGACGAAGATCCACGCCGATGCCGTCGACAGCAGGCCGATGGCCAGGAACCAGCCGAGCACGTTCCAGATTTTCTGGCCGCGCAACGGATGCGGGTACAACGGCACTTTCAGCCAGCCATCGCCCAGGCTTGGAGCCCGTACCCAAAGCGCCGGCGGCGAGTGCATGCGCAATCGCACCTCGGTATCGGCGCCCAGTTCGGCTTGCATCTGGCGTTGATAGATCTCGCTGTAGGGCCAATGCTGCTCGCCCTCCGGCACGCCGGCACCGACGACACGGATCAGCGTCGCCGCCTCGGCAATTTTCGCCCGGTTGGTTTCGTCCGCCGCCCAATAGGCCCGCAGGGTCAAGGCAACGCCGTGGCTGTACTGTCGATCCACGAGCACGTCTTCGTTCATCAGCAGGTACACCAACGTCAGCGCCTTGGAAAAGAGCACGACGATCAGCACCAGCCAGAGGGTGCGGGAGAAGAAACTCTGGGGGAACCAAACGGGGGTTTTCATGAATAACCGCTACACACTTGCAGGAGCGAGCGATGCTCGCACAATGACAGACCGCGAGTCGCCTGGAAGAAGAAGACATTTCAACCGGCCAGGCCACCCGCTCCTACAAATCGCCGATCACTTGCTGGCGGCGCCATCCGGCACGAACACGTAACCCACGCCCCAGACGGTCTGGATATATCGCGGCTTGGAAGGATCAGGCTCGATCATCCGGCGCAGGCGGGAAATCTGCACGTCGATGGAGCGCTCCAGCGCATCCCATTCACGACCACGGGCCAGGTTCATCAGCTTGTCGCGGGTCAGCGGCTGGCGGGCATTCATCACCAGGGCCTTGAGCACGGCGAACTCACCGGTAGTGAGCATGTGGACCTCATCGCCGCGCTTGAGCTCACGGGTGGCCAGGGACAGTTCGTAGTCGCCAAAGGTCACGCTTTCATCTTCGCTGCCCGGCGCACCAGGCACGGGTGCCGACTGACGGCGCAGCACCGCCTTGACGCGGGCCATCAGCTCGTCGGGGTTGAACGGCTTGGCCAGGTAATCGTCGGCGCCCAGTTCAAGGCCCTTGATACGGCTCAACTCGTCGCCCTTGGCGGTGAGCATGATGATCGGAATCTGGTTGTTGGCGCCGCGCAGGCGGCGGCAGGCGGTCAGACCATCTTCACCGGGCAGCATCAGGTCGAGTACGACCAGGTTGAACACTTCACGGGCCAGCAACCGATCCATTTGCTCGGTGTTCGGTACGGTGCGGGCGCGGTAGCCCTTGCTGACGAAAAAGCGTTCCAGCAGGCTGCTCAGCCCTGGATCGTCGTCAACAATAAGAATTTTTTCGCCTTCAGCAGTTTGTGCAGTGCTGCTCATAGGAAGCTCCTTTGATCTCGGCGCGCATTATGGCCTAGCTGCCGTTATACGCACCGTGTGCATTGTTAGCAGATTTTTCCTCTATCTCCACAAATCCGGGTATCAAGCCTACAGACCCTGTCCCCCCCTCGGGACGGAACGCTGGTTATAATGCGCGGCCTTTTGTGCCAGGGAATACCGGATCGTGATCCCGGCGTACCATTTTTTTAGCCTTGGCAAGGCAACTTTTTGAATTTCGCGGGTCAACAGGCAGCCTTTTGACCCAGGCAGCGGCGCATGCCAGGCCGCTCAACCAGTCTCGCCGAGCCCGGTTTCTGTGGTGGCGAGCCTGATTTCACAATTTGTCAGGTGGTTTTATGGACAGCATCAACAGCCGCATCGCCGAGGAACTCGGTGTACGCCCACAACAGGTCGAAGCGGCCGTCGCGCTACTCGATGAAGGTTCCACGGTGCCTTTCATCGCCCGTTACCGGAAAGAAGTGACCGGCAGCCTCGATGACACCCAACTGCGGCATCTGGAAGAACGCCTGCGCTATCTGCGAGAACTCGACGAACGGCGCATCAGCATCCTGGCCAGCATCCAGGAGCAGGGCAAGCTGACCCCGCAACTCGAGCGCGACATCAAGCTGGCCGACACCAAGACTCGTCTCGAAGACTTGTACCTGCCCTACAAGCAAAAGCGCCGCACCAAGGGCCAGATCGCCCTGGAAGCCGGCCTCGGCGAGCTGGCCGACGGCCTGTTCAACGACCCGACCCTGGCCCCGGAAACCGAAGCCGCGCGCTTCGTCGATGCCGAAAAAGGCGTGGCGGACGTGAAAGCGGCGCTGGAAGGTGCCAAGTACATCCTCATGGAGCGTTTCGCCGAAGACGCCAACCTGTTGGAAAAGCTGCGCAACTTCCTCAAACAGGAAGCCATCCTCAGCGCCCGAGTGATCGCCGGCAAGGAAGAGGAAGGCGCGAAGTTCCGCGACTACTTCGAACACGACGAACCGCTCAAAAGCATGCCGTCCCACCGCGCTCTGGCAATTTTCCGGGGGCGCAACGAAGGCATCCTCAGCTCCGCCCTTAAGGTCGGTGAAGAATTGCCGGGAACCATGCACCCGTGCGAAGGCATGATCGGCCAGCAGTTCGGCATCCAGAACCAGAACCGCGCCGCCGACAAATGGCTGGCCGAAGTGGTGCGCTGGACCTGGAAGGTCAAGCTCTACACCCACCTGGAAACCGACCTGCTGGGCGAGTTGCGCGACAACGCCGAGACCGAGGCGATCAACGTGTTCGCCCACAACCTGCACGACCTGCTGCTGGCCGCGCCGGCCGGCCCCCGCGCCACCCTGGGCCTGGACCCGGGCCTGCGCACCGGCTGCAAGGTGGCGGTGGTGGACTCCACAGGCAAATTGCTGGATCACGCCACGGTCTACCCGCACGTGCCGCACAACAAGTGGGACCAGACCCTCGCCGTGCTCGCCGCCCTGTGCGCCAAGCATTCGGTAGACCTGATCGCCATCGGCAACGGCACCGCCAGCCGCGAGACCGACAAACTGGCCGCCGAGCTGATCAAGAAATACCCAGCCATGAAAATGACCAAGGTCATGGTCTCCGAGGCCGGCGCTTCCGTTTACTCGGCGTCGGAACTGGCTTCCAAGGAATTCCCCGACCTGGATGTGTCGATCCGTGGCGCAGTGTCCATCGCCCGTCGCCTGCAGGATCCACTGGCGGAGCTGGTGAAGATCGACCCCAAATCCATCGGTGTCGGCCAGTACCAGCACGATGTTTCCCAACTGAAACTGGCCCGTGGCCTGGACGCGGTGGTGGAAGATTGCGTGAACGCCGTCGGCGTGGACGTGAACACCGCTTCGGTGGCGCTGCTGGCGCGGATCTCCGGCCTGAACGCCACGCTGGCACAGAACATCGTCACCCACCGTGACGAACATGGCGCGTTCAAGACCCGCGCCGCGTTGAAGAAAGTCCCACGCCTGGGTGAAAAAACCTTCGAACAGGCCGCCGGCTTCCTGCGGGTCATGAACGGCGACAACCCCCTGGATTCGTCGGCCGTCCACCCTGAAGCCTACCCGCTGGTGCAACGCATCGCCGCCCAGACCGACCGTGACATCCGCTCGCTGATCGGTGATGCCGCGTTCCTCAAGCGCCTGGACCCTAAGAAATTCACCGACGAAACCTTCGGCCTGCCCACCGTCACCGACATTCTCCAGGAGTTGGAAAAACCGGGCCGCGACCCGCGTCCCGAGTTCAAGACCGCCGAGTTCCAGGACGGCGTCGAGGACCTCAAGGACCTGCAACCGGGCATGATCCTCGAAGGCGTGGTGACCAACGTCACCAACTTCGGTGCCTTTGTCGACATCGGCGTGCACCAGGACGGCCTGGTGCACATCTCGGCATTGTCCGAGAAGTTCATCAAGGATCCGCGCGAAGCGGTGAAGGCGGGCGATGTGGTGAAAGTGAAGGTCATGGAAGTCGACATCCCGCGCAAACGCGTCGGCCTGTCGATGCGCATGAGCGACACGCCCGGCGAGAAAGTCGATGGCGCCCGTGGTGCTCGCCCTGGCTCGACGCCCCGTCAGTCGCAGAACACCGCGCCGCGCAAGGAAACCGCCACCGCGGCCCCGGCGAACAACGCCATGGCCTCGCTGTTCGCCAACGCCAAGCAGTTGAAGAAGCGCTGATGGACGTGCCGGCCGGGTTGGTGGAAAGCGCTTTTTTCAAGCTGCTCGGCTGCCGCTTGCAGAGCCTGGGGGACGGGGTGGCGCAAGTCGCCCTGGGCCTTGAGCCGCCGTTACGCAACCGCGGCGGCAAGCTGCACGGCGGGGCACTGTTCAGCCTGGTGGACATCGCCATGGGCCTGGCCTGCTCCAGTGTCCATGGCTTTGACCAGCAAAGCGCGACCATCGAATGCAAGATCAACTACATTCGCGCCGTGTCCGACGGCGAAGTGCTGTGCACCGCCCGGGTCATCCACCCGGGCCGGCGCACGCTGGTGGTCGAAGCCGAGGTGATGCAAGGCGACAAACTGGTCGCAAAAGCGCAAGGCACGTTCGCTGTCCTATAGCTCCCTGTCATCGATTTGGGTTAATTTCGACGCTGCGGATGCGGTGTCGAGATTTTCTGTGGGAGCGGGCTTGCTCGCGAAAGCGGCGGGCCAGGCGACTTCAATGCTGGCTGATAAGGCCTCTTCGCGAGCAAGCCCGCTCCCACAGGGAGTGCGGCGATCAGTCTTTACCCGCATAAAACCAGGCGAAAACGCCAGTTTTAACTTCACCCTTGTAGACCGTCTTGCCCACCCCCATATTGGGGCGACTGACGCGTGAAGGAATTCAACTTGAGCGACCTTTTAAACCGCCGCCTGGCCCTGCTCGGCGAGCGCGCCAACCTCTCCCTGCTCGAACAGTGCCTGCACGGCATCGAGCGTGAATGCCTGCGTGTCACGGACGATGGGCGCCTGGCGCAGACTCCGCACCCCAAGGCCCTGGGTTCGGCGCTGACCAACGAACAGATCACTACCGACTATTCCGAGTCGCTGCTGGAGTTCATCACGCCGGCCCTGGCCAACCCGGCCGATACCTTGCGCAGCCTCGACAAGATCCACCGGTTTGCCTACAGCAAACTGGGCGACGAGTACTTGTGGAGTCCGTCGATGCCGTGCCCACTGCCGGCCGAAGAAGAGATTCCGATCGCCTTTTACGGCACCTCGAATATCGGTCGACTCAAGTACGTCTATCGCAAGGGCCTGGCCCTGCGCTACGGCAAGACCATGCAGTGTATCGCAGGTATCCACTACAACTTCTCCTTGCCGGAAAAGCTCTGGCCGCTATTGCGCCAGGACGAAGCCGCCGAGGTGAGCGACCGGGACTTCCAGTCGTCGGCCTACATCGCGCTGATCCGTAATTTCCGCCGCTACAGCTGGTTGCTGATGTACCTGTTCGGTGCCTCGCCGGCCCTGGACGTCGGTTTCCTGCGGGGCCGTCCGCACCAGTTGGAACAACTGGACCCGGACACCTTGTACCTGCCCTACGCCACCAGCCTGCGCATGAGCGACCTGGGTTACCAGAGCAACGCCCAGGCCGGCCTCACGCCATGCTACAACGACCTGGCGAGCTACACCGACAGCCTGCGCAAAGCGGTGGCGACGCCCTACGCGCCGTACGTCGAAGTCGGCACTCACCAGAACGGCGAGTGGGTGCAGCTCAATACCAACATCTTGCAGATCGAAAACGAGTACTACTCCAACATCCGTCCCAAGCGTGTGACCTACACCGGCGAGCGGCCGATCCAGGCCTTGATGGCCCGGGGGATCCAGTACGTCGAAGTGCGCTGCCTGGACATCAACCCGTTCCTGCCGATGGGTATCGACCTCACCGAAGCGCGGTTCCTCGATGCGTTCCTACTGTATTGTGGCCTCAATGACAGCCCGCAGCTGGAAAACAACGAATGCGGCAACGCCACGAGCAACTTCCTGACCGTGGTCAAGGAAGGTCGCAAGCCAGGCCTGCAATTGCAGCGCCAGGGTCAAGCGGTGGACATGCAGGCCTGGGCCGTGGAATTGCTGGAAAACATCGCTCCGCTGGCCGCGCTGCTCGACCAGAGCCACGGTGGCGATGCCCATCGCCAGGCACTGGACGCGCAATTGGCGAAAGTTCGCGATCCGTCCCTGACGCCTTCAGCCCAGGTGCTGGCCGCCATGGCCGAACACCAGGAAAGCTTCGCCCAGTTCTCCCTGCGCCAAAGCAAGGCCCACGCCGAATTCTTCCGCGCCGAGCCGTTGCCTGCCCAGGAACAAGCGACATTCGAAGAGACCGCGCGCGAGTCGCTGGTCCAGCAAGCTGAGCTGGAGCAGAACGAGGTGGGGGATTTCGATGTGTTCGTGGGTTCGTATCAAGCGAGCATTTTGGCGATCAGTAACTGATCCCCTCGTGCATCATTCCCATGTCTTACATGGGAATGATTTTGTGGCGAGGGGATTTATCCCCGTTGGCTGCAAAGCAGCCCTCGACGGTACACCTCGGTGTCTGGGTCAACTCTCATTCGACTGATTTGGGGTCGCTTCGCAACCCAGCGGCGATAAATCCCCTCGCCACAAAAGCTGATGCTCGAATAGATTTTTTCGCAAATAAGCTAATTCGAAAAAGTTATTTATTTTTGAATTCTTAGATCATCTAGTCTCCTCAAACGCCGAACATCCGGCGGCCTGTTGAGGAGCCTTTCCATGTCTTTGCGTTTACCCCTTCGCCTTCTCGCGGCCGCCTCCCTGGCCGTCACCAGCTTTTTTGCCCAGGCAACCGACCTGACCGTCGCCTACCAGACCACCGTCGACCCGGCCAAAGTCGCCCAGGCCGACGGCGCCTATGAAAAAGCCACCCAAGCCAAGATTGACTGGCGCAAGTTCGACAATGGTGCCGACGTCATCACCGCTATTGCCTCGGGCGATGTGCAGATTGGCTACCTCGGCTCCAGCCCGTTGACCGCGGCCATCACCCGCAAGGTCCCGGTGGAAACCTTCCTCATCGCCACCCAGATCGGCGCCGCCGAGGCCTTGGTGGCTCGTGATGGCTCCGGTATCAATTCCCCGCAAGACCTGATCGGCAAGAAGATCGCCGTGCCATTCGTTTCCACCGGCCACTACAGCCTGCTCGCCGCGTTGAAGCACTGGAACATTGACCCATCGAAAGTCACCATCCTCAACCTGGCACCACCGGCCATCATCGCCGCCTGGAAGCGCGGCGACATCGATGCCACCTACGTCTGGGACCCGGCCCTGGGCGTGGCCAAGGAAAACGGCAAGGTACTGATCACCTCTGCGGAACTGGCCCAGTTCGGCGCGCCGACCTTCGACGCCTGGATCGTGCGCAAGGACTTCGCCCAGAAGCACCCTGAAATCGTCACCGCCTTCGCCAAAGTCACCCTGGATGCCTATGCCCAGTACCGCAAGGACCCACAAGCCTGGCTGGCCGATGTGTCCAACGTCGACAAACTGGTGAAACTCTCCGGTGCCAAGGCCAGTGATATCCCGCTGCTGTTGCAAGGCAACGTCTTCCCCCTGGCGGCCGATCAGGTCGTAAGCCTCGGCGCTCCGACCACCCAAGCCATCACCGATACCGCCGCCTTCCTCAAGGAGCAAGGCAAGGTCGAAGCCGTGCTGCCGGACTATGCGCCTTTTGTCAGCGCCAAATACATCACTCGCTGATCAAAGAAAGGAGACATGCGATGGCCTTGCTACAGCTGGAGCGCATCAGCGCACAGTACCCCGGCGCGGCGGAACCGGTGCTGGCGGATATTTCCCTGACCCTGGGGCCGAAGCAGTTGCTGGTTGCCCTCGGTCCGTCCGGCAGTGGCAAGACATCGCTGTTGAACCTGATTGCCGGGTTCGTCGAGCCCAGCGCCGGGCAGATCACCCTCGACGGCACGCCGGTCAAGGGCCCAAGCGCCGAACGCGGCGTGGTGTTCCAGGACGATGCGCTGCTGCCGTGGCAAGACGTGCTGGCAAACGTTGGGTTCGGCCTGGAACTGGCCGGCATCCCAAAGGAAAAACGCGAGGCTCGCGCCCGGGAAATGCTTGCCCTGGTGGACCTGGCCGGTTTCGAGCGACGCCGCGTCTGGCAGCTCTCCGGCGGCCAGAAGCAGCGCGTCGGCCTGGCCCGGGCATTGGCGGCCGAGCCACGCGTGCTGTTGATGGACGAACCGTTCGGTGCGCTGGACGCCTTCACCCGCGAGCAGATGCAGGAGCTGTTGCTGCAGGTCTGGCAGCGCACCGCCAAGCCGGTGTTCCTGATCACCCATGACATTGAAGAAGCCGTGTTCCTCGCCACTGACTTGATTCTGCTGGCACCGAACCCGGGGCAGATCGTCGAGCGCCTGAGCCTGGATTTCGGCCAGCGCTACGGGGCCGGGGAATCGGCACGGTCGATCAAGTCCGACCCACGCTTCATCGAAACCCGCGAGCATGTGCTCGCCAAAGTATTTTCCCAACGCAGCGCCACTCGACCCCAGGAGCGCGCATGAGCAGCTACGAAATTCCAGCCGTGGTCCGTGACGCGACGAGCCGGCCTACGGCCAGCGGTTTGAGGGCCCACCTGAGTACCCGTTGGATCAGCGGCTTGACCCTGGTCGCGTTGCTGGCAACCTGGTGGGCCGTCACCGCCAGCGGCCTGATCGAACCGCTGTTCCTCCCCCCGCCCTCGGCCGTGCTGCAAAAAGGCTGGCTGCTGGCGACCCACGGCTACATGGACTCCACCCTCTGGCAACACTTGGCCGCCAGCCTTGAACGCATCGGCCTGGGCCTGTTGTTCGCGGTGCTGACGGCGGTGCCGGTGGGTATCGCCATCGGCGCCAACCGCATCGCGCGCGGCGTGCTCGATCCGTTGATCGAGTTCTACCGGCCGATTCCACCGTTGGCGTACCTGCCATTGATCGTGATCTGGTGCGGCATTGGCGAGTTGTCGAAGGTGCTGCTGATCTACCTGGCGATCTTCGCCCCGATTGCCATTGCCACCGCCACCGGCGTGCGCACCGTCGACCGGGCCAAGCTGCGCGCGGCGCAATCGTTGGGCGCCACGCGGGCACAGTTGATTCGCCATGTGATCCTGCCCAGTGCCCTGCCGGACATTCTCACCGGTATTCGCATCGGTCTGGGCGTGGGCTGGTCGACACTGGTGGCCGCCGAACTGATCGCCGCCACCAGCGGCCTGGGGTTCATGGTGCAGTCAGCGGCGCAGTTCCTGGTCACCGACGTGGTGGTGCTGGGAATCCTGGTGATCGCCCTGATTGCCTTCGCCATGGAGATGGGCCTGCGCGCCCTGCAACGCAAACTGGTGCCGTGGCACGGCCAGGCCCATTGATACCCCAATGACCACGCCGACCATTCGGCGCCCAGAACGAGAACACTGCGATGAACCGCCCGACCATTACGCCTTTGAGCACCGCCCTCGGCGCGCAGATCGAAGGACTCGATATCCGCCAGCCGCTGAGCCAGGCCGACCGCGACACCCTCGAACAGGCGCTGCTCGAACATCAGGTGCTGTTTTTCCGCGACCAGCCGATCGAACCCTCACAGCAGGCGCGTTTCGCCGCGTATTTTGGCGACCTGCACATTCATCCGATCTATCCCAACGTACCGGAGCAGCCCGAAGTATTGGTGCTCGATACCGCCGTCACCGATGTCCGCGACAACGCTGTATGGCACACCGACGTGACCTTTCTCCCGACTCCAGCCCTGGGCGCGGTGCTCAGCGCCAAGCTGCTGCCGGCGTTTGGCGGCGATACGTTGTGGGCCAGTGGCATCGCCGCCTACGAAGCCTTGTCGACACCGTTGAAACGCTTGCTGGAAGGCCTGACGGCGACTCACGACTTTACCCGCTCCTTTCCCTTGGAGCGGTTTGGCAACACCGCCGCAGACCTGGCGCGCTGGGAAGAGGCACGGCGGAAAAACCCGCCACTGTCTCATCCGGTGATCCGCACTCATCCGGTGAGCGGACGTCGGTCTCTGTTCGTCAATGAAGGCTTTACCACGCGGATCAACGAGCTGTCGGAGACTGAAAGCGAGGTGATCCTGAAACTGCTGTTCGCCCACGCCACCCGTCCGGAGTTCACCCTGCGCTGGCGCTGGCAGGTCAACGACGTGGCGTTCTGGGATAACCGTGTGACCCAGCATTTCGCCGTGGACGACTACCGCCCGGCCCGGCGAGTGATGCACCGGGCGACGGTGTTGGGGGATGTGCCGTTTTTTCGCTGAATAGCTATGGAATCGCCTTTGTGGCGAGGGGATTTATCCCCGCTGGGCCGCGTAGCGGCCCTAAACCCTTCATGCTTGATCTGGCAGGTAGACCGTGTCCATCTGCTTTTGGTCTGCTTCGCAGCCCAGCGGGGATAAATCCCTCGCCACAAGGTTGTGTGTTATTCAGCTGACGAAGGCTTTTCCCAAAGATTGATCCCGCCTTCCTGGGCAAATCGGTCGATCTCGGCCAGTTCTTCGGCGCTGAAGTTCAGGTTCTGCAAGGCTCCGACGTTCTCGATGATCTGCTCCGGCCGGCTGGCGCCGATCAGGGCCGAGGTGACCCGGGGATCGCGCAAGGTCCAGGCCAGGGCCATTTGCGCCAGGCTCTGGCCACGACGCTGGGCGATCTCATTGAGGGCGCGCACGTGGGCAAGGTTCTCCTGCGACAAATGCGCAGCCTGCAACGAGCCACCCCCCGGACGGTTGACTCGTGCATCCGCCGGAATGCCCTTCAGGTATTTGTCAGTCAGCAGGCCTTGGGCCAGTGGGGTGAAGGCAATCACACCGGTACCCAATTCGTCGGTGGCGTCCAGCAGGTCTTTTTCCACCCAGCGGTTTAGCAGGTTGTAGGCCGGCTGGTGGATCAGCAGCGGGACTTTCCATTCCTTGAGCAGCGCTGCCATTTCCCGGGTCTTCACCCCGGAATACGAGGAAATGCCGATGTACAACGCCTTGCCCTGCTGCACCGCAGTGGCCAGTGCACTGGCGGTTTCATCCAGTGGCGTATCGGGGTCGAAGCGGTGGGAATAGAAGATATCCACATAGTCCAGCCCCAGGCGTTGCAGGCTCTGGTCGAGGCTGGCCAGCACGTATTTGCGCGAACCGCCGCCCTGGCCGTAAGGCCCTGGCCACATGTCCCAACCGGCCTTGCTGGAGATGATCAGCTCATCGCGATACTGCTGGAAATCTTCGCGCAGCAGCCGGCCGAAATTGATCTCGGCGCTGCCATAGGGCGGGCCGTAGTTGTTGGCCAGGTCGAAGTGGTTGATACCCAGGTCGAACGCCGTGCGCAGCAAGGCACGCTGGGTGTCGATGGGCGTACTGTCGCCAAAGTTGTGCCACAACCCCAGCGACAACGCCGGCAGCACCAGCCCGCTGCGACCGACGCGGCGGTAGGGAATGGACTCGTAGCGGTTTTGCGCAGCGGTGTAGGTCATCGAAAAAGCTCTCTGTTCGGACGGCTGATGGCAGAAGCTAACATTTCACAGACGCCTCGGTCAGGCCGAAAGTTCGCAATAGGGTGGGAGCGAGCTTGCTCGCGATAGCGGTGGATCAGCCAACGAAAATATCAATGGCAAAGGCCTCATCGTGAGCAAGCTCGCTCCCACAGGGCCAACGATAACCACCGCCCCCATTAACGCGCCTGCGCAAACACCTCCGCCACCCAATCCACGAATACGCGAACCCGTGGCGACATGTGTCGGTTGTGGGGATAGAGCACCGACACCGGCATGGAGGGCGGTGGGGTGGCGGTGAGGACTTCCTGGATCAGGCCCTGCCGGATCGGTTCTTCCATTCGGTAATACGGGCATTGGATCAGGCCCAGGCCGGCGATGGCCGAGGCGGCGTAGATCTCGGCGCCGGACACCGACAACGAGCCCCCGATCGGCACCTCCTTGAGTTCGCCATCGACCATGAACTCGAACGGATAGAGTTTGGCGGTGGTCCTCGAGACGTAATTCACCGCCCTGTGGTGCTTCAAGTCATCGAGGCTCTTCGGTTCGCCATACTGGCGCACGTAACCGGGGCTGGCACAGGTGATCTGCCGAAGATTGGCGACACGCCGGCCGATCAATGATGAATCGGCCAGCGTACCGGAGCGCAGCACGCAATCGACGCCCTCGGCAATCAGGTCGACGAAGCGATCCGCTTCGCTGATGAACAGTTCTACTTCGGGATAGCGGGCCATGAATTGTGGCAACGCCGGAATCACGAAGTACCGGGCCTGGGTGCCATGCAGGTCCACCCTCAACTTGCCTTTGGGCGCCACACCGCGAAACGCCAATTCGGCCTCTTCAAGCTCCGCCAGCAAATGCACGCAGCGCGGGTAGTAGGCTTCGCCGTCAAGGGTCGGGCGCACCTTGCGGGTGCTGCGCTCCAGCAAACGAATGCCCAGCCAGGCTTCGAATTGATTGAGCGTATGGGTCAGCGTGGCCCGTGGCATATTCAAGTCTTCAGCGGCCAGGGTGAAGCTGCTGCGCTCGTATATGCGGACAAATACCCTCATCGCCTTGACCTGGTCCATCTGAATCCTGCCCGCCGATTGTTGGAAAATATTGAACAGTCAAGGCAACTCTCGGGCATTTATCGCCAAGAGTAAACATGTGAATCTGGCCTCAACGAATCGCGACACTACAACCTCAAAGGAACCTCACATGACTGTTCAGAATTCGAAAGTTGCCATCGTGACCGGCGCATCCCGCGGCATCGGAGCAGAGATTGCCAAGCAATTGGCCAGCGAAGGTTTCGCCGTCGCCATCAACTACGCCAACAGCGCCACCGAAGCCTCGAAACTGGTGGTTCAACTGCGCCAGGCCGGCCACCAAGCCATAGCGGTCAAGGCAGACGTGTCCTCTTCCGCCGATGTGCGGCGGATGTTCGATGAAACCGAAGCAAAACTGGGCAAGGTCGATGTGTTGATCAACAACGCCGGCATCCTCCAGGTAATGCCCTTGGCGCAACACAGCGACGAGCTGTTCGAGCAGACGTTCGCCATCAACACCCGTGGCACCTTCAACACCTTGCGCGAAGCCGCGACCCGCCTGAACGACGGAGGCCGGATCGTGAATTTTTCCAGCAGCACCGTAGGCCTGAACCTGCCCGGCTACTCGGTATACATCGCCAGCAAGGCGGCGGTGGAATCCCTGACCCAGGTGTTCGCCAAGGAACTGCGCGGTCGGCAGATCACGGTCAATGCCGTGGCCCCCGGCCCGGTCGCCACCGAACTGTTCATGCACGGCAAGAGCGAAGAACAGGTGCAGCACTACGCCAAGATGCCGCCCCTGGAACGCCTCGGCCAGCCGCAGGACATTGCCAGCATCATCGCGTTCCTGGTGAGCCCGGCCGCTGGCTGGGTGAATGGGCAGGTCCTGCGGGCCAATGGCGGGCTTGTCTGAAGCTTCGCCCGGCGGCGTCCGCCAAACCGCTAGCGCGAGCAAGCTCGCTCCCACAAGGAAGTCAGCGGCCCTCCAAGAAGGAATCACTTGCCCTGTGGGAGCGAGCTTGCTCGCGATGAGGTCGGTGAAGATGGAAAACCTAGGGTCTCGGTCAGCGCACCAGATGCAGGAACTGCAGGTGCCGCTCGTACTGGTCGAGGATGTCGTTGATGATTTGCTCCTTGGTGTAGCCCACCAGGTCGTAATCCTGGCTGCCTTCGCTCAAGTGCACCTCGGCACGGTAGTAGCGCCGGTTGTTGAGCTCCTTCGAGCCCATGCCGCCGCGGGCGAAGGACGGCGTAAAGTAGCCACGCATCTGCACCTGGTAAATGAACGGATGCTGCTCGCCGTGACCGATCTCCAGGCTGACGCTGTCGTTGGCCGGGTCGGGCTGGGTCACCACCGTCAGCCCCTTCTCGACGAACACCGCGGTCACTTCTTCAATGGCCGGGCGCACCGTGGTGTCGAGGAAACGGTACACCTCGTCACGGGACGGAAAATGCACCGCCTGGCTCAAGCGCTGACGCCAGCCGCCCGTGCCCCGGCGCGATCCCGACACCGGTGCCAGGGAATGCAATTGCGCGATCTGCTTCTGGGATTCCAGGTAAAACGCCTTGTGCAGGCCCCACATCATCAACAGCAGAATCAGTGAGAACGGCAAGGACGTCAGCACCACCGCCGACTTCAAGGCATCGATACTGCCGGAGAACAACAACGCACTGGTCACCAGGGCCGTCATCGCACCCCAGAACACCCGCAGCCATTTCGGCCCATCCTCATCGGGATTGCCGCCCTTGGCTGACAGCGTCGAAAGCACCACGGTGCCCGAGTCAGCGGACGTGACGAAAAACACGAAGCTGATGAACACGGTGACCGCGATGACAGTCTTGCTCCAGGGGTAGGTTTCCAGCAGCAGGTAAAGGCTCATCGATGGGTTTTCCAGGGCGGACATGCCCAGGGCGCTCATGCCGTGGTTCAGCACCTGGTCGATGGCGCTGTTGCCAAAGATGGACATCCACGCCAGGGTGAAACCCAGGGGGATCAGCAGCACACCGAACACGAACTCACGAATGGTCCGTCCACGGGAAATCCGCGCGATGAACAGGCCCACGAACGGCGACCACGCGATCCACCAGGCCCAGTAGAACACCGTCCAGCCGCCCAGCCAGTCACTGGGTTTGTTGTAGGCGTACAGGTCGAAACTCTTCATCGGCAGGGCACCGAGGTAATCGCCGATGTTCTGGATCAACGTATTGAGCAAATGCTGGGTGGGCCCGGCGAACAGCACGAACAGCAGCAACGCACAGGCCAGCAGCATGTTGATGTCGGACATGACCCGCACGCCCTTGTCGACACCGGCCACCGCGACGACGATTGCCGCGCCCATCATCAGCACGATCAAACCAACTTGAATCCACTGGGTGTGAGCAATGCCGAACAGGTAGTCGAGCCCGGAATTGAGGTGCAGCACACCAAAACCCATGTCCGCGCCAAGGCCGAACACCGTCGCGATAATGCCGAAGCCGTCCACCGCATAGCCGATGGGGCCGTTGATGCGCTTGCCGATCAGCGGGTACAGCGCCGAGCGCAGGGCCAGCGGCAAATTGTGCCGGTAGGCGAAGTACGCCAGGGCCATGCCGACGAACGCGAAGACGCCCCAGCCGTGCAGGCCCCAGTGCAGGAACAGGATCTGCATGGCCTGGCGCGCCGCCTCGGCGGTACCGGCGTCGCCCTGGGGCGGCTGCACCAAATGGGTCAGCGGCTCGGAGACGCAAAAGAAAAACAGCGTGATGCTGATGCCTGCGGCAAACAGCATGCCGGCCCAGGACAGATAGCTGAATTCGGGCTCGTCGTGGTCGGCACCGAGCTTGATCTTGCCGTAGCCAGACAAGGCGGTGACCACCACGAAGACCAGATACAGCGTCATCGCGAGCATGTAGTACCAGCCGACCGTATTGGCCGCCCAGTTCTGCGCAGCCAACAACCAGGCGCCGGCCTGCTCCGGCACGGCAATCACTACCAGGCCGAACAGCAGGATAAAGGTCGCGGCGAAGTAAAACACCGGCGGATTCATGCGGACCAGGCCGCTGGGTGGCAGGGACGAAGCACTCATGGGCGAAGGCCCCCGGGCAGCGAAACAGCGAGGGTCGAAAACGGACTCGGCAAAAGCAAGCCTCCTTATTGTGAGCGGGCAGCAAACCGACGGTTTAACTTGAATGAACGTTCAAGTTAAACATGAATAGGCAGCTAAGGACTAATCGCAGGGCTCAACGGCATGCTTCCTACGCTAGCCTACGGGAGGGTATGACGTTGCCTGGTGAGCATTCGTTCAGTGACTAAGCCATATACACAGCCCCCTGTGGGAGCGAGCTTGCTCGCGATGGCGGTATGTCAGTAATACAGAGGCGAACTGAACCTCCGCTATCGTGAGCAAGCTCGCTCCCACAGGTTTCTCGGCGCTCACATATCATTCGTGCCCCCAATCCCGCGCCGGTTCACTTCCAAACCAATGATTGCCGGTTGCCCACGAATATCCGCGTGCCTATAGTCCAGACATCGCCTACAACCAGTACGGACTCATGATCAAAGAACAGCTGTCTCGCTTTAACCGTCTCGACCTGCTCAGCCATCCGACACCGCTGGAAAAACTCGACCGCCTCTCCACCTGGCTTGGCCGGGACATCTACATCAAGCGCGACGACCTGACGCCCCTGGCCTTGGGCGGCAACAAACTGCGCAAGCTCGAATACCTGGCCGCCGATGCCGTCGCCCAAGGTGCCGATACCCTCATCACCGCCGGGGCGATCCAGTCCAACCATGTACGCCAAACTGCCGCCCTGGCCGCGAAGCTGGGCCTGGGTTGCGTGGCCTTGCTGGAAAATCCCATCGGCACTGAAGACAGCAATTACCTGGGCAACGGCAACCGATTGCTGCTGGAGCTGTTCGACGCCAAGGTCGAGCTAGTGGAAAACCTGGACAACGCCGATGAGCAATTGCAAGCCCTCGCCGGGCGTCTGCGCAGCAATGGAAAAAAGCCCTACCTGGTGCCGATTGGCGGTTCGAACGCCTTGGGCGCGCTGGGGTATGTGCGCGCCGGCCTTGAACTGACCGAGCAGATCAAGGACAGCGGAATCGAGTTCGCTGCCGTGGTACTGGCCTCGGGCAGTGCTGGGACCCACAGCGGCCTGGCGCTGGCGTTGAGTGAAAGCCTGCCGGCGCTTCCGGTCATTGGCGTCACGGTTTCGCGTAGCGAGGAGGACCAGTTTCCGAAGGTCCAGGGCCTGGCCGAGCGCACGGCAGCGTTACTCGAAGTCGCCCTTCCGGAAGCGTTCAAAGTGAACCTGTGGGACGAATATTTCGCCCCCCGCTACGGCGAACCGAACGCCGGGACACTGGCGGCGGTCAAGCTGCTGGCCAGCCTGGAAGGCCTGTTGCTCGATCCGGTCTACACCGGCAAGGCCATGGCCGGCCTGCTCGATGGCATTGGCCGCGACCGTTTCGACCAAGGCCCGATCATCTTCCTGCACACCGGCGGCGCGCCGGCGTTGTTTGCCTATAACGCAGCGTTTTAGGATTATTGAAGGTCCCTTGTGGGAGCGGGCTTGCTCGCGAAGGCGGTGTATCAGCCAGAAATATATCGACTGACACGCCGCCTTCGCGAGCAAGCCCGCTCCCACAGGAACTCATTCCAAATAGATATATTTGCTGTATTTAATATTATTTTCCAATCTATAAAAGCCAACTCATAGTCTCGCCGCAGGCGCATTTGCCGCGAGACGCCCAGCCTGCTTTAAGGCAGGATGTGGCAATCTTTTCGGATCGCGGCTACGCCTTATCTCAGCCAAAATATCTCTTCATAAGAAAACACAGGGGCTTGTCATGAATTTTTCCGCATTACGTCGCAACCTGTTGGTGGGTTCGCTGGGCCTGGCATTGAGCGCCGGGCTGTTGGGGCAAGCGGTTGCCGGTGAGCAACTGCAGAAAATCAAGGATGCCGGTGAAATCAAGATCGGCCTGGAAGGCACTTATCCACCGTTCAGCTTCGTTGATGACAGCGGCAAACTGACCGGCTTCGAAGTGGAGTTCTCCGAAGCCCTGGCCAAGGAACTGGGTGTGAAGGTCAAGCTGCAGACGACCCCATGGGCCGGCATCCTCGCGGCGCTGGAATCCAAGCGCCTGGACGCAGTGGTCAATCAGGTGACCATCTCCGAGGAACGTAAGAAAAAGTACGACTTCTCCGAGCCGTACACCGTTTCCGGGATTCAAGCACTGGTACTGACCAAGAAAGCCGACGAGTTGAACATCAAGAAGGCCGCTGACCTGGACGGTAAGAAAGTCGGCGTGGGCTTGGGCACCAACTACGAGCAATGGGTAAAAGCTGAAGTACCGGGCGCCCAAGTCAAAACCTACGATGACGACCCCACCAAGTTCCAGGACCTGCGCGTCGGCCGTATCGATACCATCCTGATCGACCGTCTGGCCGCACTGGAATACGCCAAGAAAGCCAAGGACACCACCGTCACCAGCGAAGCCTTCTCCCGCCAGGAAGCCGGTATTGCCCTGCGCAAGGGCGAGCCCGAGCTGCTGGCAGCCGTGAACAAGGCCATCGAGAAACTGCGCGCCGACGGTACGCTGAAGAAGCTTTCGGAAAAATACTTCAGCGCTGACGTTACCCAATAATGGAAGCAGCTTTCCAACTCGCACTGGACTCCGCGCCCTTCCTGCTCAAGGGCGCGTATTACACGGTTATCCTCAGCCTGGGCGGCATGTTTTTCGGCTTGCTGCTGGGGTTCGGCCTGGCGCTGATGCGCCTGTCGCGCTTCAAGCTGGTGAGCTGGATCGCCCGCATCTACGTGTCGTTCTTTCGCGGCACGCCGTTGCTGGTGCAGTTGTTCGTGATCTATTACGGGTTGCCGCAACTGGGCATCGAGCTGGATCCGCTGCCAGCGGCCCTGATCGGCTTCTCGCTGAACATGGCTGCTTATGCGTGTGAAATCCTGCGGGCCGCCATCAGTTCCATCGAGCGCGGCCAGTGGGAAGCGGCGGCGAGTATCGGCATGACCCGCGCCCAGACCCTGCGCCGGGCCATCCTGCCGCAAGCCGCACGCACGGCCCTGCCACCGTTGGGCAACAGCTTCATTTCCCTGGTCAAGGACACCGCGCTGGCGGCGACCATCCAGGTGCCGGAGCTGTTCCGCCAGGCGCAGTTGATCACCGCGCGAACCTTCGAAATCTTCACCATGTACCTTGCCGCCGCGCTGATCTATTGGGTTCTTGCCACCGTGCTCTCGCACCTGCAGAACGTCCTGGAAGCCCGGGTCAATCGGCATGACCAGGAGTCCTGACCCATGATTGTCGTGGAAAAACTGACAAAGCAGTTCAAGGGTCAGGTGGTGCTCAATGGCATCGACCTGAAGATCGAAGAAGGCGAGGTGGTTGCGATCATCGGCCCCAGCGGCTCGGGCAAGACAACGTTCCTGCGCTGCCTGAACTTCCTTGAAGAGCCTACCAGTGGCCGGATCAAGGTCGGCGACATCGAGATCGATGGCAGCCGCCCACTGAACCAGCAACAGGGCCTGGTGCGCCGTTTGCGCCAGCAGGTGGGCTTCGTGTTCCAGAACTTCAACCTGTTTCCCCATCGCACCGCCTTGGAAAATGTCACCGAAGGCCCACAAGTGGTGAAGAAAATTCCCCGCGCCGACGCCGAAGCCCTGGGACGCAAGCTGTTGGCCAAGGTAGGGCTGGCCGGCAAGGAAAACGCCTACCCACGGCGCCTTTCCGGCGGCCAGCAGCAGCGTGTGGCGATTGCCCGGGCGCTGGCGATGGAACCGGCGGTGATCCTGTTCGACGAGCCGACCTCGGCCCTCGATCCGGAGCTGGTGGGCGAAGTCTTGGCAACCATTCGCGGCCTGGCCGAAGAAAAGCGCACCATGGTCATCGTGACCCACGAAATGGGCTTCGCCCGGGACGTGGCCAACCGTGTGGTGTTTTTCGACAAAGGCGTGATCGTCGAACAAGGCGAAGCCAAGGCCTTGTTTGCGGCACCCAAGGAAGAACGCACGCGCCAGTTCCTCAGCAAGTTCCTCTCTGCCGGACACGGCGACCAGTAAGTCAGTGTTATCACTTCCAGGGATGGAAGTGAGACCGCTGCACAACTAACACGACATCGCGTTCTTTTATCCGAACGACATAACTTGCAACTTACACCTACTAAAATCCTCCGACTCCCATATCGCAAGTAACCCATATAACTCTCGCAACACTTATCCTCCGCGCGCCTCATAAACTTAGTTGTCAGACGCGGCTTCTAGCCTTTTTCAAAAAAACCAAAGAGCCTAGGAAATTGGCCTGCAGCGATGCGCATTCTTAACATACATACGTAGGATGTTTCTGAAGCCTTTCACAACGAGTTATTAAGCTACCGGCTCTATTGACACTGAAACTGTAGAGCCCTTATCTAGTGCCCGGCAGGCGACGCACCGTGTTTTAGTTTGCGCAGTGACTAAGTGCAGACAGCCCCTATGGCTATACCCATAACAAATATATCGCGATATCCATCGCTTTTTGATCTTCCCGAAACGGACTTAGTTTTCAAGCATCAAGGAGAACACCATGACATGTAAGTCGAAGAGTCCTGAATTGGCCGCCCCCACACTGGCCAACGCCCACCCTACTGGCATCAATATCGCCAACGCCGCTCACTTGGAAGTAGCCATTGCCCCTTACCCCGGCATGGACGCCGGTGACCTGATCGAACTGTTCTGGGACAACTGCTACGTCGGCTCACGCGTGTTGTCGCAGGCCGATGTACTGGGCAACATCACGATGCGGGTCCCGGAGAGCTTCATCGTCAATGGGACCTCGCGCATCCATTATCGGGTGATGCAGGTCGGACGCGGGCCGGCGCTGTCGGCCACGCAACAGGTGCGGGTGAAGCTCGATTGTCCCGGCGGCCAGCCGTTGGCCCTGAGCGGCGATGAAAACCAGGGCTTGGCGCCAGTGCGCATTCCCACCACCATCCGGCGCCAAGGGGTGAACCCAAACCAGATCAAGCGCGGCGTACCGCTGACCATCGAGCCCTACCTGAACATGGCCGTCGGCGATGCCGTGACCCTGCGCTGGGGCGATGTGCGCATGGACCTGCCTGCCCTCACCGCCAGCGAGGTCGGCCAGCCGATCAATATCTGGGTCCCGCCGCAGATCATCCTGGAGGCGGGAGAAGACCTGCGCCTGGAAGTGACCTACTGCATTCTCGACCTCGTGGGCAACAACTCCCACTGGGCACCGCCACGGACGTTGAAGATCGGTTGCGTCAACCCGTACCTGAGCACTTCACCGAAACCGGCGCTCATGGCTGCCGAAGCGCGCCGCCGACAGCCTTGATGCAAACAGTTATGCGGCAAGCCTGCTTCTGTGGCGAGGGGGCCTGGGCCTGTAGGAGCTGTCGAGCGGAGCGAGGCTGCGATCTTTCCCCTGACGCTTGAGTCCCAAGCGAAAGATCAAAAGATCGCAGCCTTTGGCAGCTCCTACAGCGCAGCCCAAGCGGGAGCAGGCACCTCGTCACAAAAAGCGGCTTCATCCAGGGGAGCATACGGGCGTCAATTTAAAACCAACCTATCCATATTCCTAAAAGTTAGTTCAAAAATAATTTACACACGCTTAGGGTATATAAACCGGACCACCGGACATTCTTGATTTTTGCTCGTCGCCTTCATTGCGGCGTTTCTTGAGATGTGAGGTGGGTATGGAACGGAACACAATCGCCCCAGTGCAGTATGCCAAGGCACTGCCCGCAGCCACGGAGTGGCTGTAATGTCGGATCTGGCGCAAGCAAAGGTCCAGAGCGACCTGGACATCGCCCCCCTGCTGTTGCCCGCACAGGTGCTGCGCAATGATGCCGAGGCGATCAAAGCCGCCCATGAACTGGCACAGGTCGCCCGTCAGCAAGCCGCGCGTCGTGACCAGCAACGCAAGCTGCCTTGGGCGGAAATCGAGCAATTCACCCGCAGCGGACTGGGCAGCATCGCCGTTCCCCGGGCCTACGGCGGCCCGCAGGTTTCGTTCGTCACCCTGGCCGACGTGTTCGCAATCATTTCCGCCGCCGACCCGGCCCTGGGACAGATCCCCCAGAACCAGTTCGGCGTGCTCCAGCTGATTCTCGGCACCGGTACAGAGCGGCAGAAAAAAATCCTGCTGCAGAGCGTGCTCGAAGGCTGGCGCATCGGCAATGCCGGACCCGAACGTGGCACTCGCAACACCCTTGAACTCAAGGCGCGGATCACCGCCGACGGTGACGGCTTCGTCATCAATGGCCAGAAGTTCTATTCCACTGGCGCACTGTTCGCCCACTGGGTCGCGGTCAAGGCGCTGAATGACGAGGGCCGGCAAGTGCTGGCGTTCGTGCGGCGCGGCACCCCTGGCCTGCGGATCGTCGACGATTGGTCGGGCTTCGGCCAACGCACCACGGCCAGCGGCACCGTGCTGCTGAACAACGTGCGAGTGGATGCCGAACTGGTATTGGAAAACTGGCGCATCAACGAAACGCCCGGCGTGCAAGGGGCGATTTCCCAACTGATCCAGGCAGCCATCGATGCGGGCATTGCTCGTGGCGCCATCGACGATGCCATCGCCTTCGTGCGCGAACGGGCCCGGCCCTGGATCGACGCCAAGGTCGACCGGGCCAGTGATGACCTCTACGTGATCGCCGACATCGGCAAGCTGAAAATCGAGTTGCACGCCGCCGAAGCATTGCTGCGCAAGGCCGGACAAGTATTGGACCAAGTCAGTGCCGCCCCCATCACCGCGCAATCGTCCGCCCGCGCCTCGATTGCCGTGGCCGAAGCCAAGGCACTCACCACCGAGATCGCCCTGCAAGCCAGCGAAAAACTGTTCGAGCTGGCCGGCAGCCGCGCCACCCTCGCCGAATTCAATCTTGATCGCCACTGGCGCAACGCACGGGTCCACACCCTGCACGACCCGGTGCGCTGGAAGTATCACGCGGTAGGCGCCTACCACCTGAACGGCACCTTGCCGGCCCGGCATTCCTGGATCTGACGACCCGACCTCTGGAGCAGTACATGACGTTTTCTCAACACGTCGCGGTGATCACCAGCGATGAACAAGCCCTGATCGTGGCCAGTGACCTGGCCGATGACTTCAAGCGCGACAGTGCCCTGCGCGATCGCGAGCGGCGCTTGCCCTACCCGGAACTGGAGGCCTTCTCCCGTTCTGGCCTGTGGGGCATCAGTGTACCCAAGGCCTATGGCGGCGCCGGTGTGTCCAACGTCACCCTGGCCAAAGTCATTGCGCTGATTTCCCAGGCCGACGGTTCGCTGGGGCAGATCCCGCAAAATCATTTCTACGCCCTGGAGGTATTGCGGGTAAACGGCACTGAAGCGCAAAAACAACGCCTGTACGCAGAGGTGCTCGCCGGGCAGCGTTTTGGTAACGCCCTGGCAGAACTTGGCACCAAGACCGCCCATGACCGCACCACCCAACTGTGCCGCGACGGCGAGGGTTATCGCATCAACGGCCGCAAGTTCTACGCCACGGGGGCGATCTACGCCCAGCGCATCCCCACCTCGGTGGTGGATGAAAACGGCGTGCAACAACTGGCGTTCGTCCCTCGCGACAGCAAAGGCCTGACGGTGATCGACGACTGGAGCGGTTTCGGCCAGCGCACCACGGGCAGTGGTTCGGTGGTGTTTGAAAACGTGCATGTCCCCGCCGACGACATCGTGCCCTTCCAAAGTGCTTTCGAACGCCCTACACCGGTGGGGCCACTGGCGCAGATTCTTCACGCCGCCATCGACACCGGCATCGCCCGCGCCGCCTATGAAGACGCCTTGCATTTTGTCCGCACTAAAACCCGTCCCTGGATCGATGCCACCAGCGACGTCGCCACCGAAGACCCGCACACCCTCAAGAGTTTCGGCCAACTGAGCATCCGCCTGCATGCCGCCGAAGCCCTGTTGGAACGTGCCGGTGAATTCCTCGACCGGGCCCAGGCCGACACCGGGGCCGACACAGTCGCCGCCGCCTCGATTGCCGTGGCCGAAGCTCGCGCCATCAGCACCGAAATATCCCTGGCCGCCAGCAGCACGTTGTTCGAATTGGCCGGCAGCCAGGCGACCCTGGCCGAACATGGCCTCGACCGTCACTGGCGCAACGCACGGGTGCACACCCTGCATGACCCGGTGCGCTGGAAATACCACGCCGTGGGCAACTTCTACCTCAACGACGAAAAACCGCCGCTGCGGGGGACCATCTGATGGCGGCCGGCAAGAAAAAGATCCTGCTCAATGCGTTCAACATGAACTGCATCGGGCACATCAACCATGGCCTGTGGACTCATCCCCAGGACACCTCGACTCAGTTCAACACCCTCGAATACTGGACCGCCCTGGCGCAATTGCTCGAGCGCGGGTTGTTCGACGGGCTGTTCATCGCCGACATCGTCGGGGTCTATGACGTGTATCAACAGTCGGTGGACGTCACGCTCAAGGAGTCGATCCAACTGCCGGTCAATGACCCATTGCTGCTGGTCTCCGCGATGGCTGCCGTGACGAAGAACCTGGGTTTCGGCCTCACCGCCAACCTGACCTACGAACCGCCCTACCTGTTCGCCCGACGCATGAGCACCCTCGACCACCTGAGTCGTGGCCGGGTCGGCTGGAACATTGTCACCGGCTACCTGGACAGCGCCGCCAAGGCCATGGGCCTGACGGCGCAAGTCGAGCATGACCGCCGCTACGACCAGGCCGATGAATACCTGCAAGTACTCTACAAACTGTGGGAGGGCAGCTGGGAAAACGACGCTGTGCTCAATGACCGCGAGCAGCGGATCTATGCCCAACCGGAGAAAGTGCACAAGGTCCGCCACCAAGGCGAGTTCTACCAGGTCGAGGGCTATCACCTGTGCGAACCGTCGCCCCAACGCACCCCGGTGCTGTTCCAGGCCGGCAGTTCCGAGCGCGGCTTGCTGTTCGCCGGTCGGCACGCCGAGTGCGTGTTCATCAGTGGCCAGAACAAACCGGCGACCAAGGCCCAGGTGGACAAGGTCCGCGCCAGCGCCGTCGAGGCCGGGCGCAACCCTGAGGACATCAAGGTATTCATGGGTCTGAACGTGATCGTCGGCGAGACCGAGGCGGCCGCCTGGGCCAAGCATGCCGAATACCTGGGCTACGCCAGCGCCGAGGCCGGGGTGGCGCATTTTTCCGCGTCGACGGGGATCGATTTTTCCCAGTACGAACTGGACGAGCCGATCCAGTACGTCAAGAGCAACGCCATCCAGTCGGCCACCAAGACCCTGCAGAACAACGACTGGACTCGACGCAAATTGCTGGAGCAACACGCCCTGGGCGGTCGCTACATCACCTTGGTCGGCTCGTCTGAACAGGTGGCCGATGAGCTGGAGTCGTGGATCGCCGAAACCGGCCTCGATGGCTTCAACCTGACCCGCATCGTGACGCCACAAAGCTATGTGGACTTCATCGACCTGGTGATCCCCGAGTTGCAGCGACGCGGTTCGTACAAGACCGGATACGACACCGGCACCCTGCGGGAAAAGCTGTTCCGCGCGGGGGCCCATCTACCCGAACAACACACCGGTTCGACCTACCGCCAAAAAGCCCATGGCTCAATTAATCAATGACTGGAATATTCGACATGACCCAGCAACGCCTGACCCTGCCAGTCAAAGCACTGGCCCTGGCCCTCGGCCTGTTCAGCTCGGCGCTATTTGCCGCCGACGCACCGTTGAAGATCGGCACCACCGCCGCGTTCGCCATTCCCCTGGAGGCAGCGGTCGAAGAAGCCGGCAAGCAAGGCCTGAAGGTCGAACTGGTGGAGTTCAGCGACTGGATCGCGCCCAACGTCAGCCTGGCTTCCGGTGACATCGACGTGAATTACTTCCAGCACATCCCGTTCCTGGAAAACGCCAAGGCCGCCGCCGGGTTCGACCTGGTGCCGTTTGCGCCGGGGATCATCAACAACGTCGGCCTCTATTCGAAAAAATACAAAAGCTTCGACGAACTGCCCGAAGGCGCCAGCGTCGCCATTGCCAACGACCCGATCAACAGCGGTCGCGGCCTGCAGCTGCTGGCCAAGGCCGGGCTGATCAGCCTCAAGCCGGGCGTCGGCTACAAGGCCACCGAAGACGACATCGTCGCCAATCCCAAGCAGCTCAAGATCCTGCAAGTCGAAGCGGTGCAACTGGTGCGCGCCTATGAAGACGCCGATCTGGTGCAGGGCTATCCGGCCTACATCCGCCTGGCCAAGACCTTCGATGCCAGCTCGGCCTTGCTGTTCGACGGCCTCGATCACAAGGAATACGTGATTCAGTTCGTGATCCAGCCCAAGAGCCAGAACGATCCACGGCTGATCAAGTTCGTCGACATCTATCAGCACTCGCCAGTCGTGCGCGCCGCCCTGGACAAGGCCCACGGCAAGCTCTACCAGGCCGGCTGGGAAGGTTGATCATGAACGCCGTCAACGCTCGACTCAGATATGAAGCCCCCGCGCCCCAGCGTGCCGAACACACCGAACTGCATCCGGAGCTGAACCGTGCCCATGTGCGGTTTATCGGCCTGGGCAAGACCTACAACGGCAGCCAGGGCCCGGTGGCCGCACTGCAAGGCATCGACCTGGCGATCCAGCGCGGCGAAGTGTTCGGCATCATCGGCCGCAGCGGTGCCGGCAAATCATCATTGATCCGCACTATCAACCGGCTCGAACAACCCACCAGCGGCCGGGTGTTGATCGACCGGGTGGACATCGGCGAGTTCGATGAGGATCGCCTGGTGGAGCTGCGTCGGCGCATCGGCATGATCTTCCAGCACTTCAACCTGATGTCGGCCAAGACCGTGTGGCAGAACGTCGAACTGCCGCTCAAAGTCGCCGGCGTGCCCAAGGAGCAGCGCCAGCGCAAAGTCCGCGAGCTGTTGGAGCTGGTGGGTCTGCACGGCAAGCACAAGGCCTACCCGGCGCAGCTTTCGGGTGGGCAGAAGCAGCGGGTCGGGATTGCCCGGGCGCTGGTGCATGACCCGCAGATCCTGCTGTGCGACGAGGCCACCTCGGCCTTGGACCCGGAGACCACCCAGTCGATCCTCGGCCTGCTGCGCGAGATCAACCAGCGGCTGGGCCTGACCATCGTCTTGATCACCCATGAAATGGCGGTGATTCGCGAAGTCTGCGACCGGGTGGTGGTGCTTGAGCAGGGACGGATCGTCGAGCAGGGGCCGGTCTGGGAAGTCTTCGGCAACCCGCAACACGAGGTCAGTCGGACACTGCTGGCACCGTTGCAACACGCCATCCCGGAAGAACTGCAAAGTCGCTTGCAGACGCTGCCGGCCTCGGCGGACGCGGCTACGGTGCTGCGCCTGCAATTCACCGGCATAGATCGCGAGGAACCGGATCTTGCCGCCTTGTTCAGCGCTCTCGGTGGGCGGGTGCGCTTGCTGCACGGCGGCATCGAACGGATTCAGGGTCACGGGCTGGGACAATTGCTGCTGGCCGTGAGCGGTTCGTCGTGGGGCGCCGAGGAACTGCGTCAACGGGCGGGCAATTGGGCGCAACGGGTGGAGGTGCTGGGTTATGTGGTTTGATCGGTTGTTGCAGGGTTTCATCGACACGTTCCTGATGGTCGGCGTGTCGTCGTTGATCGCGTTGCTGGCGGGCATACCGCTGGCGGTGATCCTGGTCACCAGTGGCAAGGGCGGGATCTATGAAGCGCCGGCCTTGAACCGAGCCCTGGGCGCGTTCGTGAACCTGTTCCGCTCGATACCGTTTCTGATTCTGATGGTGGCGCTGATTCCGTTCACCCGGCTGATCGTCGGCACCACCTATGGCGTGTGGGCAGCGGTCGTACCGCTGACCATCGCCGCCACGCCGTTCTTCGCCCGTATCGCCGAAGTCAGCCTGCGGGAGGTCGACCATGGCCTGATCGAAGCGGCCCAGGCCATGGGTTGCCGCCGCTGGCATATCGTCTGGCATGTGCTGCTGCCCGAAGCCCTGCCCGGCATCGTCGGTGGCTTTACGATCACCTTGGTGACCATGATCAACTCCTCGGCCATGGCCGGGGCAATCGGTGCCGGTGGCCTGGGCGACATTGCCTACCGCTATGGCTACCAGCGTTTCGACAGCCAGATCATGCTCACGGTGATCGTATTGCTGGTGGCGTTGGTGGCGGTGATTCAACTGGGTGGGGACCGATTGGCGCGGGGCTTGAACAAGCGTTAGGCCGCGTTGGCTAATGCCAATGGGGGCGTGAGTCTGCTTGCGGTATAGTCGGCTGACGCTCCTTACCCAAGTCCCCGAACCATGAAACACACGCCCGAAGACCTGCAGACCATCACCGCCACGACCCTGGGCCATTACAACGCGGTCGCCGACAGCTTCCGCGAAGGCACTCGCGATCACGACGTCAGTCAGAATATCGACGCGTTGCTGCGGCACATTCAGGCCAAGGCACCCCTGCACATCCTGGACTTAGGCTGCGGCCCCGGACGAGACCTGCGAACGTTCACCGCCATGGGCCACGTGGCGGTGGGCCTCGATGGCTCGGCGGAATTTGCCCGGATGGCGCGCCAGGACAGCGGATGCGAAGTGTGGCAGCAGGACTTTTTGAAACTCGACCTGCCGGCTGAACGCTTTGACGGGATCTTCGCCAACGCCGTGCTGTTTCATATCCCGGTCCAGGAACTGCCTCGGGTGCTGAAACAACTGCATGCCACGCTCAAGCCCGGGGGGGTGCTGTTCAGCTCCAACCCTCGGGGCGAAAATCAGGAAGGCTGGAACGGCCAGCGCTTTGGCGCTTATCACGACCTCGCGGCCTGGCGCACGCTGCTCAGCGAGGCAGGTTTTGTGGAGCTGGAGCATTACTACCGGCCGGCGGGACTGCCACGGGAGCAACAACCCTGGTTGGCGAGTGTCTGGCGTAGGCCTGCTTAGGATTTCAGGGCGCCATCGTGAGCAAGCTCGCTCCCACACTCGATCAGTTGTGAACTCATGCTCGGTGAACACCGCAGCTCCATTGCGGGAGCGAGCTTGCCCGCGATAGCGGTCCAACAGTCAATGAAGCTTGATGGCTTGCCTCATCGCCTGGAAGCTTTCATTCCTGTTTCTTCAGCCACTTCTGCGACAACTGCTCCAGCCTCCCGTCATCCTTGATACGCGTCAGGGCGTTATCCAGGCTGGCCTTGAACGCCGGATTGCCCTTCTGGAACGGAATCACCAGGCTCGGTGGCGGGCCGCTCTTCTCTTCCGGCTGGAACGACTGCACCATGACCAACGGACGCTGCGGCTCCTCCTTGCTCGCCAGCAGTTGTGCATCCGGACGGCTGTAAGCGGCACTGAGGTCGAAACGTTCCGCCAGTTCCGGGGTCAGTGCTATGTGGTTGATGGCAACGTCGTACTTGCCGCTTTCCACACCGGGCAGCAGGTCCGCCGCATCGGTGACCACGAAATCGGGCCGTACATCGAGTTCCGCCGCGAGCATTTCACCCAGTTCCACTTCGAAGCCGGTGAGTTTGCCGTCTTCCTTGAAGTTGAAGGGCGCGGTGTTGGCCTCGAGGGCAATGCGCAGTTCGCCACGGTCATTGATGTCATCGATCAGTTCGGCATGAGCCAGGGGGCTCAAAAGGGGTAGCAGGCAAATCAGGCCAGGCAGAAAACGCATGGTCACTCCTTTGTATTTATACAAGCGACGCTCGTTTCAGGCTCGCTTTGCTATGGTTGTTGCAGGCTTCGACAACGATTGGTCATGAAGTTGTGATGGCCAGGCGGATTTCATGGAAAAACTGGAGAAAAAAATGAAAAGCTTTATGTCTCGTGCCGCGTTGGCCGGTCTGTTATTGGGTGCATCGATGCTGGCAAGCGCCGCGACACCGGCACCTAAAGGTGCTGAAGTGTTCATCGTTTCCCCGAAAGACGGCGCGACGGTCGCCCAGGAATTCAAGGTCAAGTTCGGCGTCAAGGACATCGCCCTGGCCCCCGCCGGCGATGTGACCAAGAACACAGGCCATCACCATTTGCTGATCGATGTCGACAAGCTGCCTGCGGCCGGCGCGCCGATTCCGACCGACGCCAATCACATGCACTTCGGCAAGGCACAGACCGAGGCCACCATCAAACTGGCCCCGGGCAAGCACACCTTGCAATTGATCCTGGGCGATAGCGGCCACATGCCATTCGAGCCATCGATCGTGTCCAAGAAAATCACTGTCAACGTGAAATAAACGCAGGACTGGCTCCCACAGGTTACGTGCTCGACAAAAAAACGGGAGCCCCTTGCGAGGCTCCCGTTTTTTTACTGCAAGGCCAGCCTGCTTAGAACAACACGCGGCAACGAATCGTGCCCTTGATGTGCTGCAACTTCTCTTGCGCCAGATCCGAGTATTCGGCGTCGACGTCGATCACGACGTAGCCGACTTTCTCGTTGGTCTGCAGGAACTGACCGGAAATGTTGATGCCGTTTTCGGCGAAGACCTTGTTGATCTCGCTCATCACACCCGGGATGTTCTCGTGGATGTGCAGCAGGCGATGCTTGCCAGGGTGTGCCGGCAGGGCCACTTCCGGGAAGTTCACCGACGATACCGACGTACCGTTGTCGCTGTACTTGACCAGTTTCTCCGCCACTTCCAAGCCGATGTTGGCTTGGGCTTCGGCGGTGGAACCGCCGATGTGCGGGGTCAGGATCACGTTGTCCAGGCCACGCAGCGGGCTTTCGAAGATGTCGTCGTTGGAGCGTGGCTCCACCGGGAACACGTCGATGGCCGCGCCGATCAGGTGCTTGTCCTTGATCGCGTCGGCCAGGGCGTCGAGCTTGACCACGGTGCCACGCGCGGCGTTGATCAGGATCCCGCCCTTCTTGATGGCACGGATTTCCTTCTCGCCGATCATCCACTGGGTGGCGGCGGTTTCCGGCACGTGCAGGGTCACGATGTCGGACATGCCCAGCAGCTCGTGCAAGTCGTTGACCTGGGTGGCGTTGCCCAGGGGCAGCTTGGTCACGGTATCGTAGAAGAACACCTGCATGCCCAGGCCTTCAGCCAGTACCGACAACTGCGTGCCGATCGAGCCGTAGCCGACGATACCCAGCTTTTTGCCGCGGATTTCGAAGGAGTTGGCCGCGCTCTTGATCCAGCCACCACGGTGGCAGGAAGCGTTCTTCTCAGGGATGCCACGCAGCAGCAGGATCGCTTCGGCCAGTACCAGTTCGGCGACGGAACGGGTGTTGGAGTACGGCGCGTTGAACACCGCGATACCGCGCTCGCGAGCCGCGTTGAGGTCAACCTGGTTGGTGCCGATGCAGAAGCAGCCGACCGCCACCAGTTTCTTGGCGTGGTCGAAGATCTCTTCGGTCAGTTGAGTACGGGAGCGAATGCCGATGAAGTGAGCATCGGCGATCTTTTCCTTGAGCTGGGCTTCCGGCAGAGAACTGGTGATGTACTCGATGCTGGTGTAACCCGCCGACTTGAGGACGTCGACAGCCGATTGGTGGACGCCTTCGAGAAGAAGGAACTTGATCTTGCTCTTATCGAGAGAAGTCTTGCTCATCTGCGTAAACCTGTGTCCCGGAGAAAAATGGCAGGGAATCGGACAGCGCATGCTGACCCGACCGGCGTGACAGCCGTCGCCGCAGAACAGCCGTTGGGCACTACGCTGCGGGGTCGGTATGCTAGCATACGCACCCCGCTAAACACTCATTCCTGCGACGTGAAGCGTTCTCAGGATGACCATGAATTGTTCGAGAGTTCTGTCGATGACCCATCCTGCCGTGATAGATGAGCTGAAGACCCTGGTTGAGCCTGGCAAGGTCCTGACCGATGCCGACTCCCTGAACGCTTACGGCAAGGATTGGACCAAGCACTTCGCCCCGGCGCCTTCGGCCATTGTCTTTCCCAAGACCACCGAACAGGTCCAGGCCATCGTTCGCTGGGCCAATGCGCACAAAATCGCGCTGGTGCCATCGGGCGGGCGTACGGGGCTGTCCGCCGCGGCCGTGGCGGCCAACGGCGAAGTCGTGGTGTCGTTCGACTATATGAACCAGATTCTCGACGTGAACCTGACCGATCGTACTGCCGTGTGCCAGCCTGGCGTGGTCACCGAACAGCTGCAGAATAAGGCCGAGGAACACGGCTTGTACTACCCGGTGGACTTCGCCTCGGCAGGTTCCAGCCAGATTGGCGGCAATATCGGCACCAATGCCGGCGGTATCAAGGTCATTCGCTACGGCATGACCCGGAACTGGGTGGCGGGCATGAAGGTCGTCACCGGCAAGGGCGACCTGCTGGAGCTGAACAAGGACCTGATCAAGAACGCCACCGGCTACGACTTGCGACAGCTGTTCATCGGCGCCGAGGGCACCCTGGGCTTCGTGGTCGAGGCCACCATGCGCCTGGACCGTGCGCCGAAAAACCTCACCGCCATGGTGCTCGGCACCCCGGACTTCGACTCGATCATGCCGGTGCTGCACGCTTTCCAACGCAAGCTGGACCTGACCGCCTTCGAATTCTTCTCCGACAAGGCCCTGGCCAAGGTCCTCGGTCGTGGCGACGTTCCGGCGCCATTCGAAACCGACTGCCCGTTCTACGCCCTGCTGGAATTCGAAGCCACCACCGAAGAAGTCGCCAACCACGCCCTGGAAACCTTCGAGCACTGCGTGGAGCAGGGCTGGGTGCTGGACGGCGTGATGAGCCAGAGCGAAACCCAACTGCAGAATCTGTGGAAGCTGCGCGAGTACATCTCCGAAACCATTTCCCACTGGACGCCGTACAAGAACGACATTTCGGTGACCGTCTCGAAAGTCCCGGCGTTCTTGCGGGAAATCGACGCGATCGTCGGCGAGCACTACCCGGATTTCGAAATCGTCTGGTTCGGTCACATCGGCGACGGCAACCTGCACTTGAACATCCTCAAGCCGGAAAACCTCGACAAGGATGAGTTCTTCGCCAAGTGCGCGACCGTGAACAAATGGGTCTTTGAAACCGTCGAGAAGTACAACGGCTCGATTTCCGCCGAACACGGCGTGGGCATGACCAAGCGCGACTACCTGACCTATAGTCGTTCGCCGGTGGAAATCGAATACATGAAAGCCGTGAAAGCTGTCTTCGACCCGAACGGCATCATGAACCCGGGCAAGATTTTCGCGATTTGATACCTAAAACACCTGATGAACCCCAGAAGCAGGAGTCGGTAATGAGCTATCAGCACCAGTATGTCGACGGTACACGTATTCATTTCCCGGTGGGGAAAGTGGTGTGCATTGGCCGTAACTACGCCGAACATGCAAAGGAACTGGACAACCCGGTGCCCACCGAACCCTTGCTGTTCATCAAGCCGGGCAGTTGCGTGGTGCCGCTGGAAGGCGGTTTCAGCATTCCCGCCGACCGTGGTTCGGTGCACTACGAGGCGGAAATCGCCGTACTGATCGGCAAACCGCTGTCCACCAAGCCCAGCGCTGAAGAAGTACTGGACGCGATCTCCGGCTTCGCCCCGGCCCTGGACCTGACCCTGCGGGACAAACAGGCCGAGCTCAAGGCCAAGGGCCTGCCTTGGGAGGTCGCAAAGTCCTTTGACGGCGCGGCGGTGATTGCCCCATTTGTTTCGAACGCCACGTTCGCCGACCTGACCGACATTCCCGTGCGCCTGACCATCAACGGTGAAGTGCGCCAGGACGGCAACAGCAGCCTGATGCTCAATCCCATCGTGCCGATGATCCAATACATGGCCGGTTGCTTCTCGCTGCAGGCCGGCGACGTGATCCTCACCGGCACCCCGGCGGGCGTCGGGCCGCTGAATGCGGGCGATGAGCTGATCCTGGAACTGCCAGGGACGAGCCGCTTCGAAAGCAGCGTTCGCTAACGGCCAACCTTTGCCCCAGCGTGGGAGCGAGCTTGCTCGCGATAGCGGTGTGTCAGCCAACATCATGTTGAAGGTGACGGCCTCATCGCGAGCAAGCTCGCTCCCACAGGGTATACATGGCGCCTATCCGATCATTTACCGATTTTTTCACATGCCATCCGGATAATTCCGGGGAATGCGGCATCTGAGCCAGCCACTCCCCTAGCCGAATTTTCTGGAACGCATTCCCCGATGGCCAAAACCCAAGCACAGCCTGCCGCCAAACCTGCCCGTCGCTCGCGCTTCGCCCTGCCCTGGTATGCCTGGTCGCTGCTGGCGGTGGCCGTAGCCTATGGCCTGGCGGTTGCGATGCATTGGGACGACCGCGGCCTGCTTTGGCTATCTGAGCACTTCCAGAGCCCGGCCCAGCGCCAGGAAAGCATCTGGTTGCCGGACTACCACGCCGTGATCGACGCCAAGCCGCTACCGGGCATGGAGAAGGACGAGGCGTCCGATGTGGCCTACAACCCACAAACCAAGACCTTGTTCGCGGTCATGGGCAAGAACCCGTTCCTGGTGGAACTGACCCTGCAAGGCGACGTGCTGCGCAAGATGCCTTTGGTGGGCTGGAACAACCCCGAAGGCGTGACCTACATGACCAATGGCCTGTTGGCGATTACCGACGAGCGCAATCACATGCTGTCGATCGTCCAGGTGGATGCCAACACCCGGGAACTGAACAGCACTGACTTTCCTCACTATGATCTGGGCACCTCGCAGAACCAGAACAAAGGGTTCGAAGCGATTGCCTGGGACCCGCGCAACCAGCAACTGGTGCTCGGCGAAGAACGCCCGCCGGCATTGTTCACCTGGAAAAGCGATGGCAGCCAACTGCTCAAGGGCGACAAGCAGATTCATGTCAGCAATGAATTGGACCTGCGCAACCTCTCGGCATTGGCGATCGACCCGCGCACCGGCCATACGCTGGTCCTTTCGGCCGACTCCCATCTGCTGCTGGAACTGGACGAAAAAGGCGAGCAAGTCAGCTTCATGACCTTGCTGGGTGGCTTCAACGGCCTGAAAGACACGATCCCTCGCGCCGAGGGCGTCACCGTCGACGAAGCCGGCAACCTGTACATAGTCAGCGAGCCGAATCTGTTCTATCGTCTCGAAAAACAGCGCTGACAGGACTCACTCTGTAAGGTAAGTTCCCTTTCGTTGTAGGGTGTGGCACACCGCCATTAAGCTTCAGTTCAGGCAGCCGTGGTATTTCCACTCACCTGTTCTCATCCGAGCCCACCCCAACATGCGTCGACTCGCCCGTCCCAAACCCTTGATTCTGATATTGCTGACACTGACGCTGATCTGCCTGATCGCCGCCGGCCAGTATCTGCGCCTGTTCGAACGCGCCTGGTTCAACCTCCACACCTATTGGAAACCCGTCAGCGAAGAGACCATCGCCCTGGACCAATACCGCGTCACGGTCGAAGCCCAGGTGATCGACGGGCTGGACGATGACGTTTCCGCGCTGACGTTCGATCCGGTCCGCAAGAGCCTGTTCACCGTGACCAATAAAAACGCAGAGCTGATCGAGCTGTCCCTGGACGGCAAGATTTTGCGGCGCATCGCCCTGATCGGCTTTGGCGATCCGGAGGCGGTGGAATTCATCAGCGAAGACACTTACGTCATCACCGATGAGCGCCAGCAGCGCCTGATCAAGATTCACCTGGAGGACGACACCCAATTCCTCGACGCCGCCGATGCCGAGCAAATGACCCTCGGCGTGCACATGAGCGGCAACAAGGGGTTCGAAGGGCTGGCGTACGATTCGGTGGGCAAACGCCTGTTCGTGGCCAAGGAACGCGACCCGATGCTGATTTATGAAGTGCATGGGTTTCCCCATCACAATCCGGAAAAGTCCTACGCGGTCCATGTGATCAACAACCCCAAGCGCGATGCCGGGCTGTTCGTGCGCGACCTTTCAAGCCTGCAATACGATGAACGCAGCGGCCACTTGCTGGCGCTGTCCGATGAATCGCGGTTGATTATCGAATTGGATATCGACGGCCGGCCGTTGAGCACGCTGTCGTTGAGCAAGGGTGGCCAGGGCCTGCAAAAAACCGTGCCCCAGGCCGAAGGCTTGGCCATGGACGACGATGGCAACCTGTACCTGGTGAGCGAGCCGAATCTGTTCTATGTGTTCAAGAAGCCACAGCCTTGATGCATCACAAAACCTAATGTGGGAGCGAGCTTGCTCGCGATGGCGGTGTGTCTGCCAACATGAGTGTGTCGGATAGACCGCTATCGCGAGCAAGCTCGCTCCCACAGGAACTACTTCACTCAAAAGAGCTATTTCGCCAGCTTACTCGGCCCGCAGGGTCTTCACCCCTTCAGCGGTGCCCAGCAACAACACATCCGCCGGACGCGCCGCGAACAGGCCGTTGGTGACGACACCAACGATGGCGTTGATCTGGCTTTCCAGCTCCACCGGGTTGGTGATCTGCAGGTTGTGAACGTCCAGGATGATATTGCCGTTATCGGTCAGCACACCTTCGCGGTACACCGGGTCGCCGCCCAGCTTCACCAGTTGCCGGGCCACGTGGCTGCGGGCCATGGGAATGACTTCCACCGGCAATGGGAACGCGCCGAGCACGGGCACCAGTTTGCTGGCATCGGCAATGCAGATGAAGGTCTTGGCCACCGCCGCGACGATCTTCTCGCGGGTCAAGGCCGCGCCGCCGCCCTTGATCAGGTTCAGGTGCGCGTCGCTTTCGTCGGCGCCGTCGATGTAGAACTCCAGGTCGCTGACGGTGTTGAGCTCGTAGACCGGGATCCCGTGCCCCTTGAGCCGCGCGGCAGTCGCTTCGGAGCTGGCGACCGCGCCGTCGAACGCGCCCTTGTGTTGCGCCAGCGCATCGATGAAGCAATTGGCCGTGGAGCCGGTGCCGACCCCGACGACGCTCTTGTCATCCAGTTTCGGGAGGATGAGGTCGACGGCGGCCTGGGCCACGGCCTGTTTGAGTTGATCCTGGGTCATGCGGGCTCCGAAGGTGCCGAGAGGGAACGAAAGGTCGGCATTATAGGCGCCGCAAGGGCCTCGGTCATTGCTTGATTGAACGCAGATCCCTGTGGTCGCCCGGCCAAAAGCCGGGTTAGACTCCTTGGCCCTGCCCAACCCGCTCAGTGATGCTTTCCGATGCTTGAACAGTACGTCAAAAAGATCCTCACCTCGCGCGTTTACGACGTTGCCGTAGAAACCCCGCTGCAGACCGCTCGCCAGCTCTCCGAGCGGCTGGGCAACAGCATCTTGCTCAAGCGTGAAGACTTGCAGCCGGTGTTCTCGTTCAAGATTCGCGGGGCCTACAACAAGCTGACCCAGCTCAGCGACGAAGAACGCGCCCGCGGCGTGGTCACGGCTTCGGCGGGCAACCACGCCCAGGGCCTGGCCCTGGCGGCCAAGGTGCTGGGGGTCAAGGCCACCATCGTGATGCCCAAGACCACGCCGGAAATCAAGGTCGAAGGCGTGCGTTCCCGTGGCGGCAAAGTGGTGCTGCACGGCGATTCGTTCCCCGAAGCCCTGGCCTATTCGCTGAAACTGGTGGACGAAAAGGGCTACGTCTACATCCACCCGTATGACGACCCACACACCATTGCCGGGCAGGGCACGGTGGCGATGGAGATTCTGCGCCAGCACCCTGGGCGCCTGGATGCGATTTTCGTCCCGGTGGGCGGGGGCGGGCTGATTGCCGGGATCGCGGCCTACGTGAAATACCTGCGCCCGGACATCAAGATCATCGGCGTCGAACCGGACGACTCCAATTGCCTGCAAGCGGCCATGGCCGCCGGCGAGCGCGTGGTGCTGCCGACCGTGGGGCTGTTTGCCGACGGCGTCGCCGTGGCGCAGATCGGCCAGCACACCTTTGATATCTGCAAGCATCACGTGGACGAAGTGATCACCGTCAGTACCGACGAGATCTGCGCCGCCATCAAGGATATCTACGACGATACCCGCTCGATCACCGAACCTGCCGGCGCCCTGGGCGTGGCCGGGATCAAGAAATACGTCGAGTCGCGCGGCATCAGCGGCCAGACCCTGGTGGCCATCGACTCCGGCGCCAACGTCAACTTCGACCGCTTGCGCCACGTCGCCGAGCGCGCCGAGCTGGGCGAAGGCCGCGAAGCGATCATCGCCGTGACCATCCCCGAGAAGCCGGGCAGCTTCAAGGCGTTCTGCGAAGCCGTCGGCAAACGCCAGATCACCGAATTCAACTATCGCTACAACACCGGCAGTGAAGCGCACATTTTCGTCGGCGTGCAGACCCACCCGGAAAACGACCCGCGCAGCGCGCTGATCGCCAGCCTGACCGAACAAGGCTTCCCGGTGCTGGACCTGACCGACAATGAGCTGGCCAAGCTGCACATCCGCCACATGGTCGGCGGGCATGCGGCCCATGTCATCGATGAAGTGGTGCTGCGCTTCGAATTCCCCGAGCGCCCGGGCGCGCTGTTCAACTTTCTCAACAAGCTGGGTGGGCGCTGGAATATCTCGATGTTCCACTACCGCAACCATGGCGCGGCGGACGGCCGCGTGGTCGCGGGGCTGCAAGTGCCTCACGATGAACGCCACCTGGTGCCGGCGGCCCTGGAGGAAATCGGCTATCCGTACTGGGACGAAAGTGACAACCCGGCGTATCAGCTGTTCCTGGGGTGAACCCTACAGAGGCTAAGCTGTAGAACAAGCCCATAAGGAAATCGAACGATGGAAACGTTAACCGCGCTAAAAATCGCTCATGTCGTCGCCACGGTGTTGCTGTTGGCTGGCGCCCTGGGGCTGGCCGTCTGGGTCTGGCGCACGCGACGCAACGGCGATACCACGGCGGCCGCGCGCACGCTGCAACGGCCGCGACTGTTCATCTGGCTGGTGATGATCCTGGCACTGGCGAGCCTGCCCTTCACCGGCTGGTGGATGGTTCATCAAGTCGGCTGGCCACTGGGTCAGACCTGGCTGCTGGCTTCCAGCGTGCTCTACACCTTGGCGGCGCTGGCGGGGTTCTGGCTGGTGGTGCGGCTGAACACATTGCGCAAGGCGCCGGGAGGCAGCGGGAAGTTCACCTTTGCCCTGGCACTGTTCAGTGTTGTCTGCTTGATCGCCATTGCGGGGTTGATGGGGGCCAAGCCGGTTTAAGGTTTTGGACCGGGTCGCTTTCATCGCGAGCAAGCCACAGGGGATTTGCGTCGATCATGCAACCTCTGTGGGAGCGAGCTTGCTCGCGATAGCCTGTTTCAGCCGCGCAACGAAATCACCGGCCAACCCCGCTTCTCGGCCTCGGCCCGAAGATTCGGATCTGGATCCACCGCCACCGGGTGCGTCACCACCTCCAGCAACGGCAAGTCGTTCATCGAATCGCTATAGAAATAGCTGCCCTCCAACGAATGCCCGGTTTCTTCCAGCCAACGGTTGAGGCGCGTCACCTTGCCTTCGCGAAAGCAGGGTATGTCGGTGCTGCGGCCGCTGTAGCGCCCGTCGATCATCTCGCACTCGGTGGCGATCAGGGTTTCGACGCCCAGGCGCTCGGCAATCGGCGCAGTGACGAAGCGATTGGTGGCGGTAATGATCACCAGCTTGTCGCCAGCGTCACGGTGCTTTTTCAGCAGTTCGATGGCCTGGGGCAATACGATCGGCTCGATGCAGTCGCGCATGTAGTCCAGGTGCCACTGGGCCAGCACGTGCATTTCGGTACGGCCGAGGATTTCCAGGCAAAAATTCAGGTACTCGGCGTTGTCGAGCTTGCCGGCCAGGTAATCCTGGTAGAACGCGTCGTTGCGTGCCTTGTACGTGACAGCATCCAGAAAACCGCGCTCACACAGGTAATCGCCCCACGCATGGTCGCTGTCGCCGCCCAGCAATGTGTTATCCAAGTCGAATAAAGCCAGCCGCATTGCAGTTACTCGCTGAAAAATCTGAAGAAAGGCGTCCAGAATACGGACTTTTCACAAGAGTGCACATAAGCTAGGGGCGCTCGTTGCTGCTTTCACAACCTTTGTGGAACAATGCGGCGACATGCGTTTGCGAGGTTGTTGCCGTGATCGATCCCGATGGTTTCCGCCCCAATGTGGGGATCATTCTTACGAATGATGCTGGGCAGGTGCTATGGGCTCGCCGTATCAATCAAGACGCCTGGCAGTTTCCCCAGGGTGGGATCAACCCCCAGGAGACGCCGGAAGAGGCCTTGTACCGCGAGTTGAACGAAGAAGTGGGGCTTGAGCGAGAAGATGTCGAAATACTCGCCTGCACCCGAGGCTGGTTGCGCTATCGTTTGCCGCAACGCCTGGTCCGCACGCACAGCCAACCGCTGTGCATCGGCCAGAAGCAGAAATGGTTTCTCCTGCGCCTGATCTCCAACGAGCAGCGGGTGCGGATGGATTTGACCGGTAAACCGGAGTTCGATGGCTGGCGCTGGGTCAGCTATTGGTATCCGTTGGGCCAGGTGGTGACATTCAAGCGCGAAGTGTATCGACGCGCTCTCAAAGAGCTTGCCCCGCGCCTGCTGACGCGCGACTGACGACGGAGTTCGACCCCGAGCCATGCTCAATACGCTGCGCAAGATCGTCCAGGAAGTTAACTCCGCCAAGGATCTCAAGGCGGCGTTGGGGATTATTGTATTGCGCGTCAAAGAGGCCATGGGCAGCCAGGTCTGCTCGGTCTACCTGCTGGACCCCGAGACCAACCGTTTCGTGCTGATGGCCACCGAGGGCTTGAACAAGCGCTCCATTGGCAAGGTCAGCATGGCCCCCAATGAAGGCCTGGTCGGCCTGGTCGGCACGCGCGAAGAACCCCTGAACCTCGAAAACGCCGCGGATCACCCGCGCTACCGCTACTTTGCCGAAACGGGCGAAGAGCGTTATGCCTCGTTCCTCGGCGCACCGATCATCCACCACCGCCGCGTCGTCGGCGTGTTGGTCATCCAGCAAAAAGAGCGCCGCCAGTTCGACGAAGGTGAAGAAGCCTTCCTCGTGACCATGAGCGCGCAACTGGCCGGCGTTATCGCCCACGCCGAGGCCACCGGCTCGATCAGCGGCCTGGGTCGCCAGGGCAAGGGCATCCAGGAGGCCAAGTTCGTCGGCGTGCCGGGTTCGCCGGGCGCGGCGGTGGGCACGGCCGTGGTCATGTTGCCGCCCGCCGACCTCGACGTGGTGCCGGACAAGACCATCACCGACATCAACGCCGAGCTGGGCCTGTTCAAGACCGCCATCGAAGGCGTGCGGGCCGACATGCGGGCCCTGTCGGCCAAGCTGGCGACGCAGCTGCGCCCTGAAGAGCGCGCGTTGTTCGACGTTTACCTGATGATGCTCGACGATGCCTCCCTGGGCAGCGAAGTGACCACCGTCATCAAGACCGGCCAGTGGGCCCAGGGCGCGCTGCGCCAGGTGGTGACCGATCACGTCAACCGCTTCGAACTGATGGACGACGCCTACCTGCGCGAGCGCGCCTCGGACGTCAAGGACCTTGGCCGCCGCTTGCTGGCCTACTTGCAGCAGGAGCGCCAGCAGACCCTGGTCTACCCGGACAACACCATCCTGGTCAGCGAAGAGCTGACCCCGGCCATGCTCGGCGAAGTGCCCGAAGGCAAGCTGGCGGGGCTGGTCTCGGTATTGGGCTCGGGCAACTCCCACGTGGCGATCCTGGCCCGGGCCATGGGTATCCCGACGGTGATGGGCCTGGTGGACCTGCCATACTCCAAGGTCGACGGCATCCAGATGATCGTCGATGGCTACCACGGCGAGGTCTACACCAACCCCAGCGACGTCCTGCGCAAGCAGTTTGCCGATGTGGTGGAGGAAGAGAAGCAACTGTCCCTGGGACTGGATGCGCTGCGGGACCTGCCGTGCGTGACCCTCGACGGCCACCGCATGCCGCTGTGGGTCAACACCGGCCTGCTGGCCGACGTGGCCCGGGCACAGAAGCGTGGGGCCGAGGGTGTGGGCCTGTACCGCACCGAAGTGCCGTTCATGATCAACCAGCGCTTCCCCAGCGAAAAGGAACAGCTGGCGATCTACCGTGAGCAACTGGCCGCGTTCCACCCGCAACCGGTGACCATGCGCAGCCTGGACATCGGCGGCGACAAGTCCCTGTCCTACTTCCCGATCAAGGAAGACAACCCGTTCCTCGGCTGGCGCGGCATCCGCGTGACGCTCGACCACCCGGAAATCTTCCTGGTCCAGGCCCGCGCCATGCTCAAGGCCAGCGAGGGCCTGAACAACCTGCGCATCCTGTTGCCGATGATCTCCGGCACCCATGAACTGGAAGAAGCCCTGCACCTGATCCACCGGGCCTGGGGCGAAGTGCGCGACGAAGGCACCGACGTGCCGATGCCACCGGTGGGGGTGATGATCGAGATCCCGGCCGCGGTGTACCAGACCAAGGAACTGGCACGGCAGGTGGACTTCCTCTCGGTAGGTTCCAACGACCTGACCCAGTACCTGCTGGCCGTGGACCGCAACAACCCACGGGTCGCCGACCTGTATGACTACCTGCACCCGGCGGTGCTGCAAGCCCTGCAGAACGTGGTACGTGACGCCCATGCCGAAGGCAAGCCGGTGAGCATCTGCGGCGAGATGGCCGGCGACCCGGCGGCCGCGGTGCTGCTGATGGCAATGGGGTTCGACAGCCTGTCGATGAACGCCACCAACCTGCCGAAAGTGAAGTGGATGCTGCGCCAGATCAACCTCAGCAAGGCCCAGGAATTGCTGGCGGAAGTGATGACCATCGACAACCCGCAAGTGATCCACAGCTCCCTGCAACTGGCGCTGAAGAACCTTGGGTTGGCGCGGATGATCAATCCGGCTTCGAACAAGACGCTCTAGGCCGTCCAACGAGCATTTGTGGCGAGGGAGCTTGCTCCCGCTGGAGTGCGAAGCACTCCTGATTGCAATCTTGCATAGAATTGCGTCAGCAGGTTTGCGACTGCTTCGCAGCCGAGCGGGAGCAAGCTCCCTCGCCACAGGTCCTCGCTAATCCCTCAAACTCGCAGCTCCACCTCCCCCAAATGCCCCCCGTGGGGCCCGAAACTGCGCTCGACCATGTGCCGTGTCCCATCGGCATGGACAATCAGCGCCGTACTCGCCCGCGTCCCGTAGGCCGGGCTGGCAATGAACACACTCGATAGCAGCATCTCGGTCGCCAGGCCCACGCCCGTGTCTGGCAGTTCCGCCACCGGCGCGGGTTGTGGGTCGTTCAGCAGCGCCAACAAGGCCTGGGGCTGCGGATCGTCCAGTACCTCGCCCAGGGCCGCCCGAGCCTTGAGCAATTTGGGCCATGGCGTGTTCAGCCCAGCGTTCGACAAACCATAGACGCCCTCGGCCAGCCGCTGGGGCTGGGTATCGCGGGCGTTGTAGTGCCACAGCTCGTTGCCATCGCCAAGCAGCAGGTTGAAACCACCATACTCGTTGGCGCGGGGCACGATTTCGCCGAGGTAATCGGCAATCGACAGCTTCCCGGTCAGGAACCGCGCTACCAGCTCACCGCGCGACTTGAAGGCCGGCAATTGGCCCGGGTCGCGGATGTTAGTCAGGGCGGCAAAACGACCTTCGGCACCAATGCCGAGCCAGGTGCCACCGGCTTCGAGATCGCGCCCGGCATGGACATGGGGCGCGTCAGGCCATTGGGCCAGGGGCAAGGTCGGCCGGGCGTAGAATTCGTCGCGGTTGGCCGCCACGATCAGCGGTTGGGCGTGGCCGGGTCGCCAAGCCAATACGATCAGGCACATCAGGTCGTCCTGTTAAAAAATGAACCGAACACTCCGCTTTTGTGGCGAGGGGATTTATCCCCGCTGGGCTGCGAAGCAGCCCCAGAACGGCTAACTCAACCAACCTGACGCACCGAGATGCCGGGTTTTCAGGGCTGCTTCGCAGCCCAACGGGGATAAATCCCCCCGCCACAGAGGTTCCGCTGCGAGTCAGCTATAGATCACTCTACCCATCCATCGCCCGCACATCCATCGCCTTCAGTGGAGCCTGGAGCCCTGGATCCGTTACCATGCCGCTCTTATTTCGGGGATGGGCGGGGAGCGTCTGGTGGAATTTGTGCTCTATCTGCTGCTTGGCGCCTGCGCGGGCGTGCTGGCCGGGCTGTTCGGCGTGGGGGGCGGGATCATCATCGTCCCGGTGCTGGTGTTCAGTTTCACCCTGCAGGGTTTCGATCCGCAGGTGTTGACGCACCTGGCCGTCGGCACGTCCCTGGCATCGATCATCTTCACCTCGGTCAACGCCGTGCGCGAGCATCAGCGCAAGGGCGCGGTGCGCTGGCCGATCTTCGCCTGGATGACCGTCGGGATCCTGATCGGCGCCGGTTTCGGCGCGATCACCGCCGAAGCGATTTCCGGCCCGCACCTGCAGAAGATCATCGGCGTGTTCGCCCTGATCGTTGCCGTGCAACTGGCCCTGGATGTCAAGCCCAAGGCCAGCCGCACCGTACCGGGCAAGGCCGGGCTGACCGTGGCCGGCAGCGTGATCGGCTGGGCCTCGGCGATTTTCGGCATCGGCGGCGGTTCGCTGACCGTGCCGTTCCTGACCTGGCGCAGCGTGCCGATGCAGCAAGCGGTCGCGACGTCATCGGCCTGCGGACTGCCCATCGCCGTGGTCAGTGCGTTAAGTTTCATGATTCTGGGCTGGCACGATCCGCTGCTGCCGGCCCATAGTCTCGGTTTTGTGTATTTGCCGGCGCTTCTGGGCATCGCCTTGACCAGCATGGTCTTCGCCCGTTTCGGCGCGCGGCTGGCCCATCGCCTGTCTCCGCGCTTGCTCAAGCGGCTGTTCGCCGCCTTGCTATTCTGCGTGGGCTTGAGTTTTCTGTTCTGACGCAATCCTGGCTTAATCCCGAGGTGGCAGCGTCGCCCGGGCATTTTTGACGTTTACGAGGAATATCAATGCTGCCTTACCCGCAGATCGATCCGGTAGCCTTGGCCATCGGCCCGCTGAAAATCCACTGGTACGGCCTGATGTACCTGATCGGCATCGGCGGCGCCTGGCTGCTGGCGTCGCGCCGGCTCAACCGCTTCGACCCGACCTGGAACAAGGAAAAGCTCTCCGACCTGGTGTTCTGGTTGTCCATGGGCGTGATCGTCGGCGGACGCCTGGGCTACGTGCTGTTCTACGACCTGAGCGCATACCTGGCCAACCCGACGCTGATCTTCGAAGTCTGGAAGGGCGGCATGTCGTTCCACGGCGGGTTCATCGGCGTGATGCTGGCGGCGTTGTGGTTCGGCAAGCGCAACAACAAGTCGTTTTTCGAGCTGATGGACTTCGTCGCACCGATGGTGCCGATCGGCCTGGGCGCCGGGCGCATCGGCAACTTCATCAATGCCGAATTGTGGGGCAAGCCGACCGACGTGCCGTGGGCGATGATCTTCCCGCCGTTCAGCGACCCGGCGCAGCTGCCGCGCCACCCGTCGCAGCTGTACCAGTTCGCCCTCGAAGGCGTGGCGTTGTTCCTGATCCTCTGGCTGTTCTCGCGCAAGCCACGGCCGACCATGGCGGTGTCGGGCATGTTCGCGCTGTTCTACGGGATCTTCCGCTTCATCGTTGAATTCGTCCGTGTACCGGATGCCCAGCTCGGCTACCTGGCCTGGAACTGGCTGACCATGGGCCAGGTGCTGTGCCTGCCGATGATCATCGGTGGCCTGGCGCTGATCTGGCTGGCTTATCATCGAGCGCCGGCTGCGGCGGCCAAGGTTTAAAATTCGAACCCCGGGGCGCTGGCCCCGGGTTCAAGGACACAGGTAACCCATGAAGCAATATCTCGATCTGGTGGCCCACGTCATCAAGAACGGCACCAAGCAAGCCAACCGCACTGGTGTGAACACCATCAGCTTCCCCGGCGCCATGCTGCGCTATGACTTGCAGGACGGCTTCCCGGCCATCACCACCCGCAAGATGGCCTTCAAGTCGGCCATCGGCGAAATGTGCGGTTTTCTCCGTGGCGTGAACAATGCCGCCGAGTTCCGCGCCCTGGGCTGCAAGGTCTGGGACCAGAACGCCAACGAAAACGCCCAATGGCTGGCCAACCCGTTCCGCCAGGGCGACGACGACCTGGGCGAGATCTACGGCGTGCAATGGCGCAAATGGCCGGCCTACAAACAGATCCCCCTGAGCAACCCGGCGGCCATCGAGCAGACGCTGGCCCAGGGTTACCGGCAGATCGCCGAAGGCGAAGAAAACGACCAGGCCTACGTGGTGCTGTACAAGGCCATCGACCAGGTTCGCCAGTGCGTCGACACCATCATCAAGGACCCGGGCAGCCGGCGTATCCTGTTCCACGGCTGGAACTGCGCCCAGCTCGATGAGATGGCCCTGCCGCCGTGCCATCTGCTGTACCAGTTCCACCCGAATGTCGAGACCCGGGAAATTTCCCTGACCCTCTACATCCGTTCCAACGACCTGGGCCTGGGCACGCCGTTCAACCTCACCGAAGGCGCCGCGCTGCTGAGCCTGATCGGTCGCCTGACCGGCTACACGCCGCGCTGGTTCACCTATTTCATCGGTGACGCCCACGTCTACGAAAACCACTTGGACATGCTCAACGAACAGCTCAAGCGCGAGCCGTTCCCGATGCCGAAACTGGTGATTTCCGAGCGCGTGCCAGAGTTTGCCAAGACCGGTGTGTACCAGCCGGAATGGCTGGAGTTGGTGGAGCCGGGCGACTTCTCCCTTGAAGGCTACCAGCACCACGCGCCGATGACCGCGCCAATGGCCGTCTAAGCCACACCCCCCTCCCCAGTGGGAGCGGGCTTGCTCGCGAAAGCGGTGTGTCAACTAGCGAATGTACAACCTGACACACCGCATTCGCGAGCAAGCCCGCTCACACATTGGGTTTCCTGAGGGTTCAAGGCACTCAATGCCCATGACTGCGCCCCACATGCGAATGCTCCACCTCCGGCGCCACCGCCCCGCTCACCTCCAACCGCTGCAAGATCCCGCATTGATCCGGGTCCGGCCCTTCGCCACAGCGATGGCGCAAGTCGATCAGTTGTGTCTGCAGGGCCAGTAGGCCATCGATACGGGCCTTGACGTGCTGGATGTGTTCGTCGATCAGCGCATTGACGCTTTCGCATTGGTCCTGGGGGCTGTCGCGCAGGGCCAGGAGGCTGCGGATTTCTTCCAGGGTCATGTCCAGGGTGCGGCAGTTGCGGATGAACGTCAGCCGCTCGGCATGGGCCTGGGTGTAGACGCGGTAATTGCCGTCGCTGCGGGCCGGTTCCGGCAGCAGGCCTTCGCGCTCGTAATAGCGGATGGTTTCGACCTGGCAGTCGGTGATTTTCGCCAGTTCTCCGATCTTCATGAGGCGGCCTCCGAAATAGGTGCTTGACCCTATAGTGGCTACAGGGTCTTTACTGCGCAACAGGCACTTTTCACGGACGTCACCCGATGAGCGATTCCCTTCACACTCACAAATCCGACCACGGCCATGACCATGGGCATTCCTGCTGCGCCTCGAAAGCGGCGCCAGCGGTGGTCAACCTCGGCAAAACACCGACGGACGGTGCACGGCTGAGCAGTTTCCGCATCGAAGCCATGGACTGCCCCACCGAACAGACACTGATCCAGAACAAGCTCGGCAAGCTCGAGGGTGTGCAGCGACTGGAATTCAACCTGATCAACCGTGTGCTGGGCGTGACTCACAATTTGCCCAGCGACGCGCCGATCATCCAGGCCATCGAGTCCTTAGGGATGCAGGCCGACCCGCTGACCCCGGGCCAGAAACCGCAAACCAACGACCTGCCCGCCCCGGCCAAACCCTGGTGGCCGTTGGCGCTGTCCGGCGTGACGGCCGTGGGCGCCGAGGTGATCCATTTCACCAATGCCGCGCCAAACTGGGTGGTCGCGCTGGTGGCGTTGGTGTCGATCCTCAGCGGGGGCCTGGGCACGTACAAGAAGGGCTGGATCGCCCTGAAGAACCGCAACCTGAACATCAATGCGCTGATGAGCATCGCCGTGACCGGTGCCGTGCTGATCGGCCAATGGCCCGAAGCGGCGATGGTGATGTTCCTGTTCACCGTGGCCGAGCTGATCGAAGCCAAATCCCTGGACCGGGCGCGTAACGCCATCAGTGGTCTGATGCAGATGGCCCCGGAACAGGCCACCGTGCAACAGGCCGATGGCAGCTGGCAGGTACAGGAGGTCAAGGCCATAGCCCTCGGCGCGCGGGTGCGGGTGCGCCCCGGCGAACGCGTGGGCCTGGACGGTGACGTGGTCGCCGGCCGCTCCACCATCGACCAGGCACCGATCACCGGCGAAAGCCTGCCGGTGGAAAAAACCGTCGGCGACAAAGTGTTCGCCGGCACCATCAACCAGGCCGGCGAACTGGAATACAGTGTGACCGCGGCGGCCGACCAATCCACCCTGGCGCGGATCATCCACGCCGTGGAGCAAGCCCAGGGCTCCCGCGCACCGACCCAGCGTTTCGTCGATCAGTTCTCGAAAATCTACACCCCGGCGGTGTTCGCCCTGGCTTTGGCCGTGGCCGTCATCCCGCCGCTGTTCATGGGCGCGGCGTGGTTCGACTGGATCTACCGGGCGCTGGTGCTGCTGGTGGTCGCCTGCCCCTGCGCACTGGTGATTTCCACGCCCGTGACCATCGTCAGCGGCCTCGCCGCCGCGGCGCGCAAAGGCATCCTGGTCAAGGGCGGCGTGTACCTGGAGGGCGGCTACAAGCTCGACTACCTGGCCTTGGACAAGACCGGTACGATCACCCACGGCAAACCGGTGCAAACCGACTACGTGGCCCTGGACCCGACGGTGGAAAGCACCGCCCCGACCCTGGCCGCCAGCCTCGCCGCCCGCTCCGACCACCCGGTGTCCCGGGCGATTGCCAATGCGGCGGTGGAAAAGCAACTGGCCCCGCAGGTTGTGGATAACTTTGAGGCGCTTGCCGGGCGCGGCGTGCGCGGCGACATCGGCGGCCAGACCTATCACTTGGGCAATCACCGCCTGGTGGAAGACCTCGGCCTGTGCTCTCCCGAACTGGAAGAAAAACTCTTCGCCCTGGAAAAACAAGGCAAGTCGGTGGTGCTGCTGCTCGACGTTACAGGCCCATTGGCGCTGTTTGCCGTGGCGGACACCGTAAAGGACTCCAGCCGCGAAGCCATCCGGCAATTGCACGACCTTGGCATCAAGACCCTGATGCTCACCGGCGACAACGCCCACACCGCCGAAGCGATTGCCGCGCAGGTGGGCATGGATCAGGCGCGGGGGGACTTGTTGCCGGAAGACAAGCTGCAAGCCATTGAAGCGCTGTATGCCCAGGGTCACCGCGTCGGCATGGTCGGCGACGGCATCAACGACGCCCCGGCTCTGGCCCGTTCGGAAATCGGTTTCGCCATGGCGGCGGCTGGCACCGACACCGCCATCGAGACCGCCGACGTCGCGCTGATGGACGATGATCTGCGCAAGATTCCGGCGTTCATTCGCCTGTCGCGGCAGACGTCCAGCATCCTCAAGCAGAACATTGCCCTGGCATTGGTGATCAAGGCGATTTTCCTTGGGGTCACCTTCGCCGGACTTGCCACCATGTGGATGGCGGTGTTCGCCGACATGGGGGTGAGTTTGTTGGTGGTGTTCAATGGGTTGCGGTTGTTGCGCAAGTAAAAGGCCAGGGTGACCGGGCTGGCCTCATCGCGAGCAAGCTCGCGATAGGGCTGCGCAGCAGCCCAGCGGGAGCAAGCTCCCTCGCCACAGAAGCAGTGCATGGCAGTTCTCGTTGCAATGACGATCAATCGCGCTTGGGCTCGCGGATCTTGTACCAGGCTACATACAGCGCCGGCAGGAACAGCAGTGTCAGCAGCGTGGCGATGATGATCCCGCCGATCATCGCGTAGGCCATCGGCCCCCAGAACACTTCCCGGGCAATCGGGATCATCCCCAGGCTCGCCGCGGCGGCCGTGAGCAGGATCGGCCGGCGCCGATGTTCGGTGGCCTCCACCACCGCGTCCCAGGGCTCGTAGCCGTCACGTTCGTATTCGTCGATCTGGGTCACCAGGATCACCGAGTTACGGATGATGATGCCGATCAAGGCGAGGATCCCGAGGATCGCCACGAAGCCCATGGGCGTGCCCGTCGGCACCAGCGCCAGCACCACGCCGATCAACCCCAGGGGCGCGACGCTCGCCACCAGGAACAGTTTCTGCACGCTGTGCAACTGGATCATCAGGAAGGTCGCCATCAGAAACAGCATCAGCGGCACGACACTGGCGATCGGCCCTTGGGCCTTGCTGCTTTCTTCCACCGTACCGCCCGTGGCGACCTTGTAACCCACCGGCAGGCCGGCGGCGAACTTGTCGATGTCCGGTTGCAATTGCTTGACCAGGTCGGTGGGCTGGATCTCGTCGCGCACTGCGGCCTTGATGGTGATGGTCGGCTTGCGGTCGCGACGCCATACCAGCGGCTGTTCCAGTTCATAACGCACCGTGGCGAACGCCAGCAGCGGAATCGAGGTGCCGCTCGGCGTGACGATTTGCAAGTTCTGCAGGGTTTCCGGCGAACCGCGCTCGGCATCCTCTGCGCGACCGACCACGTCGATCAGGTAAATATCGTCGTTGACCTGGGTCACTGGCGAGCCGCTGACGATGCTGTTCATCAGCCTGGCCACATCATCGGAAGACAAGCCCAATTGCCGCGCCTTGTCCTGGGCGATATCAATGCGCAGGACCTTGCCCGGCTCGTTCCAGTCGTAAATGATTTCGCCGATGTGCGAGTTCTTGTCCAGCTCGGTGGCCAGCTCGATGGCGTGCTTGCGCACCTGGTCTACGTCCTTGCCACTGACCCGGTACTGGATCGGCCGGCCCACCGGCGGGCCCATTTCCAGGGCCTGCACGTAACTGCCAATGCCGACGAAATCCTCGCGCAGACGCTTTTGCAGGCGCTCGGTCAGGGCGTTGCGCGACTCCAGGCCCTTGCTGACGATCACCAGCTGCGCGTAGTAGGGGTTCTGCAATTGCTGGTCCAGCGGCAGGTAGAAGCGAATCGCGCCTTCGCCGATGTAGGTGCTCCACCGCGCGATGTCCGGGTCACCCTTGAGGGTCGCTTCCAGGCGGTCGACGGCTTTGCGGGTCTCGTCCATCGAGGCGTTTTGCGGCAGGTTGAGGTCCACCAGAATTTCCGGTCGGTCCGACGATGGAAAAAACTGGTTCTGCACGAAGCGCATGCAAAACACCGCCAGCACAAACAGCAATATCGTGATGCCGATGGCCCACCAGCGATTGCGCATCGCCCACAGCAGACCGCCGTTGAAGGCTCGGCCGATCCGCCCCGGCTCGGCGCTGTGGGGTTTGACGTTGGTGCTGAGAATATGCACGCCGATCACCGGGGCAAACAGCACCGCGACGATCCACGACACCAGCATCGCTACCGCGATCACCGCGAACAGGGTAAAGGTGTACTCACCGGCAGAGCTGGCATTCAGGCCGATGGGCACGAAACCGGCGACGGTCACCAGGGTCCCGGTAAGCATCGGGAACGCCGTCGAGGTATAGGCAAAGGTCGCGGCCTGTTCCTTGCTGTCACCTTTTTCCAGGCGCGTGACCATCATCTCCACGGTGATCATCGCGTCGTCCACCAGCAGTCCGAGGGCGATGATCAACGCGCCAAGGGAAATCCGCTGCATGGTGATACCGCTGTATTCCATGAACAGGAAGACCATCGCCAGCACCAGTGGAATCGAACAGGCCACCACCAGCCCGGCCCGTACGCCAAGGCTGATGAAGCTGACGACCAGTACAATGATCACCGCCTCGAACAAGGCGCTGGTAAAGCCGCCGACGGCCTCTTCCACCACCTCGGCCTGGTCTGAAACGGTGTGCACGCCAACGCCCACCGGCAGGTCGGCGGTCAGTTCGTTCATGCGCGCATGCAGCGCCTTGCCGAAATCCTGGATGTTGCCACCCTTCTTCATCGCGATGGCCAGGCCAATGGCCGGCGTGCCGTTGAAGCGGAACATCGGTGTGGCGGGGTCGACATAACCCCGGCTGATATCAGCGATGTCGGCCAGTCGATAGAACCGGTCATTGAGCCGCAGGTTGACATTGGCCAGGTCTTTTTCCGACTGGAACTGCCCGGACGTACGCACGGAAATCCGCTCCGGCCCCGCGTCGATCACCCCGGCCGGCGTCACGGCATTCTGCGATTGCAGACTCTGCACCACCTGGCGCTGATCGATGCCCAGCGCAGCGAGTTTGCGCGTGGAGAAGTTCAGGTACAGCACTTCATCCTGCTCGCCGAGCATTTCCACCTTGCCCAGCCCGGGCACGTCGCGAATCTCGGCACGCACCTGCTCCACGTAGTCGCGCAACTGACGCATCGACAGACCGTCACCGGTGAAGGCGTACACCGAACCGTACACGTCACCGAACTCGTCGTTGAAACCCGGGCCTTGCAGCCCTTGGGGGAAGTCGCCACGAATGTCGTCGATCTTCTTGCGCACCTGGTACCAGATCTCGGGGATGTCCTTGGCCCCGGTGGTGTCGAGCAGGTACACGAACACCGTGGATTCGCCCGGACGGGTGTAGCTTTTGACGTAGTCGAGGGAATCGAGCTCTTCGAGTTTCTTCTCGATGCGGTCAGTGACCTGCTTGAGGGTTTCTTCCTGGGTCGCGCCCGGCCAGCGGGTCTGGATAATCATGGTCTTGATGGTGAACGAGGGGTCTTCCTCCCGCCCCAGGTTCATGTACGAGAACACGCCCATCAACAGCGCCACGAACATCAGGTACCAGACGAACGACTGATGCCGCAGGGCCCATTCGGATAAGTTGAAAGGCCCTTTCATCGTGCGTCCTCGTCGAGTTTCACTTTCTGCCCCGGCTTGAGGCTGTTCACGCCGGCGCTGACCACGCGGTCGCCGACCTTGATGCCGTTGGCCACCAGCACCGAATCGTTGGAGCGTTCGAGAATCCGTACTTCGCGGGGGGAGACGGTCTGGCTCTGCGGGTCGATGAGCCAGATGCGCGCCTTGCCGTCGATCTCTTGCACTGCGCTGAGCGGCAGCTCGATGCGCGGTTCGATGGTCGAGCTCAGGGTCACACTGATGGCCGTGCCCAGGCGAAAACCTGGCGGTGTGTCGGTCAGCGTCAGGCGCGCGCGGCGGGTACGAGTAGCGCTCTGGGCCTGGGGTTCGATCTCGCGCACGATGGCGCTGGTGTGGATAGTGGGGTCCATTTGCGCCGCAACCTCGAACACCACGTCCGTGGGCAGGCGTTCGACCAGCCCGGCCGGCAGGTCGATCACCGCTTCCTTGACGTCCGGGCGGGCCAGGGTCACCACTTGTTGGCCGGCGGTGACCACCTGCCCGGCTTCGGCATTCCAGGCAGTGACGATGGCGTCGTGGTCGGTACGCAGTTCGCTGTAGTTGAGCTGGTCGCGGGCCTGCTCCACCGAGGCTCGGGCCTGCTCGAGAGAGGCGCCGGTGGTTTTCAGATCGGTCTGGGCGATGTCCAGTTGCGCCTGGGCCCCAACGCCACGGTCGAACAATTGCTGCTGGCGACGGGCATTGGCCTGGGCATTGATGTACTGCGCCTCGATCCGCGCCAGGTCGCCCTGGGCGGCGCGCAACTGGTTCTGCTGGTCGGTGGGGTCGAGCGTGGCGAGCAAGTCGCCCTTCTTCACTTCAGCACCGACATCGACATTGCGGCTGGCGATGCGGCCTGGCACGCGGAAACCCACGTTGCTCTCGTATCGCGCCTGGATATTCCCGGCGAATCGCCCGAGTGCCTGCTGGTCAAGGGCCTGGACCTCAACGGACAACACCGGGCGCACCGGTTCGGGCGGTGCTTCTTCCTTGGAGCAGGCGGCCAGCAACAGGCCGGCCAAAACCATCCATAAACGCTTCATGGCTGGGCTCCCGGCGTGGATTTTCCATAGGTGTTTTCAGCGATCTCGACGCGTACACCGGGGTGCAGCAACTGCCCGCCTGCGGTGACGACTTTCTCACCGCCCTTGAGGCCGTCGCTGATGATGACCTTGCCGGTCAGATAGCGGCCGACCGTCACCGTTTGCAACTGCGCCTTGCCCTCACTATCCACCAGCCACACGGCCGGCTCACTGAGGTTCTTGGTCAGGGCCGACCAAGGCAGCTCGAAGGCGGTCTTGCCGGCGGACTTGGCCGTGGCGCTGACCACCGACCCAAGGCGCATGCCTTCGGGCAAATCATTGAGGGTGACCTTGACCTGCACGGTGCCGGTCTGGGCGGACACCGCCGGGGTGATTTCGCGCACCGTGCCGGTGGTCTTGATGGCAGGGTCATCCAGCAGACTGATGGTGATTGCAGGGTCCGACGGTGGTTCGCTCAACAGCGATTCGTAGATGTTGAACACCGCGTCGCGTTCGCCGTCCCGGGCCAGGCTGAAGATCGGCTCCGTGGCCTGCACCACCTGGCCGACTTCCGCCTGGCGCGCGGTGATGATGCCCGGGGCCTCGGCAATCAGCGCGGTGTAGCTCAGTTGCTCACGGGCGTTGGCCAACTGGGCTTGGGCAGCGGTCAGCGCACTCTGGCTGCTGCGCAGTTGAGCCTGGGCCGCGTCGTATTCGCTCTGGCTGGTGTAGCCCTTGGGCAGGAGTTTCTGCTGGCGTACAAACGCCGCCGCACTCTGCTTGACCCGCGCCTGCTCGGCGGCCACCTGCGCCTCGGCGGAGTCGACGTTGGTCTGCAGATCCCGGGGATCGAGCCGAGCCAGCACTTGCCGGGCCGAGACCCGGTCACCGACATCGGCCTTGCGCTCGATGATCTTGCCGCCCACACGAAACGACAGATCGGCCTGCACCCGCGCCTGGACGTCGCCGGTCAGGGTCACCGAGGCTGCGTATTCACTGGGCACGGCTTGCTGCACGAAAACCCGCGGCAGGGCTTTTTCTTCGGGCTTCTTATCACCGCACCCCGTCAACAATGCACACACGCCCAAACCAATAACCCATTTGATTCCGGGACCAGTCATGCAGACTCCTTTGCGTTGTACGGACGTACCAGTGACGATACGACTGTGAGCTTAGAACAGGGTTCACTGAAAGCACAGCAATCGGGCAGACTTGCTCCTGACGCCCGTGCAAAGGAAACAGGCATGCTCAAGATATTGGCGGTGGCCAACTACCGTTCGATCAATAAATTGGTCATCCCCCTGGGCCGGCTGAACCTGATCACCGGCCCCAACGGCAGCGGCAAATCCAATCTGTACCGCGCCCTGCGCCTGCTGGCCGAGACGGCCCAGGGTGGGGTGGTCAACGCCCTGGCCCGTGAAGGCGGACTCGACTCGACCTTCTGGGCCGGCCCGGAGGAAATCAGCCGCCGCATGCGTAACGGCGAGGTGCCGGTCCAGGCGATTGTGCGCCAGGGCACCAAGCGCCTGCGCCTGGGCTTCGCCGGGGAAGACTTCAGCTATTCGATCGCCCTGGGCTTGCCGGAGCCTAGCAGTTCAGCGTTCTCGCTGGACCCTGAAATCAAGCGCGAATGCATCTGGGCCGGCCCGGTGTTTCGGCCCGCCAGCCTGCTGGTGGACCGCAACGGGCCGATGATCCGTGCCCGCGAAGGCCGTTCCTGGGATGTGCTGGCCCAGCACACACCCACCTTCGACAGCCTGTTCGACCAGGTCGGCAGTCTGCGCACTTCGCCGGAGGTCCTGCAGATGCGCGAGTTCATTCGTCGCTGGCGCTTCTATGACCATTTTCGCAGCGACGCCGACGCCCCGGTGCGCCAACCGCAACTGGGCACCCGCACGCCGGTGCTGCACCACGACGGACGCGACCTGGCCGCCGCCCTGCAGACCATCCTTGAAATCGGTGACGACGAAGCCCTGCATGCCGCCATCGGCGACGCGTTCCCCGGTGCCCGCCTGAACATCGAGAAACTGCAAGGCGGACGTTTCGCCATCGCGTTTCAACAACATGGCCTGTTGCGGCCGCTGTCCGCCGCCGAACTGTCGGACGGGACCCTGCGCTATTTGTTGCTGGTGGCCGCCCTGCTCACCCCACGACCACCTTCGCTGATGGTGCTCAACGAACCGGAAACCAGCCTGCACCCGGACCTGCTGCCGGCCCTGGCGCGGTTGATCATCCGCGCCTCGGCAAATTGCCAGGTCTGGGTCGTGTCCCACGCCACACGCCTGATCGCCGCCCTGGAACAGGATGAGCAGTGCAATTGCATCGTGCTGGAGAAAGACCTTGGACAGACCGGGATCGTCGGGCAGCGGGCGCTGGATGAGCCTGCGTGGCACTGGCCGGATTGAATGGCGCCTGTAAACCGGATCGCGAGCAAGCTCGCCCCCACACACAATTTCCCTGTGGGAGCGAGCTTGCTCGCGAAGGCGCGCTGAAGGTCTACACAACCCTCAGAGAATCACCCCTGCCATTTGCCACCCTCGACAATCACACTCTCCGGCTTGGTGTCATCGCTCAGTTCCTTGCGCACGTATTGGTCGTACAGCTTGAGCAGGTACTTCTCTTCACCCAACTTCGCCAACTCGGCATTGACCCAATCACGCAGCTCGATGTTGCCCTTCTTCACCGCCGGCGCAATCGGCGCTTCGGCGCCCAGTGTCTGCTCCAGCACGCGATAGCCGGGGTTCTGCTTGGCCCAACTGAATAGCACCAGATTGTCCTGGGCATAGGCATCGCCACGCCCGTTGGCCAGGGCTTGCAAAGACTCGGAATTTTTCTCGAACTTGAGCAGCTTCCAGTCCGGATGATTTTTGGTCAGCCAGATGTCCGCCGTGGTGCCGGTGGTGACGATGGTGGTGCGGCTCGCCAGGTCATCGAGGCTTTTCACCGCGCTGGCTTGTGGCACCAGCGCCTGTACCGCGACTTTCAGGTTCGGGTTGGTGAACTCCACCGCTTCCTTGCGCTCCGGGGTCACGGTCATGTTGGCCAGGATCAGGTCGACCTTGTCACTTTGCAGGAACGGAATCCGACTCGCCGGTTCGACCGCGACGAACTCGACCTTGTTTTCATCGCCGAGCAGGTCCTTGGCGAATCGACGACCGATGTCGGTATCGAAGCCGACATAACGCCCCGCCTCATCGACGAAGCCAAACGGTGGTTTGTCGGTGAAGACGCCGACAATCAATTTGTCCCGCGCCTTGATTTTGTCCAGGTAGCTGGTCGACGCAGCGCTTGGGCTGGCAACGTTCGGCTTCGGCGGTTCTTCGGTTTTATTGCAGCCGGCCAGTAAAGCGGCGGCGAGCAACGGCAGTAGCAGCAGAGAAGACTTGGCAGTTTTCATGACAGTTCCAGTTCCTTTGTTTGAGTCGTTTTGGGTAGTGCGGCGACGTAGGAGAACTTCTCCAGAAACTGCTGCGCTCGTGCGGTTTGCGGGTTCGTAAAGAAAATCTCGGGAAGGTTTTGTTCAAGGATCCGCCCGGCGTCCATGAACACGATGCGGTCAGCCACGGCGCGGGCGAAGGCCATTTCGTGGGTGACGATCAACAGCGTCATGCCTTCGCGGGCCAGGCCCTGGATGACGTCCAACACTTCCTTGACCATTTCCGGATCAAGGGCGGCGGTGACCTCATCGAACAACATGACCTTGGGGTTCATGCACAGCGAACGCACGATGGCAATGCGTTGCTGCTGGCCGCCGGAGAGTTGGCGGGGAAAGGCATCGCGCTTGTCCAGCAGCCCCACCCGCGCCAGCAAGGCTTCGGCCTGTGCGCGCGCTTCGCGGCGGTCGCGTTTTTGCACTTTGAGCGGGCCGAGCAGCAGGTTATCGAGCACGCTCATGTGCGGGAACAGGTGATAGCTCTGGAATACCATGCCGATCTGCTGCCGTACTTCGCGCCAGTCGGTGCCCTTGTCCAGCAACTCGCGACCGGCGAATGCCAAGCTGCCGCTGTGGGCCACTTCCAGCCCATTGAGACAACGCAGCAAAGTACTTTTGCCGCAACCACTGGGGCCGAGGATGACGATCACTTCGCCCGACTGCACTTGCAGATCGATACCATCCAGCACCTGCTGCTCACCGAAAAACTTGTTGAAATCCTTGAACTCGATCAATGCGCTCATGCTTGCGTCCAGCGCCGTTCCAGCACGCGGGAGGCGGCCGAAAGCGGGTAGCAGATAAAAAAGAAAAACAGGAACAGCGCGCCGTAGATCAGCACGGACTCGTAGGTGCGCTCGATGATCTGCTGGCCGACCTTGATCACGTCCACCACGCCGATCAGCACGGCCAGGGAGCTGGTCTTGATGATGCGTGTGTAGACGTTGATGGTTGGCGGAGTCATGCGTCTGAGCGCTTGCGGCAACAGCACCTGGCCGTAGAGTTGCGGACCGTTCAGGCCAATGGACAAGCCCGCCTCGCGCTGGCCGCGCGGCAGCGAATGCAATGCACCGCGTACCACTTCACCCACCTCACTGGCGCCCCACAACGACAACACCAGGACCGCGCACCAAAAACTTGGAAGGCTCAGGCCGAAAAAGATCGGCAGGCCGAAGAACAGCAAGTACAACCAGACCAGCACCGGAATCGCTCGGAACAACTCCAGGTAGACCCGCAGAACGACATCCACGCCCTTCACGCCCAGCGTCCGCAACACTCCATAAAGCACGCCGCCCACGGTGCTGAGGGCGATGCTCAGGAAGGAAATCGACAAGGTTTGCGCGGCGCCCTTGCCCAGTTGCGGCAACGACACCCACAGCAACTCAAGACCCGAACTGGCCATGCTGGAGCCTCCTTTCCAGGCGGCTGAGCAGCAGCGACAGCGGCAAGAACAGCAGCACGCAAATCAGCGTCAGCACGGCGAGCATTTCGTAGGTCTTGTAGTAGAGCGCGATGTAGCTTTTGGTGGTGTAGAGAATCTCCGGCACCGCCACGGCCGAGACCACGGTGGTCTCCTTGAGCAGGAAAATGAAGTTGGCGAACAGCGACGGCAGGCTGAGGATCCCGGCCTGCGGCAGGATCACGTAGCGCAGCAACTGCCCGTGGGACAGGCCGATGGAACGACCGGACTCCAATTGCGCCTGGGGCACCGCGTCCACGCCCGCACGCAGCACTTCCGTGAGATAGGCACCGCCCAGGAACGTCATGGTGATGATCGCAGCGGCAAACCCCGACACCTTAATGCCCAGCGCCGGCAAGGCGAAGTAGACGAAAAACAACTGGATAAGCAGCGGCGTGTTGCGGGCCAGCTCCACGTACAGCCCTACCAGGCGTTGCAGGTAAGGTGTGCGTAACACCAGGATCGCCGCATTCACCAGCGCCACCAGCAGCGAGGTGGCGATGGCGATAAGGCCGACTTGCAGCGTCACGCCCACGGCCCTGAGAAACGCCGGGAGGGTACTGAGGATAAAAGCGTAATCGAAGTTCATTGAACATCCTGGACGCCACTCGGTAAGCGGCGGTCGTGCAATCCATGCGCAGCGGATAGCTGCTCGGCAGACACTGACTTTAATGGCATAAGAACTGTAATTTAAATACCGTTAAAGCATATTGATATCACGCAAAAAACTATCCCCTGGATTTGCCGCGAAGAGCAAAGACGACTATTTTCCTTGCGCCGCAGGGAGGATCTTTTTTCGTCATCCCCCCACCATTACAAGGAAGAAAACATGGCTGACGTAAAAGTGCCGCAGCGACTGGAACCGCAGGACATATTGAAATTGTTGATGGCGTTGCGCAGGGCGTTGAAGAGCGGGGTAGCCTGATTTACCCCCTGTGGGAGCGAGCTTGCTCGCGATAGCGGCCTGTCAGTCACATCAGTGTTTATTGATGAACCGCCATCGCGAGCAAATTCCCACAGTAAAAAACGCCGACGCTGTATCAGCCGTCGGCGTTTGAAACCATCAAAGGGTTTACTGCGCGAATCAGAACGCCGGCAGTACTGCGCCGCTATATTTCTTCTCGATGAACGCCTTCACTTCAGGGCTGGTCAGAGCCTTGGCCAGTTTCTGGATGGCCGGGCTGTCCTTGTTGTCCGGACGGGCCACCAGGAAGTTGACGTAAGGCGAATCCGAACCTTCGATCACCAGGGCGTCCTTGGCCGGGTTAAGACCCGCTTCCAGGGCATAGTTGGTGTTGATCAAGTCCAGGTCGACTTGGTCCAGGACCCGCGGCAGCATGGCCGATTCCAGTTCCTTGAACTTGAAGTTGCGCGGGTTCTTGGCGATGTCTTTCGGCGTCGCCAAAGCGTTTTTCGGGTCTTTCAACTCGATCAGGCCAGCCTTCTGCAACAGGATCAGCGCACGGCCGCTGTTGCTGCCTTCGTTGGGCAGCGCGATGGTCGCGCCGTCTGGCAGGTCAGCCAGCGTCTTGTGCTTCTTCGAGTAGCCACCGAACGGTTCGACGTGAACACCGATCACAGTTACCAGGTTCGTGCCTTTGCCTTCGTTGAAGTTCTTCAAGTACGGCAGGGTCTGGAAGTAGTTGGCGTCCAGGCGTTTCTGGTCAACCTGCACGTTGGGTTGGACGTAGTCGGTGAAGACTTTGATTTCCAGGTCCACGCCTTCCTTGGCCAGGGCTGGCTTGATCAGCTCGAGGATTTCAGCGTGGGGCACCGGGGTGGCGGCCACGACCAGTTTTTCCGCGGCCTGGGCCAGACCCGACGCCAGGGCTGCCGCCAATGCGGTGAACAACAGAACCTTTTTCATGCAGTGTCCTTATCGAAAATCACAGTCGTCATGGACGACGGCTAAATGTGGGTGTGCCAGTGAAGTGCTATCGCTGGCGTGATGCGGACAATACCGATATTTTTTATTCCTTAACAATATCTTTTGTTCAAGTTCATATTCATTTTGCTCATATAGCTAACACCGCTTTTGTGGCGAGGGCGCTTGCTCCCGCTCGGCTGCGCAGGAACCACAAGATCTTGGGGCCGCTACGCAGCCCAGCGGGAGCAAGCTCCCTCGCCACAAGAGCGGGTCAGCCACACTTACAGCGTCGAGCCCAATCGACTGAGCAGCACCTTGAGTGCGGCACGCTCACCTTCCGATCCCCCTGCGATGACCTGCGCCACTTGCTGCTCGATCAGTTCCGGCACTGAAGGCTGGAGCGGCAAATTCAGGTGCTCGGGTAAAATCTCGTCACCGGTGCTGACCAGCAACGCGAAGTGAATGACATTTTCCAGCTCGCGGGTGTTGCCCGGCCAACTGTGCCGCTCAAGGGCGGACTGCGCCGCTTCACTGATCAGTGGCACGGCCAGGCCGAGTCGCTGGCTGTAGATGCCCAGAAAGTATTCGGCCAGGGACAGAATATCGCCCACCCGTTCACGCAGGGCCGGCAGTTCCAGCTGGCCTTCGCTCAGGTAGTGGTAGAGCCGTTCGTGGAATTTCCCGGCCGCCACCGCTTGCGCCAGGTCGATGCTGGTGGCCGCGACCAGGCGGACATCCACCGGACTGGGCTGGTGGGCGCCGACACGGGTGACTTCGTGGTTCTCCAGGGCCGCCAGTAACTTGATCTGGATCGGCAGCGGCAAATCGCCGATTTCATCCAGGTAAAGGGTGCCGCCGTTGGCCGAACCGAACCAACCGGCCCGGCTACTGGCCGAGCCGCTGTAGCTGCCGGCGGCATACCCGAACAGTTCGGCGTCGGCGTAGGTCGGGCTGATGGCGCCGCAGTTGACCGACACAAATAATCCGCCGCGATCACTTTCGCGATGGATATGCCGGGCCAGCAGTTCCTTGCCGCTACCGGTTTCGCCGCGTATCAGCACCGATATCCCACGGGGCGCCAGTTGCTCCAACTCCTGGCGCAACTGCCGTGAACGAGGGTCGACGAACACCAGCGCCTTGGCGCGAATGCTCAGGGGGCTTTTTTCCGCGTCGGGAAAGGTCAGCAAGGGCTGACCGAAGGTTTCATGCAAACTCATGGCAGGCTCCCGCCCCAGACCGCCGGGAGACGGGGGGCGCTAAAAATTCAGGCACGACGCAGGGCGTGATGCTCCATGCGGTTTTGCAGACGATAGAGATAAGCGAAACCCTGCTCCCAACGCTGGTGGCCGGACTTCACGTTGATATGCCCCGCCCCCGCCAGGATCCCGGCCTCGGCCCCCCAGTTGCGCGCCAGTTCCAGGGCTCGCGGGGCACTCACGGCGTCGTCGTTGTCGGAACCGACCACCTGGCTTGGGAACGGCAACAGATCGCTGGGAATCGGCGCGAAGTTGCGCAGCGCCGGGACGCAGGCTGGCCGCTCGACATCCGCCGGCGCCACCAGCAACGCTCCATGCACCTGCCGCAAAAACTGCACCGGCGCGGTGGCGGCCCAATGGGCCACCGTGACGCAACCCAGGCTATGGGCAATCAGGATCACCGGGGTGCTGTCGGCGGCCACGGCCTCGGCCAGCGCCGCGACCCAGTCTTCACGTCGGGGCGTCACCCAGTCGGCCTGCTCGACCCTGGCACTGTTGGGCAGGCTGTTCTGCCAGTGGGTTTGCCAATGATTTTCCGGCGATCCTTGCCAGCCCGGCACAATCAGGTAGCGAATCGATTCGTTGCGCATGGGAGCTCTCCTGCGTGTCTGTTCCCGGACGAGTATAGGGAGGAGAGGTATATTACTTAAGGAATAAGAAGCTATTTGTTAATAACAATAAAGAATAATCGTTTATTCCTGTGGGAGCGGGCTTGCTCGCGAAAGCGGTGGGTCAGTTGACACTGATGTTGCCTGACACGACGCATTCGCGAGCAAGCCCGCTCCCACAGGTTTTGTGCATCATTCGCCACGCCCCTTGCGCAACAACACATCCAACTGGTCTATCACTTCCGCCCAGTCCGCATCCTCGAGGATTTCCTCGCGCAGCATTTGCCGCTGGCCCTCATTCCAGAAAAACGCATCGGCCAAGTGCAACCCGGGCTTGAGAGGTGAATGCGTGGCGATGAACTGGTCAATGCCAATGGCGTCATCGGGCAAGCCCAGTTGCTTGAACAATGCGCGAAGGGTGTGGATCGGCGGTTCCATAGGGGCTCCTGGACATGAATGGATGGCGGGTTCGTTCCTGGGCAGTCTAGCCCCTCGCCGACCGCCAGACCGCTCAAAATCCAATCAACTCCCGACTCGACTGGGCTTTGAATAAACATCCCGATGGGCTCGGGGGTTGTCTTTGTGGCGAGGGGATTTATCCCCGCTGGGCTGCGAAGCAGCCCCCAAAACCAGCCGACTCGGTGTGCCAGGAAGATTGAGTTCACTGCTTTAGGGCTGCTACGCAACCAGCGGGGATAGATCCCCTCGCCCCCCCCTACAGGGGCAGTGACTTCAACGCCTCATAAGGCTCCTGCGCCCAGCGCAGGACCCGCTCACGCAACAGCGCCGAAGCCTCCCGGCGCTTGTCCTCGCTGTCGCCGACAAACGTCTGCGCCGGCTGCTTGGCATGCTGCCCCACCGTCGCGAACACGTGCCCGCATTGCTCATCATTGAGCCCGAAAAACGCCGCCAACCTGCCCGTCATCGCCTCGGGCAATTCGGTGTAGTTGACCGCCATCCCTGCCAATGCCCGGCAGTGTTCCAGGCCTGTTCCCAGCAACCGACCCACCCGACGGGGGATGAAATCTTCCTGACTGCCGAACGGCAATCCATCGTCCAGAACCGTCGCTCCGATCATCCCCGGCACCATATGCACGCCAGGACGCCGCAGGTGTGAGACTGAAATTTCCAAGGGGTCGCGGTACACGAATAGCCAGGGTGTGTCGGGAAAGCACTCACGCAGCAGTGGCAGTTCACCAATGTTCCAGGCGTCGAGCTTGACCACCAGGCGTTGCTCCACACCTCGGCGGCGCTGCCCGTAGGCCGACATCAAACCCTTGAGTGCCACACACCGCTCGACCGGTGGCAAATCACCGCGCAGCAGCGTATCCAGAGGTGGCGGTTCCGAGATAACGATATGGTCGTCCAACTGAGCAAGCATCTGGCTGATCAATGTCGAGCCGCAACGGGAGGCATGGAAAATGAATGCGCTGGGCTCAAGTCCCGGGGTTTGTCGTTGCCACTGACCAAGTGCATCCAAGGGAGTCCGGCGGCGGAACGCCTGGTTGAAGGGCAGGCGCAGGGCGTCTTCCACCGCATCGCCAAAGAACGGCTGTGACAGATGCGCGTCGCCGAACCAGCACCAATCGACCCACCACTGCCCGGCCTCTTGCCATAGGCGGATCGGCAACCAACCGTGCAGGTTCAGGTCTTCCAAGGGTTTCTCCACTGCTGACGACCGTTGCGCATGGCGGCACGCACTTCTTCCAGAGTGAAATGAAGCCCTCGTTCGGCCCCCAGCGCCAGGGTGGATTCAATAAAAGCGTCGAGGTCGTGCAGGCTCCGCAAGGTGCGGGCGAGGTCAGGATCGCTTTCCACGCGCTGCTGAAAACGGGCGAAATCGCTTTGTCTGATGCACGCAGCGGGTGTGGTGCGCAGCCCATCGGCAATCTGCTGGACCAGCCACGGTCCGGGGCGACAATCGAGCACCAGATGAACCCGCGAATGAGCACTTCGGTTAACTACCCGATGAGGCCGCACCAAGTCGAGAAACCAGCACTCGCCGGCCGTCAGCGGAATGATTTGTCCATCCAGGAAAAAGTCCACATCAGGTGGGCTGAGCAACGGAACGTGCAGGCGCAGGTCGGCGTCCGGCCCGCCCAGATCATAGTCGCGATGCTCGTGGATACAACCACCGGGACCCAGCCGCAGCAGCCGGGCCGAGACGATCTCCAGGGGCCAGTCGCGCAACGCCTCATTCCAACGACCGTCCGCTAGCCAAGGCTCACGCTGGCTTGGCTGACCGCGCCCAGGCGACAGCTCGGTGACGGCATCCGCCGCCGAAATCAGCGCCACCCCGCTCCAGTCACCGCTGTAATAGGCACGGTTGAAATGCCCTTGCCAGCGTGCGTCTTCAATGGCGTCCAGTGCCTGCAACAGCAACGGCAGGTCCACCGCCACCGGCAGCCGGGAAAACGCCGGGCGCGTCATGCCAGCACCCGGTTATTGAGTCACCGCGGCCGTCTTCGGCACGGTGATATCGCCCTGGGCCCAGGCCGCTTCGCGGTTAGCCAGCGCCGTGGCGATCGATTGCACCGCGGTCGATTGCACTTCGTTCGGCATTGGATCTAGGCCGGCGCTGGCGAAGATCTGACCGTAAGCGTTGCGCAGGTCGGCATAGGCCAGGTCTCGGCGCAGATCAGCCTGCAAGGTGTTCAGTTCGCCCTGGATCAGGTCCAGCTCGCCAATGCCGGCGGCCTGGTGACGGCTGCGCAACTGGCCAACGATTTGCCCGTCGATGTCCGACAGTTGCTGGCTGGTCTTGAACTGGCGCAGAGCTTCGCGATAGTTGGCGTTGGCCACGTACAGCTGCGCCAGCACGGCAATCGACATCGCCTGGCGCCGCGCCGATGCGACTTCTTCACCGGCCTTGGCCACGTCGATGGCCGCCGGGGCGGAGATCACGTTGAACAGGTTCCAGGTGACTTTCACGCCATAGTCAGCCCAGCCCTGCTCCACCAGGAACGAGTTGCTGTCGTAGTGTCCGCCAGCGGAAAACTCCAACCCCGGCAGCAGGCGCAACATGGCCTTGCGGGTTTCGGCGGCGGTGATGCGGGTCTGGTAATCCTGCTCGCGCAGTTCCGGGCGGCTGGCCAGGGCTTCCTGTTCGAGACGGGCCAGGTCGACCTTGAGTTCCGGGATGGTGTATTCATCCTGGGTCGCCAGGGTCAGCTCGGTGCCCAAGGGCAAGTTGATCAGGGTCGCCAGTTCGGTCTTGGCCAGGGACAGCGCCCGGCGCTGTTCTTCCAGCTGGCGGGTGGCCTGGATCAGCGAGCGCTGGTAACCCAGGGCCTGCACCGGGTCGCCGATGCGCTGCTCGCTCATGCTCTGGCTGTTGCCCCGCGCCGCGTCGACCCGGACCATCAGGTTGTCGATCTGCTTGAGCAGGCGCTCGGCGGCCATGGCGCGCCAGTAGGCCGAACGCACGTCCTGGACGATGGTGTTGATCACCTTGCGTCGGCGTTCCTGCACGATCAGGCGCTGGTCCCCGGCCTGCTTGGCACTGATGTAGCTCACACCGAAATCGAGCACGTTCCAGACCATGGTCAGGTCCGCCACTTCGCGGTCACGGTCCTGGGAGGTCGACGGTTCCAGGGACTGGGTACCGGTTTCCACGCTCTGGCTGCTGGAGGCATTGACGTTGTTACGACCCACATACCCGGCGTCCAGGGCCATGCGTGGCAGCATGTCGAAACTGGCCAGGTCCAGCTGACGCTTGGCCAGGGCCTCCTCCATGATCTTCAAGCGACCTTCGAGGTTGTATTTCACCGCCCGGGCCATGGCCTGGTGCAGGGTCAGGGGGCCGCTCAGCGGCTCCTGATCCTTGTACATATTCTGCAGGTCAGTTCGAGCGCGCTGTTCGCTGACGCTGCGCTCGATCGGTTCGCTGGTGACCGCACATCCACTCACCACCAGCGCCAGCAAACTCATACCGAATAACTTCTGACTTCTATTCATTCCCTGGATTGCCCCTGGCTGCCCCAATATTTTTTAGAATTCAGGCCTGCGCCTGGCTGATGCCGACCTGTCGTAACGCCGTTGCCAGGCTGTCGACCTGACGTTGTTCAGTGTCCTTGAGCTGTTGCAGTTGCTGGCCCAAGGTCGGCGCGCCGAACATCCCGCGCAGCCCTTGGGACACATCGCCACCCTGCATCGACTGGTTGCCGAAAGCATCCATCGAGTCACCCTCGGAAGCGGAGTCCTGGGTGAACAGGGTCGAAAGCGTGCTGCTGCCGAACACCCCGCCATCGCCCCCACCAAAGCCCAGGAACCCCTGGCCAGAACCATCGCCAGAGGCATCGTTGCCGAACACCTGGGCGATATAGCTCGGCGCCAGTTGGCCCCGGTTGATGAAAATATCCCCAATCGGTTTGAGGCCACCGCCCACGTCCCGTTGTTCGAACAGCGGCGGGAAGCCCAGCGGCGAACCGAGGTTGCCGGTCGGCGGGGTAAAGACGATTGGCTGCAGCGGCGCCTCGGACGGCGGGATAACCGTGACCGGGTCGGACGTCAGGAACTCCGGCGGCGGCTTCACATCGTTGGGTACCACGGTGTTGATCGCGTAGTTGTTGGACACCGCCACGCTGGCCCCGGCGTTGCCGGTCAGGTCGCTGACGTTGCTGGTGTCCAGGGCGATGAAATTGCTCGGGTCAGTAAGGTTCACCGTGGGCGTGAACGTCGCGGTCCAGGTCCTGCCGCCGTCGCTGCTGGTCAGGTTGGTCAGCTCGCCATTGGTGACGCTGAGGTCCGACAGATCGAAATTGCTCACCGCCTCGCTGAAGGTGATGGTGACCTGGGTTGTCTCCCCCACAGTCAGGTTCGGATCGGCCACCACGATGGTCGCTGTCGGCCGGGAGGCATCGAGCGCGTAGTTGCTGGAGATCGCAATGCCTGCTCCGACGTTGCCGGCGAGGTCCTGTACGTTGCCGGTGTCCAGCAGGATCAGGTTGGTGGCATCGCTGATGCCTGCGGTGGGCGTCAGGGTCGCCGTCCAGGTCAGGCCGCCGTCGCTGCTGGCGAGGTTGGACAGCACGCCATTGGCCACGCTCAGGTCCGACAAGTCGAAACCGGACACCGCCTCGGTGAAGGTGATGGTCACGGTGGTGCTCTGGCCGATGCCCAGGGTGGTATCGCCCAGGGAGATGGTCGCGCCAGGACGAGCCGTATCGATCGCGTAGTTGTTGGAGTTCACCACGCCGACACCGCTGTTGCCCGAGGCGTTGACCACGCCGCCGGTGTCCAGGGTGATCAGGTTACTGGTGTCGGTAATGTTCGCGCTCGGGGTGAACGTCGCCGTCCAGGTCACGCCGCCATCGGAGGACGAGACGTTGCTCAGCGTGCCGTTGCTCACACTCAGGTCGGCGTTATCGAAACCGCTGACCGCTTCCGAGAAGGTGATGGTGACCTGTGAGGTTTCCCCTATCTGCAATGCACTGTCAGCCACCACGATCGTGGCAGTCGGTACCTGCGTCTCGACCGCATAGTTGGCTGAGTCGGTGGTACCTGCCCCGGTGTTGCCGGCCGCATCGCTTACGCCGGTGTTATCCAGGCTGATCAGGTTGGTGGCGTCGGTCACGCCCAGGGTTGGCGTGAAGGTCGCGGTCCAGGTCAAGCCGCCATCGCTGCTGCTGACGGCGCTCAGGGTGCCGTTGGCCACTGTCAGGTCAGCGTTGCTGAAGCCGGTCACCGCCTCGCTGAAGGTGATGGTCACCTGGGCGGTTTCACCCGGTTTCAACACCGAATCGCTCAATACGATGGTGGCGGTCGGGCGCTGGCTGTCGACACTGTAGTTGTTCGAATCGGTGGTGCCGCTGCCGACATTGCCCGCCAGGTCGGCGACGCCGCCATTGGCGAGGGTAATGACATTGCTGGTGTCAGTGATGCCAGCGGCAGGCGTGAGGGTTGCGGTCCAGGTAATGCCGCCGTCGTTGCTGCTCAACCCGCTGAGGGTCCCGTTGGCGATGGTCAGGTCGGCGGCGGTGAAGCCCGTCACGGCCTCGCTGAAAGTGATGGTCACCAGCGAGGTCTCGCCCGCGGCGATAGCTGTGTCGGCGACGACGATGGTCGCAGTCGGGCGCACGGTGTCGATGACGTAGTTATTGGAATCGGTGGTGCCGACCCCGGCGTTGTTCGCACCGTTGCGCACGCCGGTGTTGTCCAGACTGATCAGGTTGCTGGTGTCGGAGATGCTCGCGCTCGGGGTGAACGTCGCCGTCCAGGTCACGCCGCCATCGGAGGAGGAAACGTTGCTCAGCGTACCGTTGCTGACCGTCAGGTCGCTGTTGTCGAAACCGTTCACCGCCTCATTGAAGGTGATGGTCACCAGGGAGGTTTCACCGATGCTCAGGGATGCATCGGCCACCACGATGGTCGCCGTCGGCACCTGGGTATCGACGGTGTAGTTGGCGGAGTTGCTGGTGCCGGTACCGGCGTTGCCGGCCGCGTCGCTCACGCCGCTGTTGTTCAGGACGATCAGGTTGGTGGCGTCCCGCGTGCCGGTGGCCGGAGTGAAGATCGCCGTCCAGGTGATGCCGCCATCGCTGCTGCTCACGGCGCTCAGGGTGCCGTTGGCCACGCTCAGGTCCGAGTTGTCGAAACCGCTGACCGCCTCGCTGAAGGTGATGGTCACCAATGAAGTCTCGCCGACGCTGAGGTTGCTATCGGCCATCACGATGGTCGCGGTCGGACGCAGGGTATCGACAGCGTAGTTGTTCGAATCCGCAGTACCCGTGTTGATGTTGCCCGCCACATCGGCAATCGATCCACTGTTGAGGCTGATCAGGTTGGTGCTGTCGCTGATACCCGCACTCGGGGTGAAGGTCGCGGTGAAGGTAATGTTGTCGCTGGTACTCAGCCCGCTCAGGGAACCATTGGCCACGGTCAGGTCAGCCAGAGTGAAGCTCGTCACGGCCTCGCTGAAGGTAATGGTCACCAGGGAGGTTTCGCCAATGGCAACGGTTGGGTCGGCCACGACGATGGTCGCGGTGGGGCGCACGGTGTCGACCACGTAGTTGTTGGAATCGGTGGTGCCGACGCCCGCATTGCCCGCGCCGTTGATCAAGCCGGTGTTGTCCAGGGTGATCACGTTGCTGGTATCGGAAATGCTCGCGCTCGGCGTGAACGTGGCCGTCCAGGTGACGCCGCCGTCGGTGCTGCTCATGGTGCTGAGCGTGCCGTTGCTGATAGTCAGGTCCGAATTGTCGAAACCGCTGACCGCCGAGTTGAACGTCACAGTGACCAATGTCGTCTCGCCGATGCTCAGCGTGCTGTCGGCAATGACGATGGTCGCCGTCGGCACGTTGGTGTCGACTTGGTAGTTGTTGGAGTTGGTGGTGCCGGTGCCCGTATTACCCGCCGCATCGCTGACGCCGGTGTTGTTCAGGGTGATGACGTTGGAGGTGTCGCTGACACCGAGCGCAGGCGTGAACGTCGCCGTCCAAGTGATGCCACCGTCGCTGCTGCTGACCGCACTCAGCGTGCCATTGGCCACGCTCAGGTCCGAATTGTCGAAACCACTGACCGCCTCGGAGAACGTAATGGTGACTAGAGAGGTTTCGCCGACGCTCAGCGCGTTGTCGGCCACCACGATGGTCGCGGTGGGGCGCAGCGTATCGACGACGTAGTTGTTGGAGTTGGTGGTACCGCTGCCAGCGTTGCCCGCCCCGTCCGTGACGCCGGAGTTGCCCAGGGAGATCAGGTTGCTGGCATCACTGGTGCCGACGCTCGGGGTGAAGGTCGCGGTGTAGGTGATGTTGTCGCTGGTGCTCAGCCCGCTCAGGCTACCGTTGGCGACCGTCAGGTCAGCCAGGGTGAAGCCGGTCACCGCCTCGTTGAAGGTGATGGTCACCACCGAGGTTTCGCCCAGGGTGACGGTCGTATCGGCGACGACGATGGTGGCGGTGGGGCGCACGGTGTCGATGGCGTAGTTGTTGGAGTCGGTGGTGCCGCTGCCAGCGTTGCCGGCGGCGTCCGCCACGCCGGTGTTATCCAGGGTGATCAGGTTGGTGGTGTCGCTGATGCTGGTGCTCGGGGTCAGTGTCGCGGTCCAGGTGATACCGCCGTCGCCGCTGCTCAACCCGACAAGAGTGCCGTTGGTGACCGTCAGGTCGGCAGTGGTGAAGCCGGTCACTGCTTCGCTGAAGGTAATGGTCACCAGCGAGGTTTCGCCGATTCGCAAGGCGTTATCGGCAACGACGATGGTCGCGGTCGGGCGGGCGGTGTCAACGGCGTAGTTGTTGGAACTGGTGGTGCCGGTGCCAGCGTTACCGGCCGCGTCCAATACGCCGGTATTGGCCAGGACAATCAGGTTGGTGGCATCCGTGATGCTGGCGCTTGGTGTCAGCGTCGCGGTCCAGGTGATACCGCCGTCGCTGCTGCTTAGCCCGCTCAGAGAACCGTTGGCGACGGTCAGGTCGGCCAGGGTGAAACCCGTCACCGCCTCGCTGAAGGTAATCGTCACCAGGGAAGTTTCACCGATGTTCAGGGCGTTGTCGGCCACCACGATCGTGGCGGTCGGGCGCAGGGTGTCGATGGCGTAGTTGTTCGAGTTGGTGGTGCCGGTACCGACGTTGCCGGACAGGTCGGCAACGCCGCTGTTGCTCAACGTGATCAGGTTGGTGGTATCGCTCACGCTGGCGGTCGGGGTCAGCGTTGCGGTCCAGGTGATACCTCCGTCGCTGGTGCTCAGCCCGGTGACCGTACCGTTGGCCACCGTCAGGTCCGCGGCGGTGAAACCACTGACCGCCTCGTTGAACGTGATCGTCACCAAGGACGTTTCACCGGCGCTCAGCGCCGTGTCGGCCACCACGATGGTGGCGGTCGGCAGCACGGTGTCGATGGCATAGTTGTTGGAGTTGGTGGTGCCGACACCGGCATTGCCACTCAGGTCCGCGACACCGGTATTGTTCAGCACCACCAGATTGGTGGTGTCGGTGACAGCGGCGTCGGGTGTCAAGGTTGCTGTCCAGGTGATACCGCCGTCACTGCTGCTCAGGCCGCTGAGGGTGCCATTGGCCACTGTCAGGTCAGCCGTGGTCAATCCGCTGACCGCCTCGGAGAAAGTGATGGTCACCAACGAGGTTTCACCGTTCCTGAGGGCCGTGTCGGATACCACGATGGACGCCGTCGGCGCCACGGTGTCGTTGACCACGTAATTGTTCGAATCGGTGGTGCCCACCCCGGCGTTACCGGCCAGGTCCGCCACACCGGTGTTGTTCAAGGTGATGATGTTGGTGGTATCGGCGATATTGCTTGCCGCCGTCAGCGTGCCAGTCCAGGTGATGCCGCCGTCGCCGCTGGTCAGCGTGCCGATGGTGCCGTTCTGTACGGTCAGGTCCGCCGCGGTCAGCCCGGTCACCGCCTCGGAGAAGGTGATGGTCACCTGCGACGTGCCGCCAGAGTTCAGGTTGGTGTTGGCCACCACGACAGTCGCGGTGGGCGGCGTTTCGTCCGGCACGTAGTTGGTATTGATGGTGCCGCCGTCGCCATAGACGTTGGCCACCGACGCCGGCGTAACGCCCGCGGTGCCGGCACTCGTTCCTCCGACGCCGCTGCCACCGACGTTGCCGGCCAGGGCCGCGAAGTTGGCCGCGGTCATCAGGATCGAACCCTTGTTCCAGATCGCACCGACACCCACGCCACCGGCGCCGCCCGCCTGGGTGTAGCCGCCGCCAGCACCGCCGCCACCGCCACCACCGCCCGCTCCGATGTTGTTGGAGATGACCGAGTTGCCGATGATCCGCAGGGTTGCGCCCGTGTCGTTGTAGATGCCGCCAACCGCGCCACCACCGGCACCGCCAATATCGTTATAACCGTCGCCACCGCCGCCACCGCCGATGGACAAGCCACCGCTGCTGGCCGTGCCGCCGGCGGAACCGGTGCTGTAACCGGCATAGACAGCGCCGCCGGCACCGCCGGTCGTGGAGCCGCCACGGCCACCGATGTTGAAAAAGCCGCCACCGGCACCGCCCTGGTTGGTAGAGCCCAAGGAACCCGAGGAGTTGAGCGTATCGCCGCCACGCCCGCCGATCCCGCCGCCGAGCGCACCACCGCCACCGCCACCGCCACCTGCGTATTCCGGCGTCACACCACCGCCGCCGCCACCGCCCGCCGCCACGTTAGCCGTGACCGTGACGTTACGCAGGGTCAAGGTACCCGCGTTGTTGATCCCGCCGCCCTTGGCCACCAGCGCATCGTCACCACCGTTACCGCCGTTGCCCGACACAACGCCACGGGTAATCACCAGGCCATCGAGGGTGGCCGTGGTGCCGGCCGTCACGTTGATCACCTGGGTGCGGAACTGCCCGTCCAGGGTGACATCGGCGACGTTGTCGTTGTTGAGGTCACCGTCGATCGTGACGTTCTTGTTCACCACCAGCACCTGAGTCAAGGCGACGGTCATGCTGTTGTTGAAGGTGACGATATCGCCGTTCTGGGCAGAAGCCAGGGCGGCGCGCAGGGAGCCCACGCCGGAATTGGCATTGTTGGTGGCGGTCCAGGTGGCCAGGCCCCATTGGTACTCGCTCATGGCATTGGCCGAGAGCACGTTGGCGCTTTCGATGTTGCCGGTGGCAATCTCAAGGTCCCAGTCGCCGCCGACGCCAGTACGATCATCGGAAGCCGCCACGTCGCGGCCGGTCAACTGTGCCAACGAATTCACCAGGCTAAGGCCACGGGCACCTTCGGCGGTGTAACAGCCGTAGATGAGGATATCGCCGCCGGCAGTCATGTCCTGGCCGATCTGCGCCAGCACTTCGCTGCGGGCCTGGACGTTGTCCGCCGACAGGTAACTGTTGCCCAGCCACAAATCACCGGCGTTGCCGTGGGCGATGATCTGCACCGAGCTGATGCCCTGGTGGGTGTCCAGGTAATCGGCGATCTGTTGCAGGCCGTCCTTGGCGGCATCCAGTTGCACCACCTGGGTCCCGGGCGCCACGCCTTCGAGCAGGTTGGCAGCGTCCTTGACCCGGGAATCGACAAACACCACGGATTTGCCCGGAACGGCAGCCTGGGTGGCATCGACCTGGCCCTGGGGCGCATGGGTGTCGGCTGGTTGGTCAGCTGTGGGCGTCTTGGCCGCCTCGGCAGTGGGTTGCGCGTCCGCTTGCGCGGCATCGGCCACGGTGGCGGCCACCGCGCCGTCGAACAGCATTCGCGGCTCCAGGGACATGATCATTGGCGATGCCAGGGCCTGTGCGCCCTCGATTACCCGCGATTTGCCTTTGCTCCACATGACGATCACCTGGACTCGAACTTCTTGAACGCAAATGAAAAAACCGCAGTCAGCTGACGGCGGCGTCGGATTTCATACGAATGACATTGGCGGCGCTTGCGGACCCATCGCGCCAGAACGACAACTCGGCATACTTTTCAAACAGATCCGGCGGCAACAAGGTCCGCCGGGCTTGCGGAGCGACCTTGGGCTTGACCTTGTGCAGGCCGGCAACGCCCAGGGCCTGGTCGAAGGCCGGTGCGTCGTAGGTCAAGTGATTGAAATCGTGTTCGAACCAGGGCTCGCCGATGAACTCGTACACCAGGCGCATGACCCGTTCGGGGGCCTGGCTCAGCAGGTCGTAGTCAACGACCAGCAGCGACTCGGCGTTCTCGCCGTAATAGGCCTCTTTGAGCGCCGTCCAGGCAAGCCCCACCAGGCGATTGCGCTGGGCCAGAGTTTCGCAGCGGCTGTAGACGGTGTTGCGCTCGTCATCGTCATTGAACAGTTTGGTGTTCTCGAACGGATTGGCGCGATAAAGGCGCTCCAGGCTGTCGAGGATCCAGGCGACGTTGCGCACGCAAGCGATGGTCTTGGCCTGGGGGAACAGGTCCTGCAGGGCAGGCAAGCGGGCACACCATTGGCGATTGGTGTCGAAGATGACCGGTTTATTGGCTTTGTCGGCGTAGTAGGAGTCGAAGAGACCGCGCAACAGGCGGCGGCGCAGGTCGGTGTCGATCACCGAACCGAACTCGCTGCCGGCGCTGCATTGCTGCAGGACGCTGCTGAACAGCGAACCGACGGGACTGGTCATGCCGGCATGAAAGCGCGGGTTCTGCAACAAAATGGCAGAAAGCAGGGTCGAGCCTGAGCGCGGTAAACCGGAAATAAAGTGAAACTGCGGCAATCCCTTCACCTGTTTTGTAGTCCCTTCGTATCGCCCAAGCGTAGCCGAGGAAACAAGCTTCGCCTAGTAGTACTTTGATATCAGATTCACCCCAGGCTGTAAAAAAGATGGACGGTAGAAACGCTCGGTAAACCTGAAACGATTAAGCCATTTCGCGACACTTTCCACCCGTTTCGCTCGGCAAAATCAAACATCCCGGTCTACGCTCAGCCGTGCGTGACCAGGCCAGGGAATGAAGGAGTCGGGCTGATCGCACTCTTGTCCTTTACGCGCCGGGCATTGCGAAACCAATCACCTGAAGGATGAGGAATCTATGGAAGTATTCATCGGCACGATCCAGTCATTCGCCTTTAACTTTGCACCCAGGGACTGGGCCCTGTGCAACGGGCAGACGCTTTCCCTTTCTCAATACCAGACCTTGTTCGCCTTGATCGGCGTGACGTACGGAGGCAATGGCCAGACCACCTTCATGCTTCCCAATCTGCAAGGCCGCCTACCCTTGGGCCAAGGCAACGGCCTGGGCCTGACCCCGCGCGTCATCGGCGAGGTCTCCGGCACTGAAAACGTCACCCCGACGCTGAACAACCTGCCCAGCCACACCCACACCCTCACGGGCGTCACCGCCTCGACCACCCTGCAACTGGCGAACCCGGCCAGCAATCCAGTGAACACTCCCACGGCCACCAACTCATTCATCGGCACCTCGGGCACCGGGCCAGGCTCGGCGGCGATCTATTCCGACCAGATCGGTGCCTCGCCCGTACCGCTGCAAGGTGTAAGTACGACCGTCAGCGGCACGATTTCCCCCGCGGGCAACGGAATGCCTTTGGCCGTCATGAACCCCTTCCTGGCCATCAACTTCAGCATCGCCCTTCAAGGCTACTTCCCGTCCCGTAACTGATGAACCGCCGGAGGGCTGCGGTCCTCCGGCCTTTTGGAGTATCGACATGCTGCAACAGGTTCATAGCCGCCATTTCCAACCGCTGCTGGGCCAGACCGGCAGCCTGACCCTGCCTGACGGCAGTTGCCTGCCGGTACGCTTCGAAACCCTTGAAGAAACACCTCGGGCGAAGATGCCGAGCACCGAGCGCATGCCCTTCAGCGTCGAGTTCAACAGCCTGGAAAGCACTGCGTTCGTGGACGGTCTCTGCGGGCTGGAGGTGCCGGAACTGGGCAAGATCGAGGGGGTGTTCGTGTCACGGATACCGCCCATGGGACGGGATCCGGCGTTGGGATATTTCTACATCGCGTTTAACTAATCGCCCAAAACTTGAATCCACAACAAATCCATTGTGGGAGCGGGCTTGCTCGCGAAGGCGGTGCGGCAGTAACAAATTTGTCTACTGACACGCCGCCTTCGCGAGCAAGCCCGCTCCCACAGGGGATGTGATGTGTTCTGAAAGACCGCTCAGTTGCCTTTCGGATACCAGACCAACCGCTCCGCCGCCGGGTTGCGCTCTTGCACTTCGAAACCCAGCGCCAGGTAGTGCCGGCGTGCATGGGGGTTGCTGGCCCAGACCACCGTCGCCACCGGGCAGCGGATCTGTTGCGCGGCTTTCTGCACCCCTTGCAACACCGCCCGGCCGTACCCCTGCCCACGCGCCTGGGGAATGAAGGCCAGGTACAGCACGCGAATTTCATTGGGGCCGAAATCCGTGCTCAAGGCGCCGATCGCGGTGCCGAGCTTTTCCACGACGTAATGCATGGCGTCGGGGAAGTTCTCGCCCAACCCTCGCTCCTGCACCTGGTACTGCTGGGCAATCACCTGCTGCACCTGTTCGGGGTCGCCGTCGATCCATTGCAGGTCCGGCCGCGCCGCCTGGTACAGGCCCTGCAGGAACGGACCATCGCTGACCCGCGATGGACGCACCACCAACCCCTCTGCCGCCACTGAATCCATGCTTGCTCCCTAGGATTAGAACCCGCTTTCCCTGACACCCAACGCCGCCAACCGTCGCCAGGCCGCTCCCAACACCGACTCGCCCTTGCCCTGCAACACCGCCACGCCACGCAGCGGCTGCACCGGAGCGGACGTGTCGTCCACCGCACTCAGGCGCACACCGTATTGGGCCTGCACCGGCTCGGCCCGTTGCTGCGAATCGCGACGCACCGCAATCGGCCCATGGTGGTCGGACGTCAACGCTTGTTGTTCGACCCAGGCCACGCCGTTGGTATCGATTTCATTCAACTGCACGGCAATCGACGTGTGCATCGGATCGTCCGCGATGAACCGTCCCGTGGCGCCCGGCCCGACCCGCCAAAGCTCGGCTTCGGTGAGGTAGCCGCGCAACCGCGAATCGGTCTGCACCACCCGCGCCAGCACCTGCGTCGGCGACAGCCAGCGCCCTACCGACAGTTGCGGCAACAAATCGCGCACCTGGCCGGCATGGGGCGCACGCAACAACAGGCGTTCGCGCTGGGCCACCAGGCCCCGGTACTCGGCCACCGCTTCGGCCAGTTGCTGTTCGACGATGCCGGCATCGGCGGCGGTTTCGCTGCGCCCGGCCTGACGGCGCATCTGCAACTGCTGGATCTGGATTTCCCGGCGCACGATGGCCAGGCGCGAGGCCATGTCCGGCGATTCCAGTTCAATCAATACTTCGCCCTGGGCCACGGTTTGGCCGTCGTGCACATTCACCTGCTTGACCCTTGCCGCCACTGGCGCATGCAAGGCACTGGCCCGCCCGGCCTCAAGCATGGCCGGCACTTCCACCGCGCTGCGCCAGGGCAACAGCAACAGCAAAAGCAACGCCAGCAACACCAGGCCGCTCAGGAGCATCCGTCCACCGCGGGCTTGCTCACGGCGACTCCACCATTGCCGCCACTCACTCACGATGGGCATAAAAATGAACCACACCAATTCCACCATCATCAGAAAAATGCCCAGCACCTTGAAGAACAGGTGATAGACCGCCAGGGCAATCCCGAAAAACAACAGCGCCCGCCACAGCCAGGAGCCGTATCCCCAGACCAGCAAACGCCGGCGCATCTTCGGCGACCAGGGTTCCGGCGCCGCCGCGCCATAACCGAACAAGGCTTCGCGCAGGCGCCAGCGGCACAGGGCGAACGCACGCCCCTGAAGGTTATCCACCGCCCAGAAATCACTGAGCAGGAAATACCCGTCAAAACGCATGAAAGGGTTCAAGTTGATGATCAGCGTGGTGATCCAGGTGGCGCTGGCCAGCATGAACGCCGCGGTGCGTGCCGGCCCGTCGGGCAGCAGCGACCAGGCCAGCAGCGCGATGCACGCCAGCAGCAATTCGGCCAGGACCCCGCCGGCACCGATCAGCAACCGTGCGCGACGATCGTTGATCCGCCAGGCGTCGCTGACGTCGGTGTAGAACATCGGCAACAGCACCATGAACGCCACGCCCATGCTTTGCACACGACAGCCAGCGCGCTTGGCCATGAAGGCATGGCCGAACTCATGACACAGCTTGGCGAAGAGCAACGCCGTCCCGAAGGCCAGCGCACCGCCCAGGCTGAACAGGTGCGGAAACGTCGCGATGAAGCGCTGCCAATCCCGCGATACCAGAAAGATGCCGAGGCCCAGGGTCAGCGGCAGGCCATAGCGCAGGATCCCGGGGCCGAACCGCGCCAACCAGGGCCAGGCCCGATTGAGAAAGGCGTCCGGGCGCCACAGCGGTATGCGAAAAAACAGGTATTGATGCAGCAGGATCTGCCACAGGCTCTGGCGTTGCGCGGCGGTCTTGAAGAGGTAACTGTCGCGCTGCTGTGGGTCCATCGCGCTGATCAGATCATGGCCGCGCAAGAAGCCCAGCAGTTGCTCCAGCGACTCGCCATTGAGCGGCAGGCCCGGCTCGCGGTTTGCGGCTTGCAGCACCTGCTCCGGATCGCCCAGTGACCAGTGCCGCAACATGCGCATTGCTGCCGCGCCAAGCTTGAAATAGCGCCCACGCACCGGATCGGCCAAGGTCCATTGCGGCGAGCCGTCCGGGTCCGGTGCCGCCACGGACAATTGCAGGTCCGGCCGCAGGCTCGGTAAGTCCATGCTACAAGCCTACGCTCTGGCGCAGGCCGGCCAGTGGCCGACGCAGCAGGTACAACGCCAGCGGCGCGCGCTCGCCAAAGACCTTCGCCGTGCCCCGCAGGCCGATGCGCGGCGCCGTGGCATCGAAACGCGCGTCCAACCGATACGCCAACTGTCCGGCGGCGGTAGGCTGCGCTTCATAGGCCGAGCGCTCGAGCCAGGCCAGGTGCCGCTGCAAGGGATCGCTGTCGAGGAACAACGCCACTTGCGCACCGGGCTCCAGGGCTATCGCGTCGCCCACCGCCAATTCAATACGCAACTCGGCCTGGTTCGGATCGGCGATTTCCATCAGTCGCTCGCCGGTCTGCACCGGCTTGCCGAGCCAGCGCTCGGCGTCGGCGAACACCGCGATGCCGTCGCGCTCGGCGCGTACTTCGCTGCGCTTGAGCAGTTCAAGTGCGTAGTTGCGCTCGGCGCGTTTCTGTTCGACGCGGGCGGCCAGCAGGTCAATCTTCGAACTGGATTCAGCGTCGGCAAACGAACGCTGGGAATTGGCCTTGAGTTCGGCCTCGGCCACGCCCAACGCACGCTCGGCCACATCGGCCTGGGCCTTGAGGCTGGTGCTTTCGAAACGCAGCAGCAGGTCGCCGTTCTTGACGGTCTGGTTGGGCTTGACCAGGAACTCGGCGATCACCCCATCCAACGGCGCCGCCACCACTTGCCCGCCTAATGGCACCACTTCGGCCGGGGCCAACACGGACTGGCGCACCGGGATCAGCAATCCCAGCAACAGCAACGCCAGCAGCGCGACCTGGCGTTTGCGGGTCCAGCGCAAGCGCCACGGTTTGCGCGGTTGCAAGGCCAACCAGGCATGACTGTAAGTGTCGCCCAGTTGCGATAACAGTACTTGCTCGGCAGCGGTCCAGGGCAGGTCGCGGGCCAGCCACAAACCGCCAAATACCTGACCCTGATGATCGATCAACGGCAGCCAGAACACTTGCCCGGCGGACAGACTTTGCCAGTCCGCCCGGATGGATTCGCTCACCCCATCGGCGGCGATCACCCGAGCCTGATTCAACAGGCCCTGTTTGAATAGCTGCGCCACCGCCTGCTCGACAAATGCCACGAATGGCGCATTCGGCTCCACGGTACTGACGCCGGTCACCGCCTGGACCTTGCCGGCGATCAACAACGCGGCATGACGAAAGCCGAACAGGGCCTGGCCGTCGTTGACCAGACTGTAGCTCAGTTGTGCCGGCGTTCGTGCGGCCCGGGTCTGGCGTTCAAGGTCAAGGAAGCGGGCAAACACCTGCTCGGCGTTGCCCGATACCGGCGCGTTCACTTGGGCTCCGCGAAACGCGCCGTACCGCTCATGCCCGACAGCAGGCCGCTGGCATCCGGCACGCTCGCCACCAGCAACAGGGTCTGGCTGCCCTCGTCGATACGCGCGCCCAGGCGCTTGACCGTCGCTTGCAATGGCTTGCCGGTTTCATCGGGGATGAAGGTAAAGGGCTGGCCAGGCTTGAGCCGGTCCATCCAGCGCGACGGCACCAACAGGTGAATCTCCAGGGTACGGTTGTCCACCACATCGAGCAACGGCGCGCCGGCCGCCACGCTTTCATAGCGCTGGACCTTGCGCGCCACCACTTGCCCGTCGAAGGGTGCAACGACACTGCAACGCTTGACCTGAACCTGGTACACCTGGGATTGAGCCTGGGTTTCATTGAGCCGGGCTTCGGCCCGTGACACTTCAAAACGTCCGACCGACTTCAGGGCCGCCAGTTGCCGGTTATGCGCCAGCTCTTCACTGGCCCCCCGGCTTGCCGCCTGGGCCGCGTTGAGCTGGGCCTGATAGGCCGAGCAATCGAACCGCGCCAAGGTATCGCCCTTCTTGAACGACTCGCCCTCGCTGAACGGCAACTCGACGATGCGCCCGGCCAACTCGCTGGCCAGCACCGCCTGGTCTCGCGCCCGAAGCACCCCACGTGCCTCGTTGCCACTCGGTGCACTGGCCGTGACGCCGCTTTCCAGCAGAGGATCGTCCGCGACAGGCGTTTGCGCCTGCACGCCGCACGTTACAAAGGTCAATCCCACAACCCAACTACTCAAACGTCCCATGCCGTTACTCCCTGACGGATGGGCGGAGTCTACGACAGCGGTGGGGGGCGTCAAGGGAGTAGCCGTCAGGAGTGAGAAAACTCTTGTTTCAAAAAGGTCGAAGAGGGGACAAAAAAACGCTCAGTTTTTTCCTGATATGTACGGACATCAAATCCTACAAAGTATTGAGAATTTCCATTCGTTGGAAAATGGTTTTCGGTGATGGATTTCTACCGTTGCTCTAAGAGAGGCTCTATTTCGTAACAAACGCTGACAGATCAAGCAAAGAATGGATTTGACCTTCCACCATGCATACGCTCAACACTGTTGCGCCGGTGACGAGAGAGAATCCAGCCAACGGTTGACGTTATGACACGCTCAACTTAGGATGGCCCTACTCAACCCCGTACGCAGAGATTCAGTTCTCTGGCTGTTGGGGTGAAAAAACCGGCTTAGGCCGGTTTTTTCGTTTATGGGGATCAAGTTTGTGCGCACCGCATTTTTTGTTGACGGCTATAACCTGTTCTATGGACTGCTCGCAGACACACCTTACAAATGGCTGGATTTGCGAAGCCTGTTGTCACACATCGCGCATATCGAAAACCCGCACAGCACAACTGCCTCAGTTGATTACTTCACCTCCTTGGTCAAACCATCACTGGCCACCCGGGGTCGAGTATCAAAAGGAGCGCAAGATTCTTATATCCGCGCCCTGAAGACCACCCATATCCGTGTCCATTACGGTCATCATCAACTTGAACCTGCCAAAGCCCCTCGTTTCGTTGACAGAAAGACAAAAGCCTCTCGAGAGGACAAAGTCGCATCTGGAAGCTGGAGGAAAAAGAGACGGACGTTCACATAGCAATCAGCATGTACCGAGCCGCTGCAAAGCAAACGACGCTGGAGAATCATGAACGGGTGGAGCAATTGGTCCTTGTATCCAGCGACACCGATATGACTCCCGCTTTGAGAGCGTTGCGGGAGGATTTTCCCGAAACAACCGTTGGCGTTATTCTTCCTCATCGAGCTGAGCTGAATCGTCCGTCTCCAGGTTCGTTAAAGCAGCACGCCCACTGGATACGCCGCGTTGTCACTTGCGACGAACTCCAATCCCACCAATTCCCCAACCGAGTGCCCACGCACAAAGCCCCCGCCATCAAGCCGGATTATTGGTAGTAACCAACCTCAGCTCCCCATCGCAATACACCACCTCACGCCCCAACCAACCCACATCCACCTGCGGCAACACCGCCGAGGGTTTGCGCAACTCACGCAGCAACGTCGAACCGTGGGACAAACGCCCACCCATTCGCGCAATCACGGCCCGGGCGCTTTGATAGTGTGCATGGCGACCAGGGTCCAACGTGTCCTCAAGCAGAATGTCCTCACCCAGAATTCCCTGGGCCTGCCCCGGATAAATCATGAAGCCGCTGGCCTGCTCGGTGCCTTCACGACCGTCCTGCCAGAAGCTGCCATCGCGGGTGCGGATGTCCGGGTGCGGCGCGAACCAATGTGCTCGGTCAGCCATCGGCATGGCGTGGTGCAGGCGAAAGAACATCCGCATCAGGTTATCGCGATACCATTCGCGCACTTGCAGGTAGTAGCCACGCAAGCCCGGCAGGCCGGCCGCATGAGCCAGGCGAATCGCCAGGGGCCATTCTGGGAAGGCCTGCAACGGCAACTCGGTCAGTGCTGGGCGTGGCGTCGCCGGATCGGTCTCCCATGGCAGGCGATGGGGGCTGTGTTCAAGGTCGTCATAGGCGGTCGGAGGGCGACCCAACAGGTCGCCGCCGCTGCTGGCCAAGGCGCTGGCGATGCACAGGTTGCCCTGCACCACGAACACGTAGAAGCGGGTGAACCAGTCGGCCAATTGCTGGCCGTCGGCACCTTGTCCGCTCAGGTCGTGCAGCTCTCGGTCAAAACGCCGCAAGCCGTTTTCCAACGTCAGCAAATGCCCGCGGGCGATGCGTTGCATGCGCAGAAACAACGGCAGCGAGCGCAACAGGCGCAGTGGCCGCCAAGGCAGATGCGGTGTCGCGCCGCCGACCTCGCCGGCATAGCTGCTGGCGCTGATGCCCCAGTCGGCCAGCCGGGCGAGAAACAGGTCATTGTTGATATACGAAGCACCGCCAAACACCGCCGTGAACGGCTCATTGTCCTGCAGCACCCGCGAATCCCAACGCGCCATGATCGCCGGGATGCTCGCCGCCGCACGGCGCTGGGCGTACTCCACCAAGGCGCTGGGTTGCGGCGGCAGGATCTCGGCGATGTTGGCAGCGGTCAGGTGGCGGCGCCAGCCGTAGTCGCTGATCGGTCGGTATTGCAGCAGCCACAGCTGGGTGCCGTCCCAGGCCCATTCAACGTCGCCGGGCACGTAGTGGAAGACCCGCAGCACGCCTTGCAGGAAACGCCACAGCACGTCTTCGGCCAGGTCATGGGCGGGGTTGAATGTGCCGCCGCTCCACGACCCACCGAGGCGGGAAATGATCGCCCGCTCGGGGCTCGCCTGACCATCGGCCAACGACTCCAGGTGACCTTCGACCCACTCCAGTTCTACCGCCAAATGGCGCACGAAGGCGATCCCCGACAGCCGTGGCGTGATGAAACGCTGGACCACCACTTCCTCGACACCCGCAGCCGTCAACTCGGCAATGCGCACTGGCACGTTGTGCGTCGGTTCACGCAGGAACGTGGTGCTCAGGCCGGCATTCGCCGCGTCGGCCTGATCTTCGCCATAACTGGAGGAACGCACGGCCCAGATAGCGTCCGCCTGGCTCTTCAGAAAGTTCGGCAAGCGCGGATCATTGCAGTCGTTGAGCGTCAGCGCCGCAGGCACCGGCTGCCCAGCCAATGCCGCCAGACGCAAACGACCGCCCTTGGTGTGCGCGACGAACCCACGCTCGCCCGACTCCAGCCATGCGGCGAACTCGGCCGGCGCGTCGATCCATGGGTAGTGACCCCAGCCGGGTTTCAGGCTGATGGTCAGATCGGCACGGGCCAGAATGGCCGACCAGGCCGCCGCTTGGGCGACACCTAGCACTTTGTCCTGATCGCCCCACACCAGCTCGACCGGGTCGGTGATCCATTCCAGCAGTGGCAACGCAGTGTCCGCACGCAGCTGATCCCAGAGCGGCACAAAGGCGCGGCAACGGGCATAGCCGGCGCCCATGCGCTGGTAGTGCGCGGGCGTCCAGGTCTGGCGGGAGAATTTGTGGGCGAACAGCGTCGGCTTGTTCGAGAGCAGCCAATGGATGGTCTTGCGAATCGGCAGCGGCGACATCAACGCCGGCAATCGTCGCTGCCACAAAAACGCGCCCACCGGCGCCAGCAACACGCTGCGGCAGAAGTGCCCCGGCTGGCGTTGCAGCGCATGCAGCACCAGCAACGCACTCACCCCCACCGCCATGATCGCGCTGCCCTTGACCGTCGCCGCCAGCAACGCTTGCGCGTAGGCCGCCAGGTCCTCGCAGGGGGCCTGAGGGTTGTTGCCGAAGCCGGGCAGTTCCAGCGGCACCACGTCGTGGTGTTGAAAATGCGGCACCGCGTCGTCCCACCAATCGGCGGCGCTACCGTTGCCGGCCAACAGGTACATCCGGGGCTTGCTCATGGACGGTCCTCAGGCCAGGTCGCGCAGGGCTGCGTCGAGGGTCGGGTAACGGAAGGTATAACCGGCCTCGACGAGACGATTGGGCACCACGCGCTGGCCGTCGAAAAACAACTGGGCCATCTCGCCTGCCAAGGCGCGCACCGGCGCGGCAGGAATGTGGAACCACACCGGACGCTTGAGTACCTTGCCCACGCGCTCGGCGAACAGCGCCTGACTGACGGTTTCCGGTGCCACCAGGTTGTAGGTGCCGCTCAGGCTTTCGTCATCGAAAGCACGGGCGATCACTTGGATGACATCGTCGCGGTGCACCCAACTCATGATTTGCCGACCGTCGCCCATCCGCCCGCCGAACCCCAGGCGAAACGGAATCAGCAGCGGCAGCAATGCACCACCCGGGCCGAACACCACGCCCAGGCGCATCACCACCTGGCGCACGCCCAACTCCGTGGCGGGCCGGGCCGAGGCCTCCCAACGCACACAGAGCTCAGCCATGAAACCATCGCCCCGGGTGGCGCTTTCATCGAGGCTTTCGCTGGCGTCGCGCACGCCATAAAAACCGACGGCCGAGGCCTGTATCCACAACGCCGGTTTGTGTCGGGCGTTTTTCAACCAGGTCATCAAGGCTTCGGTGGTATTGACCCGGCTGGCAATGAGTTGCGCCTGACGTGTAGGGCTCCAGCGCGGCCCGGCCACCGGGGCGCCCGCCAGGTTGATCACGACGTCGAAGGTTTCGTCATGGCCCAGTTGGCCCAGCGAACGCAGGCACCGGGCGCGGCCGTCGAACAAATAGGCCGCTTTCAACGGATCGCGAGCCAGCACGCTGACCGTGTGCCCGGCATCGAGCAGTTGATTGACCAAGGCTTCGCCGATAAACCCGGTCCCCCCCGTCACCAGCACGCGCTTATAGGCACCGCCCGCGAATGGGTTGGCCGGTTTGCCTTGACGTTGCATGCGTAGCGCCGCCAACCCGTCACGAATACCCGAGGCAGTCACGCCGACGGCGAACAAGGTCAGCAGCCAGCCTCGCCAACCCAGATCGATCCCGCTCAGGCCGGTGGGCAAACTCGCCCACTGCGCCAGTTGCACCCCGTACAGCGCGAAGAACGCCCCGCCGTTGACCGCCAACACCGTGTGCATGATGCGCTCGATGGCGGGCAGCTTGCGGCTGCGGTCCTCGACCACAAAATCCCAGAGCGTCAGGCCGATCTCCAGCGCGAACAGCAAGCCAATGACAATCGCCCACGCCCCCTGGAAAGCCAGGTGCGCCATGCCCAGGAACAGGATCCCGTAGAAGCACGAGCGCAGGGCGTGGATGGAGAGTTCCAGGCGGGCGCTGTGACGATAGGGCAAGGCGACGGTGAGTTCGTGGTGATACAGGGTATCCAGCGCGCCCAGGATCGCCTGGGCGATCAACAGCGTGATGGCCCAGTCCAGCAGGGAAAAGTCAGGCATGGTTTGCATCACTCGGCGCGTGGTCAGTCAGGGAGGTACGGCGGTCGTGGCGATAGAGCCAGAACAGCGGCGGCAGTAACAGCAGCAGCGCGAGACTGTCGAGCCACAAGTGCGACCAGACCCGCGCCTGGGCGGAAATCAGCATGTCCTGGGGCGCCCAGAGCAGAATGCCGGCGATCATCCAGCCCCAGGGCATGGCGCCCTTCAATCGATTGCCGATGTGCACAAGGGCGAGCATGTACAGCGCGTAGCTTTGCAACGTGGCGCCGAACAAGGCCAGCCACCAGACCTGCTGCGCGCTGGCCGTCGCGGGTGCCACGGCGGCGCCCCAGAAGGTTTGTTCGATGTTTTGCAGGTAGCCATCGAGCAAGCCCGAATGGCCTGCCCAACTCAGGGTGATGCCGGCAAGCAGATGCATCAGGGCGGCGGCGTACAGCCAATTGACCAAGGCTTTGCGAAGGGTGCTTTGAGGGACTGGCATTCCGTGTCCTGAAGGCTTGCTGGAGGGTCGCAAGTCTAATGGAAAAGGAGGAGGCTTTATCTGGCTATTTGGATTGGGTGCACTCGTACAGCCAGGTCCTAGAAGATTTCCTTCAAGTTGTAGCGATGTTGGTGAACTTGTCCGGCTTGGGGCTCACCGCTAGTCTGGGTTTGTCACTGAAAAAACGGTGACACGGACGTGCAAGTCCGTTAAAAAACGCCCAAGAAATGCCACCAGCCATTTATCGAGCACTCGTGCTCGTATTTTATGGCGGCTGTGTGGGGGGAGACCTTCGGGTCTACCGAGTTTTTGGGCGTTGTTTACTCGGTCTTGCACACCCTCACATAGCTGCCACCCTTACATCGCGTGCAAGCGAGCCAGGGCGGTTCATAATTGAATAGGAAGCCCAAACTATGTTCAAACCCACGCCCAACCCTCCACAATCCTCACCTGAAACCCGCACCGAAACCCCGGATTCCAGCACACTCGACGAAGCCGCCCAACGCGCCCTCGACTACTACCTCAACCCCAAACCAACCGACGAAGCCTCGGGCAAAACCCAAGCATCCCACCTCTTCATGGTCACCCCGGACATCGACACCGAAACCCTGCTGGCCAATGCCTCCGAAGACCTGCTGTCCATCAGCGCCATCGCCGCCGACCTGGCGGATGACGTTGAAGGTAGTCGTCGCAGTGTCATCCTGGCGATCAGCCGCATGGCTGATGGCGTGCATTTATTGGTGGAGCGGGCGATGGATCGGCTTGAGGTTCAGGCTTCGGGCTGACATTCCTGTGGTGGATTGAAAACCGCTTTCGCGAGCAAGCCCGCTCCCACACTGGATCTTTGTCGACCCGAAATATTGAGATCAACATCGATCAACTGGGAACGGGCTTGCTCGCGAAGGCGTCAGCCCAGACACCTAAAGCCACAGACTGCATTCACCCCACCGATTAGCGCTGCATCCCCCAACGCTTCACCGTCACCCGTTCCAAACTGTCGAACACCAGGTTCTCCACCAACAACCCAATCAAAATCACCACCGCCAACCCGGCAAACACCTTGTCGGTGTACAGCTCGTTGCGGTTCTGGAAGATGTACCAGCCCAGGCCGCCCTTGCCGCTGGTGGCGCCGAAGACCAGTTCGGCGGCGATCAGGGTGCGCCAGGCGAAGGCCCAGCCGATTTTCAGCCCGGCGAGAATCGACGGCAGCGCCGCCGGGATCAGGATGAACAGCACAAAACGCAGGCCCCGCAGCCCGTAGTTGCGCCCGGCCATGCGCAGCGTTTCCGACACACCGAGAAACCCCGCGTACATGTTCAACGCCAGCGCCCACAGTACCGAATGCACCAGCACGAAAATCAGGCTGTTCTGCCCCAGGCCAAACCACAGCAGCGCCAACGGCAACAGGGCGATGGCCGGCAGCGGGTTGAACATCGACGTCAACGTGCTGAGCAGGTCGCGGCCCAACTGCGTCGACACCGCCAAGGTGGTCAGGCCGAACGCCAGGACGATGCCCAGTAGATAGCCCTTGAGCAGCACCACCAGGGAAATCCACACCTTGCCCAACAGCTCGCCGGTGAGCAAACCGTCGTACAAAGCGCTGGCGGTCTGCAAGAAGCTCGGCAGCAGCAGGTCGTTGTTCTGGTAACGCGCCACGCCCTCCCACACCACTGCCAACAACAACAGGATCAAACTTTTGCGCAGCCACCCCTGTTGCCAAAGGCGCTGGCCCAAGGGCAACTCCCGCTCCAATGGCACGTGGGTCAGGGGTTGCAGGTCGACTTCGTACTCTTCGCGCGCAGGCGATAACTGGCTCATGAAAGGCTCCCCTTAATACGCGATACGGACGTCAGTGAAATCCAGCTCACGCTCGATTTCAGGCGGCTGACCTTCATTGAACAGCAAGCCATGAATCCGCCGCGCCGTGTGCTGGAATCCCACGCCGCCGAGGCTGTGCAGATCGTATTGATGACTGTGGATTTCCGCCCGGACCCTTCCTGGATGCGGCGATAACAGCAGGATGCGATTGCCCACCACCAACGCTTCCTCGATGGAGTGGGTGACGAACAACAGCGTGAAACGCACCTCTTCCCAGAGCAGCAGCAGTTCTTCCTGCATCTTGCGTCGGGTCAGGGCATCGAGGGCGGCGAAGGGCTCGTCCATCAAGAGGATTTTCGGCTGCATCGCCAACGCCCGGGCAATCGCGACGCGCGCTTTCATGCCACCGGACAACGTGTGAGGGTAGGCATCGGCAAACGCCGCCAGGCCAACCTTGTCCAGGTAATGCAGCGCCCGCTCCTCAGCCTCGCGACGCTTGAGGGTGCCAGACGCCAGCAGCGCGAACATCACGTTTTGCTTGACGGTTTTCCACGGTGGCAGTTGATCGAACTCCTGGAATACTACGATCCGGTCCGGTCCCGGCGCGTTGACGGTTTGGCCTTGCAAGCGAATCTCGCCTTCGCACGGCGTGATGAAGCCACCAATGGCCTTGAGCAAGGTGGACTTGCCGCACCCGGACGGGCCAAGCAAAACAAAACGGTCCCCAGGGTCGACCTCGAAACTCACTTGGTGGGTGGCCCGCACCACCCGCTGTGGGGTGCGGTATTCCAGGCTGACGTTATCCACCGACAACAATGCCGTGTCGGTGCGGGTGGGGTTGCTGGCCGCGTGGCCTTGCAAAAGCGCGTTCATGACAATCAGCTCCCCTGCAACGGTTTGGCGTCCTGAAAGAAATAGTCTTCCCATGACGCTGGCTTGTTCTTGATCGCGCCGACGCGGTAAAGGAACTCGGCCAGCGGGTAGGTGTTTTTCGGGGTGACGGTGAATTCGATCTGCGGGTTGTCGATGATTTTCAGCAAGGTCGCCCGGTCGATCTTGGCCTTGGTCACCCGCAGGTAGGTGTCCGCCGCCGCACCTTTATCGTTTTGGGCGAACTCGGCCGCTTCGGTCAGCGCCTCGACGAACGCCTTGTAGGTCTTCGGGTTTTCATCGCGGAATTTCTCAGTGGCGAACAGCACCGTGGGTGAGTTCGGCCCGAGCACGTCATAGGAGTTGAGCACCACGTGCACGTTGGGGTTTTGCAAGGCCTGATCCTGGAACGGCGGGTTGGAGAAATGCCCGGTCAACTCGGTGCCGCCGGCAATCAAAGCCGAGGTGGCGTCCGGGTGCGGGACGGCCAAGGTGTACTTGTCGAGACGATTGAAGTCCTTGTCACCCCACTGCTTCGCGGCGGCGTATTGCAGGAAACGCGACTGCACCGAAACGCCCACCGCGGGCACCGCGATGCGGTCCTTCTCGGTGAAATCGGCAATGGTCTTGACGTTGGGGTTGTTGCTCAACAGGTAATAGGGAAAGTTGCCCAAGGAGGCCACGGCCTTGACGTTCTGCTTGCCACGGGTGCGGTCCCAGATCGTCAGCAACGGCCCGACGCCGGCTCCGGCAATGTCGATGGAACCCGACAGCAATGCATCGTTGACAGCCGCCCCGCCGGACAGTTGGGTCCAATCGACCTTGATGTCGATGCCCTCCTCCTTGCCGTGCTTCTCGATCAATTGCTGGTCGCGGACCACGTTCAGCAACAGGTAAACGATGCCGAACTGCTCGGCGATCCGAATCTCGCCCTCGGCGTGGGCGCTGGCCGGCGCGATCAGACTGCCGGCCAGCAAACTGAAGCCCAGGCCGATGGCAGCGGCCAGCGGTGCAAAAGCAATGCGTTTGGACATGGTGATTCTCCGGGCTCTTGGCGCGAGGCGCAGCCGATCAGAAAGGGGCGTCGCCCTGGATGGTGGTGCGATACAGCTTGCGGCGCAGATGGCTCGGGCAACCGGCGGCCAAGTGGATCAGCGAGCGGTTGTCCCAGAACACCAAGTCATGGGGCTGCCATTGATGGCGATAGATGTTTTGAGGCAACACGCTGTGGGCATACAGCTCCGTCAGGATGGCTTTGCTTTCGTCCTCCGGCAGGCCGACGATGCGGGTGGTGAACCCCTCGCTGACGAACAACGCCTTGCGCCCGGTTTCCGGGTGGGTGCGGACGATGGGGTGCACGACTTCGGCCACTTGGGCCAGTTGCTCCGGCGTCAACGTCGGGCGCCAGTTGCCTTCGAATTTGGTTTCGCTGTAGCGCGCAGTGTAGGAATGCGCCGCCGAACGGCCCTCGACCGCTTTACGCAGCGTTTCGGGCAAACCGTCCCAGGCCTTGTGCATGTCGGCGAACAATGTATCGCCGCCTTCGCTCGGCAGTTCCTGGGCGTGGAGCATCGAGCCGAGGCTGGGCAGTTCCTTATAGGAAAGGTCCGAATGCCAGAACTTGCCTGCATCGCCCAGGCCGATGGATTGGCCGTTTTCGATGATGTTGGAAACGATGAGGATTTCCGGATGCCCGGCCAGCAGGAACTGCTTGAGCACATGGATTTGCAGCACGCCAAAACGGCGGCTGAAGGCGATGTGCTGTTCGGGGGTGATGCGCTGGTCGCGGAACACCACGACGTGATAGTCCAGGTGTGCGCGATGGATGCGGGCGAAATCCTGGTCGTTGATGGGCCGGGACAGGTCCAGCCCGACGATCTCGGCGCCGACGGCATCGCGAAACGGGAGGATTGCGAACGACTGCGGCGCGATGGTCGCGGCATTTGAATCTGGAGAAAAAGAGACGGCTGGCATACATCACTCCCACGCACGGCGCGCTTCAATGGGCGCGCAGTCGATCAAAAACTCACGGGGGTTACCGTGTTGGTTTGTGTCGTGCGGCGCGCCGATTGGTCGGCAGGTACGCAGGGAGATGACTTTAAAGCTATAAGAATTTAAATTTAAATACCGTTAACGAATAACGATATGGCGTTTAACTCAGGTGGTAGAAACTGTGGGAGCGAGCTGGCTCGCGATGACACCTGGTCAGACACCTATTTGTCGCTGACCCACCGCCATCGCGAGCAAGCTCGCTCCCACAGGGGGTTAGCTGAAGAGCTAGCATCACAAAGCTATCCAGCCACCGATGGGCGGTTATGGAGGACACAGGCTTGAACACTACCGCTCGTGCAACGCCTCGGACCGGGCCTTGATGATGGGCTTGAGCAGGTAGCTGAGCACGGTTTTCTTGCCGGTGATGATGTCCACCGACGCCACCATCCCCGGGATGATCAGCAGCGGTTTTTCATCGGTGCCCAGGTGGCTGCGTTCGGTGCGCAGCTTGATGATGTAGTAAGTGGTTTTCTTGTCTTCATCGGTGATGGTGTCGGCGCCGATCTGTTCCAGCTTGGCTTTCATCCCGCCGTAGATGGTGTAGTCGTACGCGGTGAATTTCACCGTGGCGTCCTGGCCGGGGTGCAGGAAGGCGATGTCCTGGGGACGGATTTTCGCTTCCACCAGAATGGTGTCGTCCAGCGGCACGATTTCCACCAGGTCGCTGCCGGGCTGGATCACGCCGCCGATAGTGTTCACCAGCAATTTATTGACAATGCCGCGTACCGGCGACGTCACCAGGGTCCGGCTCACCCGGTCTTCCAGGGCCTTGCCGGTGGCCTGGGCCTTGTTCAGGTCGGTGCGGGCTTCGTTGAGCTGGGTCAGGGCTTCGCTGCGGAACTTGCCGCGGGTCTCGTCGATCTTGCGCTGCACTTCCTTGATCGCCGATTCGGCGCGGGGGATCGCCAGCGTCGTGGCGTCCAGTTGCCCACGGGTCTCGACTTCGGCGCGCTTGAGCCGCAGCACTTCCACCGGCGACACCGCACCCTGGGCCACCAGCGGCTCGGACATGTTGATTTCCTGGCGTTGCAGCGCCAGGCCGGAGCGGTACTGCGCCTGCTTGGACACGAACTCGCGCAGTTCCTGCTGGCGCTGGATCAACTGCTCCTGCAAGCCGCCGATTTCATCGTGCAGCTGCTGGCGGCGGCTGATGTACAACGACTCTTCGCTGGCCGCCTGGCCCGGCACCGCCTTGAGCACATCGGCCGGGAAGTTCAGCGGCCGGTCATCGACCTCGGCGCTCAAGCGCTCGACCCGCAACAACATGGACAGCCGATCAGCCTCGGTTTCGCCGACGTTGGAGACAAACCGCGTGTCGTCCAGACGAATCAACGACGCGCCGGCTTCAACAATCTGCCCTTCCTTGACGAACAGCTCAGCGACGATGCCGCCTTCCAGGTTTTGGATTTTCTGGATCTTGGACGATGGGATCGCCTTGCCGTCGCCCTTGGTCACTTCGTCGATCTCGGCGAAGTTGGCCCACAGCATCAGGAATACAAAGAAGCCGATGATGCCCCAGATCGTCAAACGCACCACCCGGGGAGCGTCTTCGATCAGGGCTTTGTTGACCTCGGGCAGCGGTTGACCGTGCAGCGAGTCGGAACCTTTGAAATAGCGGCCCACCCCGCCCTTTAAACCTGACTTAAGCAACACTGATCTGCCCCTTCTTCAACGCTTCCATGACAGCGGCTTTCGGGCCATCGGCGAGGATCTGTCCACGGTCGATCACCAGCAGGCGATCCACCAGCGACAGCAAGGATGCCCGGTGCGTCACCAACAACACGGTCTTGTTTTCCACCACGGCGGCCAGGCGCTGTTTCAAGCGTTCTTCACCGGTGTTGTCCATGGCGCTGGTGGGTTCGTCCAGCAGCAGGATGGGCGGGTTGAGCAACAGCGCGCGGGCCAGTGCGACGTTCTGGCGCTGGCCACCGGACAGGTTCTGCCCGCGCTCGCCGACTTGCAGTTCATAGCCTTGGGGATGCAGGCGAGCGAATTCGTGCACGCCCGCCAACTCGGCGGCCTGGAGCACCAGTTCGTCTTCGACGTAACGGGCGCCGGAGGTCAGGTTGTCCCGCAGGGTGCCGGCCAGCAGTTGGATGTCCTGGGGCACGTAGCCAATGTTGTAGCGCAACTCGCTGACGTCGATCTGGCGGATGTCCACGCCGTCCACCAGCAAGGCACCGTCGTCAGGCTGATACAGGCCCACCAGCAATTTGGCGAGCGAGCTTTTACCCGAACCGCTGCGACCGATGATGCCGATTTTCTCGCCGGGCTTGATCACCAGGTTGATGTTTTTCAGCGCGGCGTTCTGCTGGTTCGGGTAGGTGAAGTTCAACTGACGGCATTCAATGGCGCCCTGCAGTACCTTGCGGCTCAGCGGACGCTCTTCGAAATTGCGCTCTTGCGGCAACTCCATCATCTGGTCGACCGAGGTCATGGTCACCCGCGCCTGCTGGTAACGGGTCAACAGGCCCGACAGCGACGCCAGCGGGCTGAGGGCGCGGCCGCTGAGCATGTAGCAGGCGATCAACCCGCCCATGCTCAGGTTACCGGCGATGATCTGGTAGACGCCGAAGATAATCATGATCACGCCAGCCAATTGCTGGATCAGCAAGGTGATGTTCATCGCCAGGCCGGACAGCATCTTCACCCGCAACTCGAGGCGGCTGAGGGTGCCGATGGTCTGTTCCCACTGGTACTGGCGCTCGCTCTCGGCGTTGTTGACCTTCACCGCATCGAGGCCCGCCAGGGTTTCGATCAGGCTGGACTGACGTTCGGCGCCCAGGGCCATGGTGCGCTCCATCGTCGCCACCAGGGGCTTCTGCAACGCGTAGCCGATCAACAGGGCAATGGGGAAGGCCAGCACCGGGATCCACACCAGGTGCCCGCCGAGGATTGCAATGACCAGGAAAATCAGCAACGTGAACGGCAGGTCGATCAGGCTGGTGAGGGTCAACGAGGCGAGGAAGTCTCGCAGGCTCTGGAACTCATGGATATTCTGGGCAAAGCTGCCGACCCGGGCCGGGCGGTACTTCATGGACATGCCGACGATGCGCTCGAACAACGTCGCCGAGATGATCAGGTCGGTTTTCTTGCCCGCCAGGTCCAGGCACAGGCTGCGCAGCATCTTGAGGATCAGGTCGAACACATAGGCGCCGGTGATGCCCACGGCCAGCACCCACAGGGTCGATTCGGCCTGGTTCGGCACGACGCGGTCGTAGACGTTCATCACGAACAATGGCGCGGCCATGGCGATGATGTTGATCAGCAGGCTCGCGGCGATGGCATCGGCGTACAGCCAGCGGGACCGCTTGAGGGTGTCGCGAAACCACGAACGCGCCCGGGGAATGAGCGTGCCATGGTTGACGTCAAATTTATGCTGCGGTTGGGCGAAGAACACCTTGCCACTGTAGTCATCGGCCAGCAGTTCGCGGCTGACGGTCACCTCACCGCCGTCGCTTTCGCTGAGCAGCAGCCGCGCCTGGTCGTCACCGACCCAGCCCAGCAGCACGGCGCTGCGGCCGTCTTTGAGCAGCAACAGGGCCGGCATGGCGATGGTCGGAATCTGCTCGAGCTTGCGTTGCAGCACCCGGCCTTGCAGACCGGCACGAGCCGCCGCGCGCGACAATAATTCGACGCTCAGCCGTTGCTTGGGCAGTGGCAGGCCCGTGGTGAGCATCGCTGCGCTGGCCGGCTTCTGGTGCAGCATGCAGAGCGCCAGCAGACCGTCCAGCAGCGGGTCGTCGTGCAGCGTGCGCGGGTCATGAACTAGTTCGACTGGACTGACTTCTGATTCCACGCTCGGCACTCTGACTGATTAAAACGGGTGGTAGGACTCAATTCATCCCAGGCAACTGAACCTTGGGTTTCACGTCGTTCTGCACAACCGATGCCAACGGTGCGACCACACCCTGGCTTTTCAACAGTTGGCCCATGGTTGCCTTGATCCGGTACTGGGTGAACAACTGCACATTCTTGATTTCCGCCAGGCGACGGGAAGCGCTGAACAGCTCGTTTTCGCTGTCGAGCAAGTCGAGCAGGGTCCGCTCGCCAAGGCTGAACTGCTTCTGGTAGGCGGTGCGCACGCTGGTGCTGCGATCCACATATTGCTGAGCGATCGGGACTTGAGCGTTGGCGTTGTTCAAGGCGTTCCAGGCCAGGCCCAGCTCTTCGTTCAACTGGCGCAGCGCGTTATTGCGGATGTCCAGGGCCTGGTTGGACAGGTACGACTTGGATTCCAGGTCGGCCTTGTTGCTGCCACCGGCATACAGGTTGAAACGCATGCGCAGCATGGCCTGCCACTCGTTGTTGTGGCCGTTCTGGCCGTCCAGGTCGTTGTCGGCCGTGCGGCCCAGTTCGGCGTCGAAGCGTGGGTAGAAACTCGATTTGGCGGCTTCGTACTGTTGCTCGGCGGCCGCGATGTCGGCTTCGGCCGAACGCAGTACCGGGCTGTTTTCCAGCATCTGAGCGCGGGCTTCGGTCAGGTTGGCCGGCAATAGCGCCAGAAAATCGGCAGGACGCTCCAGTTGATCAGGCAGTTGGCCCACAGCGCTGAGGTAGTTGGTCTCGGCATCAGCCAGGTTGGTCTGTTCGGTGATCAGGTTGTTGCGGGCCTGGGCCATGCGCGCTTCGGCCTGGTCCAGGTCGGCGCCGCTGCCCACGCCACGGGAGGTGCGCAGCTTGATCTGGTCGAAGATGCGCTCGTGGCTCTTGAGGTTTTCCTCGGCCAGGCGCACGAACTCACGACGGGTCAACACGTCCAGATAGACCTGGGCCACCGTCAAACCGGTGCGCTCGGAGGCATCCAGTAATGAGTAGGCACGGGCATTGACGGTGGCTTGTTGACGCCCCACTTCGCTGGACGTCGCAAAACCGTCAAAAACCATTTGTGACAGGCGCAGGCTCGACTCGCTGCGGTTCAGGGTTTCCCAATGGTTGTTGCTGCCCGACCGGGTAGTGACGCTGTCGGTGCCTTCACGGCCATACCCGGCTGCAAGGTCCACCCTAGGCAGGTAGCCGCCCTTGGCCGCCTTGAGTTGGTAATCAGCCGCCAACCGGCTGTTCACTCCGGCCTGGATTTCCGGATGGACATCCAAGGCCTGTTGCATGGCTTGCGGCAAGGTTTGTGCTTGTACGAAATTTGCGGCGAGGGCGAAGGGCAAAGCCATGAACAAGTGCGAACGCATGGTGGTTTTTTTCCTGAAACTCTTGTCTTGAATCACAGCGAAACGTGGCGCTGCATCGGATGATGGCAACCGGAATGACCGTATGTCGGAAAGTTCGAAACAAGAACTGGATCAAGCACCGAAAGGACAGGTCGCCGCTTAAATATCAATGTGACATTACTGAAGCGATTGTTTAGGATGGCCGACATAAGGTCAATAGTTTGGCATCAACAAATAAATCGAAATTCAACAGCCAAATTATTGACACAGCAAAACGTCAAAACAACCTTACTTAGTTAAAGAGAACGTCCAGACCGCCGAGGCTCAGAGGCCCCCGGGTCCATGGAAGTCTACTGAACGTGGCACCCGGAGAGTCTTCAATGAGCAGTGTTATTGCCGTCGTCAAAAGCATTGTTGGTCAGGTTTTCGTCGTATCCCCAGAGGGCATCCGTCGCGTACTCATTGAAGGCGATCGCCTCTACACAGGCGACCAGTTGGACACCGGGCCGGCCGGCGCCGTCACATTGGAATTGGCCGATGGCCGCACTCTGGACCTGGGTCGCGATACCCAATGGAGCGCCAATGCCCCGGACTCGTCCACAGACCTGGCACAAGCCACTGCACAGGCCGCGCCGTCCGTAGAAGAGCTGCAACAAGCCATCGCCGCGGGCGCCGACCCGACTACCGCCTTGGAAGCCACCGCTGCCGGCGCCACTGCCGCAGGTACCGGGGGTGCCGCTGGTGGCGGCCACAGCTTTGTGGTGCTGGATGCCACCGCCGGCAGCGTCGACCCTACCGTCGGTTTCCCAACGGAAGGTCTCGCTGCGGCAGCCGCCACCGACAACAACATCCTGGGTGGCGATACCACGAATACGTCCGCCAACGCCGTGCTCAATGCGACGATGACACTGAGCGCCACGCCGACCCTGACCGAGGCCGGCGGCGTGCTGGTGTACACCGCCACTGTCACCCAAGCGCCTCAGACCGCGCTGACCGTGACCCTGTCCAATGGCGCCGTCATCGTCATTCCCGCCGGACAAACGACCGGCAGCGTCAACGTACCGCTGGCGCCGAATGACACCGTCTATAACGACGCCACCCAAATCAGCGTGACCGTCACTGGCACCACCGGCGGCACCGGCATCGCCGTGACCGTGCCCACCACGCCGGCCGTGACCCAGATCACCGACACCGTCGACACCACCACCGTCACCCTGAGCGCGGGCAACACCGTCACCGAAGGCGGTCAGATCACCTACACCGCCACCTTGACCAATCCGGCCCAGACGCCGGTGACCGTGACCTTGAGCAATGGCTCGGTCATCACCATCGCTGCCGGCCAGACTAGCGGCACCGTGGCTGTGGATACCCCGGCCAACGACGTCTACAACAACGGCAGCACTGTCAGCACCACCATTACTGGTGCAACCGGCGGCAACTTCGAAAACCTGGTACCGAGCACTGCGCCTGCGGTCACTACGATTACCGATTCGGCGGATACCAC
>NZ_FPJC01000010.1:0-211773 GCF_900119265.1 Pseudomonas sp. NFACC04-2
AACCTGAAGGTCGGCACGCTGACTGAAACCGACGGCAACGGCAACGTGGTCAAGGTCACCACCGGGGTGAACAACACTGGCGACGTCAGCATCGGTACCCAAGGTGACTTGGCGATCAACGAAGGACTGACCACCCGCGGCAACGTGTTCCTGAACATCGGCGGCAAGACCACCCAGGATGCCAACGGCAATATCACCGCCGATGGCCTGGCGCTCAAGGGCGGGAATTTCGATCTGCGCAACGCCAGCAACTGGGTCGGCGATATCGCCAGCCGAGCGAAGGATGTCAGCTTCGTCAATCGGGCCGACGTCACTGTCGGCACGCTGACCGAGACGGCACTGGACGGCACCCGGCTGGATCAGATCGTCGGTATCGGCAACACCGGCAAAGTCCAGGTTGTGACGACCACCGGCAACATCACCCTGACCGAGAACGTCAGCACCACCAGCAATGCCTCCGATGCGATCGTGCTCAACGCCGGTCAATCCGCTTCGGCGGGCGTGGCTGCGGGCGGTGACGTGAAGGCAGACGCGGGCGTGACGGTGTCTACCGGCGCCGGCGGCCGGGCGGTGATCTACACCGGTAGCCTCGCTGGCAGCACCCGCATGGTGGATGTGGTCGGCAGTGGCAGCGGCAATTTCCGCTACAACAGTGACGAGCAACAGAGCAATTTCGGCAGGGCCCTGGGCAACACGGGCGTTCATGCCGTTTACCGCGAGCAGCCCGTCTTGGTGGTGTCCACTAACGGCGCGACCACCCAGACCAAGGTGTTCGATGGCCAAACCACGTTCAACGGCGGCGGTATCGCCGGTTATGACGCCAACGGCCTGTGGAATGGCGACACCAAGCCGATGCTCGGCAACCCACTGTATTCGGTAGGCACTCAAGGCCCGGGTTCGCACCTGATCAACATTGGCGGGCTGGCTGACCTCGGTTACCTGATCGTGAGCAGTCCGGCCAACGCCAATCTCACCGTGACGCCGTCGATTGATTATGACGCCGTCCGGCAGAGCGTCGCCGATGCCACACGCGTCGGCGCAGAGGTGAGTTCGCCCCATGCACCGGAGCTCAACCCAGCCCAGCCGAAACCGGCTAATTGGTCTGACTACGGGGTCGAAGACGGCGGTCTGTTACTGGTGGACCAGGGCGGTACTCGTGCCAACGGCAATACTGGCGACAGCGATTCGGCTGCCCAGGCCGAGGACACCGCCAGCGAGCGGGAACTGGTCGGGAATGTCTGCTCCGATGGCGGCGTATCCGAAGGCGGCGCCTGTGCGGCCTACCCACCGCAGACTGTGTTCGTCGTGCGCGGCGGCGTGCGCTTGCCGAGCCTGGCCATGCGTCCCTGATCCCTGACATCCACCTTTTCATTTGAAGGAACCCTTGGCCACGTCCCCGGACGTGGTCATGGGCTCCGGCAACCCGAATTATTCGAGATTGATCCCATGCATAACAAACTGATGTCCTGCGCGGCCGGTCTGGCGTTGTTGTCCACTTCCCCGGCCTGGGCGGCGACCCTGCCGGCACGCCCAATCCCCGACGCCGGCCGTATCCTGCAGGAACTGCCGATTCCGCAGCAGGAGCTTCCGCAAAGCATTCGCCTGGATATAGACGCACCACAACCGGCGCAGGAAAAAGTCGGCGGCGCCAAGGTCCAACTCAACGCCGTCCACTTCACCGACAACACGCGCATCGACGAAGCCAGCCTGCAACGCGTCGTCGCCCCGGCTATCGGTCGGGCTCATGACCTGGACGAGCTGCGGGAAGTGGCCCGGCAGGTCACGCTTTACTACCGTGAACAGGGTTACCCGTTTGCACGTGCCTATTTGCCGGCCCAACGCATGGCCAACGGTGAACTGACCATTGCGGTGATCGAAGGCCGTTATGGAAAAATCACCGCCACCAACGACGATGCGAAACTGGCCGCACAGGCGCAGCCGTTCCTGGACGACTTGCAACCGGGTGACGTGATCGAGCGTGACCGGCTGGAGCGCAGCATATTGGTGCTCTCGGACTTGCCAGGCGTGGCTGTCCGTCCGGTCATCCGGCCAGGTGAGGCGCTCGGCACGGGCGATCTCGATGCCAAAGTGAGCAAGACCGAGGCCTTCGAGGGCAAGGCCACCCTGGACAACCATGGCAATCGTTATTCGGGGCGCAATCGCCTGACGGTACAAGGCGACTGGAACAGCCCGCTGATGTTGGGCGACCGGCTCAGCGCCGCGGTGATGGCCACCGATGAGGACCTGTACTTCGGCAGCCTCGGCTACTCGATGCCATTGGGCACCTCTGGCCTGCGCGGCAACGTGGGTTACGCCCAGAGCGCTTACGACCTGGGTGCGGAATTCGCCGACCTGGGGGCCACCGGTACCGCCGAGGTCAGCAGCATCGGCTTGAGCTACCCGCTCTTGCGCAGTAACCAGGCGAACCTCATGTTGGCTGGGCAATACCAGCACAAGGAACTCGAGGATAAGTACGAAGTGTTGGGTCTCAGCTTTGAAAAAAGCAGTGACACGCTGCCCATCAGTTTGCAATTTGACGTGAGGGACACCGTATTCGGCGGCGGCATCACCTACGGCGGCGCGACGCTGACCTATGGTGACCTGAAGCTGGATTCGGCCCTGCGCGAGGGCGACCGCCAGACCGCCCAGACCGAAGGCCAGTTCAGCAAAGTGAACGTCGACCTCGCGCGCCTGCAAGCGCTGCCGGCCAACTTCACGCTCTTCGCCCGTGTCCTTGGGCAATGGAGCAGCGACAACCTGGACTCGTCCGAAGATTTCAGCCTCGGCGGCATCGACGGCGTGCGGGCTTATCCCCAAAGCGAAGCCTCGGGCGACGAAGGCATGCTGACCCAGATCGAGCTTCGTTACCCGATCGACAAGCTCACGCCCTACCTGTTCTGGGACGCCGGCAAGGTGCGCATCAACCACAACGAGTGGGCCGATGAAGAAAACACCCGCAGCATCTCCGGCGGCGGTGTGGGCTTGCGCGCTCAATACGGCCAACTCTCGTTCGACGCAACGGTCGCCTGGCGCCACTCCGGCGGCGAAGCGCAGAGCGATACGCGCCAGGAAAACCCACAACTGCTCGCGCAGATCGGTTACTCGTTCTAATCGATTGCCGCTCATTTAAGGAACTCAATAACCCGTGGCGAGGGAGCTTGCTCCCGCTGGGCTGCACAGCAGCCCCAAAGCAGCGAACTCAAGCTATCTGGCACACCGAGCGGTCTGGTTTGGGGGCTGCTTCGCAGCCCAGCGGGAGCAAGCTCCCTCGCCACAAAACCCGCAACCGCTCGATCAGATCGGTTGGTTATTCGTTCTGATCGTTTAAAGCCCACCGCACGGTTTAGTGAACAGCATCAACCCCGTTGGCCACCGCGCCTGGGCTTTTTCCAGGCATAGCCCCTCTCGTTCGATATCCCTCGCCACACGCCCCTGCGCCCCGCCCGTAACGCCCCGTATCGGTAGGCGCCACGAGGGGACGACCGTTTAACGCCCGTTAAAAATTTGATAGCTTCAGTTCTCGCTCGATCTGCCGCTATATCGGTTTGTTGCCGGCCCGATACGTGCTTCCTCGCCTGGCAATTGCGTGACAGCGACCTGGCTAAACACAAGAAGAGACCTGGCGAATGGACAACGGACGATACGAAAGGCAGGTATTGACGGCGGCAGGCGTGGCGGCGTCCGAGCCGTTGCCGCATATTCTGCTGATTGACGATGTCCCCGAAGACATTCGCGCCACGCTCATTCTGTTGAAGACCCAGCCTTGGCGCATTTCCCTGGCCAGCGATGCCTATCAGGGCTATCAACGCGCCCTAGCCCTGCGCCCGGACCTGATCGTCCTGGATGTGCACATGCCGCAAATGGACGGTTTCAGCCTGTGCCGGTTATTACGCGAGGCACCGGCCACCCGGCATACCCCGATCCTGTTTCTGTCGTCGGCCAATACGTCGTTGGAGCGGTTGGAAGGGTTGACCGTGGGCGCGGTGGACTACATTCCCAAATCCTGTGCCCCCGAGGAAGTGCTGGCACGCATCAGGATCCATCTGCAATTGACCTGGCGAGCGCCACCGGCCATTGCGGCCAACCCGGCCGATCCGGAACCGCAAGGCGATGAAATCGTGCTGCGCGCGGCGATGCGACTGATCGAAAACCAGTTGGACGACATACCGTCCCTGGGCATGCTCGCGCAAAAAGTCGGCACTCATGAAAAACGCCTCTCCGCCATTTTTCGCGAACACCTGGGGATGACCGTGTTTGCCTACATTCGCGATGCGCGATTGCGGCGCGGCCAGGAACTGCTCTCCGAAAGCGCCATGAGCGTGCAGGACGTCGCCGAAGTGGTGGGCTTTCGCAATGCCTGCAACTTCACCACGGCGTTTCGACAGCGCATCGGCATGACCCCCAGCCAGTTTCGCCAGCAAACCCTGGGCTTCGTTGATGCAGAGTCGGTCGGGCGCGCCTGATGCGGCTCCTACGGTTTCTGGTGCTGACGATTGCCTTGTTGTCCGCTGGCCTGCTACACGCCGCGCCCGTGGAACTGTGCCGGGCTGACCGTCTGGACCTGATGCCTGCGGCGCAGATTTTCGAAGACACCCAAGCCCGCTTGAGTCTCGAAGAAGTCGCCCGACTGCCCGACGCCCGTTTCAACCCCGCAACCCCGAGCTGGCCGAGCCAAGGCCACAGCCGCTCCGCCTTCTGGTTGAGATGGCAGCTCACCAATTCCAGCGATGCGACGTGTTCGCGCTTGCTGGTGGTCGGGGCGCCGCGCCTGGACGACATCCGCGTCTTTCAATCTTCAGCCGGGCACTGGCGTGATGCCCACGCCGGAGCCGCCTATCCCTTGGCCGAATGGCCCCAGCCGGCGGCGCGTCAGCCGGCGTTCCCGGTGTCGTTGGCGGCGGGGGAGAGCGCCACGGTGTTCGTCCGCGTGACGAGCCATTTCCAGATGTTGCTGGAACCGGAACTGTGGTCCGAACCGGCGCTGCTGCGCAGCCAGCAACGGACTTACCTGAGCGACGGGCTCGCCCTCGGTATTGTCCTGCTGGTCGTCCCCTTCGGCCTGATCGTCGGCTGGATCCTGCGTTCGCGACTGCTCACCGTGAACGCGGGCGCGGTGCTCAGTTATATCCTGCTGACCTGCGTCGTGAACGGCTACCTGATCTACTGGCCCACCGCCCTGGGCTGGATGCGCGAATTGCTGACCCTCGCCAGCGCGCTCTCGTTCGTCCTGTTCCTGGCCTATTTCCGCGTGCTGTTGCAGGTGTCCCGGCTGCCAAAAATCATTGGCTGGAGCTATTGGGTACCGCTGGTGGGCTGTGTCCTCGGCCGACTCTGGTGGCTGAAGGTCGATCCGGTCCAGGGTGCTTACTGGGTCCAGGTTGCCCTGTTCAGTTTCTATGGCGTGTTGCTCGCCACATTATTCATGGCTTGGCGCAGAAGGCTCACTTACAGCTGGATGGCGTGGCTGGTGCCGGGGCTCTTGTTCGCACAATTGCTGATGCGGATGTTTTTCCCGCAAGAACAGTTGCCCTGGCAGTCGCCGGACAGCAAATACAGCCTATCGTCTACGCTGGCGGGCGTGGCATTGCTGGTGTGCACGCTGATCATGGAAGTGGCCCGCAGCCGCAACCGCGAAAAACACGCCTTGGCCACCCTCGAACAACAACGCCAGGCCGAGCACGAACGCCTGGAAAGCACCGTGGCCCTGCGCACGTCGCAGTTGCGCGACTCCCTGGCGGCCCGCAGCGCGTTGATGGCGCGCATCAGCCACGACCTGCGCTCGCCGCTGGTGCGCATCATCGACTATGCGCGTCTGCTGCACGCCGGGCCCAACCGCGACTATCAGGCGACCATCGAGCGCAACGCCCGCCAGCAACTGGAGCTGATCGACGAGATGCTCGAGTTCTCCCGTGGCGAGCTGGAGCAAATGCAACTGACCCTCGCGCCGGGCTACCTGTACGGGTTCCTCAACGAGATTGCAGACGAAGCGGGCTTTCTCGCCGCACGCCAGGGCAACACCTTCGAAGTTGTGCTGGCCGATGACCTGCCGCCACTGGTGGAGGCCGACTTCAAACGCCTTCGGCAGGTGCTCATGAACCTTCTGGCGAACGCGGCGAAATTCACCCGCAACGGCCAGATCCGCTTCGAAGTGGATTGGGCGCCGGGCGCGACTGCCAACGCCGTGGAACTGCGCTTCAGCGTGATCGACACCGGCATCGGCATCGACCCGCAAGAATTCGAACAACTGCTGCAACCGTTCCGCCGCGGCCGCAATGCCCAGCGCTATGAAGGCAGCGGGCTGGGCCTGTCCATCGTCACCCAACTGCTGGAGCGCATGGACAGCCGCCTCGAACCCCAAGCCACGAGGCAGGGCAGCCACTTCAGTTTCCGTCTGCAATTGACATGCGCCGACGAGCACGACTTGGAAAACGGTATCGTCGACAACAACGCCACGCCGTTTGATGGCCAGGGCAAACACGTTCTGCTGGTGGACGACGTCGAGCAGAACAGTGAATGGCTCTACGACTTGCTGGCCGGTTACGGTTTCGATGTCAGCATCGCAACGAACGGTCAAGACGCCTTGGCCTGCCTGGCGCAGCAGCCAATCGACCTGCTGATCAGCGACCAGATGATGCCCGGCATGGACGGTTGGGCGCTGCTGCGCCAAGTGCGCGAGCGTTGGCGCCATCTGCCGGTGATGCTCTATTCGGCGGTGCCGCCACGCAGGCCGCAGGACTATCCAGACGACCTGGCCTTCGACGCGGTCCTGCTCAAGCCTGCCGACAGCCGTGAATTGCTGGCGTGGGTGAAAACACTGGCTTGCACGGACACGGTGCATCGTACGATGGCTCGGGAGTTCTAGCATGCCGGGTCTGGGTTATCGGCTGCTCTTGCTCGGCAGCCTTTCGACGTTGCCCTGGGTGTCGGCCCAGGCCGAACAAACGGCGCCCAGCGCCCTCACGCTCGACGCCACCACCGTCACCGCTCGCCGCCGCGAGGAAGACCCGCAAGACGTACCGATCCCGATCAACGTCCTCTACGGCGAGCAACTGGACGAGGCCGGCCTGCACCGCCTGCAAGACATCCAACAGCGGGTGCCCGGCCTGGTGGTGTCCGGCCACGACGCCCGTTACGCCGGCTTCGGCCTGCGCGGCTTCGGCGCGACGGCCTACAACGATGGCCTGGAAGGCAGCGTCGGCACCTACGTCGACGGCGTTTATCAGGCGCGCCAAGGCATGGCCTTCACCGAGTTGATGGACATCGAGCGCATCGAAGTGCTGCGCGGGCCGCAAGGCACCTTGTTCGGCAAGAACACCACCGCGGGCGCGCTGAACATCATCACTCGCCAGCCAACCTTTCAGCCCGAAGCCAACCTCGAAGCCAGCTACGGCGAGCGCGGCCTACGGGAATATCGCGGCACGGTTTCCGGGCCGTTGCAGGACGACGTGCTCGCCGGCCGACTTAATATTTTCGACAGTTCCACCGATGGCGCCGTGGAAAACCTGCAAGACGGCGCCCGCCTCGGCGACGCCGACAGCCATGGCCTGCGTGGCCAGTTGCTGTGGACACCGACCCCGGACTTCAGCGCCCGCCTGATCGCCGACTATGCCGAGCAAAACGAGGCCGGCAATGTCCTGCTGGTCAATCATTACAGCCAGCAGACCCGCAAGCGCGCCCAGTTCCTCGGCTATCCGTTGTCGGAGCCCGACCCTTACAAGCGCGAGGCACGTATCGACGCGCCGGGTCATCCGCAAACCCTGCAGAACGGTGTCTCACTGGAATTGAATTGGGACCTGGACGAGGCGATGCGCTTGACCAGCATCACCGCCTATCGCGACTGGGACTACCGCGCCACCCGCGACAGCGACAGCACCGCGCTGTCCGTGGCCGAATCCGAAACCGAGCTGGGCCACCGGCAGTTCAGCCAGGAATGGCGCCTGTCCGGCACGGTCGGTTCTTCCGTCGACTATGTGGCCGGGCTGTATTACCTGCGCCAACAACTCGACCGCGAGATCGACGCCGAATTCGGCAAGGACGCCGCGCCCTGGTTCGTCGGCGATCAGTTGGAAGCCTTGCGCAAGCTCTACGGCATCACCTTCACCGATCCGAAGCAGGTGCCGGCGATGCTGCTGGACGGCGCCCGGCAACGCTATGATGGCGAGCAGAAGGGCGACAGCCGAGCCATTTTCGGCCAGCTCTCCTGGCGCCCGATCGACCCGCTGGAACTCACCGGCGGCCTGCGTTACAGCCAGGAGCGCAAGGACGGCTGGATCTCCCGCGACGTCAGCAACCTCACCCCGCTGACGGGGTTGCCAGCGGTGTTCCAGTCCGGTGGACTGTTGCTGCGCGACATTGCCCTGGGGGGGGGTTATTACCGCGAGGATTCGATAAAGGAAAACAACGTCTCCAGCCTCCTCAGCGCCAGCTACCGCTTCAGCGATGGGGTGATGGGCTACGTCAGTTGGTCGCGGGGCTACAAGGCCGGCGGCATCAACTTCGACGTGGTCGGCCCGTTCACCGCGCCCACCTTCGAGCCGGAGCGGGCCACGTCCCTGGAGCTGGGCATGAAGACGCGTTTCTGGGACGAGCGCGCGTTGCTCGACCTTGCCGTCTACCAGACCGACGTCGACAATTACCAGGCGCTCACCTACAGCCCGCCAACATCCATGTTCGCGCCACCGCTGCGGGACAACCTGATCAACGTCGGCAAGGTCCGCCTGCGCGGTATTGAACTGGATTCCGCCTGGCAACTCACCCCCCGACTCACCGGGCGCCTGGGCCTGGCCTGGAGCGATGCGCGCTACCGCAGCTTCCCCAACGCCCCGTGCCCGCCGGCCTCGGGCCAATGGACCTGCGACCTCAGCGGCGACCGCCTCTACAACGCGCCGGAATGGAACCTCAGCAGCGGCCTCGACCACACCCATCCGCTGCCCTATGGGCTGGAAGCCTTCAGCGGTATCGACTACAGCTTCCGCACCGGCTACTTCGGCACCCTCGAAGGCGGCGAAGGCAGCTATCAACCCAGCTACGGCCTGACCAATTTGCGCCTGGGCCTGCGCAGCCAGGACCGTGCCTGGGAAGTGGAAGGCTGGGTGCGCAACGTCTTCGACCGCAACTACATCACCGCCGTCTATTCACTGCTCGGCGCCGGTGACTATGGTGTCATGACCGGCAGCGAACGAACCCTCGGCACCACCGTCAGGCTTCGCTATTGAGCGAAATAAACCGCGTCGGACAAAACGCCAGACGATTGCCGCCGGCCTTTTTCGACAGGTACATCGCCTGGTCCGCCTTGCTGATCAGCCCATCGACCTCCTGTCCATGTTCCGGAAAAAACGCCACGCCGATACTGGCGGCAATCTCCACCGTTTGTGCGCCGATCAAGATCGGCGCATTGGCCGCCGCCAGCATCCGCTTGAGCAACGGCTCGCTGTCCTCCACCGCCTGCAAATCCACCAGCCCCGCCACGAATTCATCGCCACCGAGGCGCGCCAACGTATCGCCTTCACGCAGTGTGGCATTGATCCGTGTGGCGACAATCTGCAACACCCGATCACCCCAGTCATGCCCATAGCTGTCGTTGAGCGCCTTGAACCCATCGAGGTCGATAAACGCGATGGCCACTTTCTGCTGATAGAGAGCGGCCTTGCCCAGGGCCTGGCGCATCCGTTCGGTCAACAGCAACCGGTTGGGCAGTTGCGTGAGCGCGTCATGCCGAGCGTCACGCTCCAGTAACTGCAGGCGCTGCTTCATCTGCGTCATGTCGCTGAACAACGCTACATAGTGCTGAACATTGCCATGCCGGTCATGCACCGCACTGATGCTGATGCGCGACGTCATCTCGCGGCCATCCTTGTGATTGCTTTGAATTTCACCGGACCAATGCCCATGGAAATCCAGCGCATTCTTCATTGGCGTATAAAACGCCGCGAGCCGCCGAACCATGCGATGGGAGTTCAACTCCCGACCCTTTATCTCTTCTTGCCCGTAACCGGTCAGGCGCGTGAAGGCCTCGTTCACGGCGATGACCCGGCCGTACGGGTCAACCAGGATGACCCCCTCCCGAGCGTGGCTGAACACGGTTGCGGCCAGTTCCGGGCGCACGGTGTCGAGACGACGGTCCAGGGCACCTTCGTCGCGGGTGGCCGGCCAGGACTTGTCGTCGAAGCCTTGTTGCGCCAGATAACGGGCCAGGGAGGAAAACGCTTGGTGCAGGCGGGTCAGGGCATTCGTGGCGAGCCTGGAATCCAGGCAGTAGCGACGGATGAAGGTGCGTAGGTTCATGGGGGCACACGGTGCTCGGTTGCAGCGCTAGGGGGTGTGGAAAGAAGGCATTATCGAGGTAGGGATTTGTGAGGGACTTTGCTGGAGCGGATGGGGGCTTTGCGGGGAGGGATGGAGTGGAAAGATTTTTTGCGAGGGTTGTAGGAACGTCAGCCGTGGCTGTCAGCCAATGGGCGTCCGCAACTCGCCAGCCGACGTCGCCTTGCGCCTTTGCCTACAACTACGCCAGAATCCGCCGGCTTGTTCGCCTGGGGTTGCGTCGGTAGTTTGGGACCTGTCACTGCTCATCAGTGATCGGGTTTAGTCGCCCGTCGTTGCTAAGTCGCTCAAGCGTCCATCAGTCAGGTATCCCCATCCCTGCACTCGATGGTGGCTGTGCGCAGGGCGCCCTCGGGCGCGCCGATTTCTTAGCTCGTCGGTCGACTAACCTGCGTACAGCTGCCTCCCAATCGTTTAGTCGCGAGCGTGACGTAGCCCAACCCAAAGAGAGCTAAGGCTATGGTCAAAACTACCCCGAATCCTCCAGTTACAGATACAGACGAACCCACATCACGTGCCCAATCGGCTCGCAACAAAAAGCTCGACGAAGCGGCCACTCGTGCCTTGGATTACTACCTGAAGCCCAAGCCTAAGAGCGAAACGTCTGACAAGACCGACTCCATTCTACGGATTGACCCTGGGGTTGATTCTGAGTGTTTGCTGGCGAATCTCAGTGAGAACCTGGCGTCGGCGAATGCCATGATCAGCGATTTGGCGTTCGATCTGGATGGGTCTCGGCGGCATGTGGCGTTGGGGATTTTGCAGGTGATCGAGGTGAGTGAGCTGTTGGCGAACCGGGCGTTGGATATTGTTGAGGTGAGGTAGCCGAGCGTTTGCCTCAATACAGGAAAGGTCTCGCACAGCTGGACCTTTCCTTGGACAAAGCGCTGCATGGGCGATCCCCACGCGAATCGGCGCAGCACCCTCCAAGCGGCTTCTGCTAGTCTGCTGGGCCAGCCAGGTAACACAGCAAGGCTCAATCAATGTTCAATATCCGTGTCATGACCATGGACGATTACGATGCAGTGATCGACCTCATGAGGCGTAGTCCAGGCGTCTCCTTCCGTGACGCTGACTCTCGTGAATCGACCGCGAAATACTTGGAACGAAATCCCGGGATGAGCTTCGTGGCTGAAGTCGGAGCCGTCCTCTGCGGTTGCGTCATGTGTGGACACGACGGCCGCAGAGGTTATCTGCAGCATTTGGTTGTTCTTCCCCAGTATCGGCGACAAGGCATAGCAAACGCGTTGGTCGAGCACTGCCTTTCGAGTCTTGAGAAACACGGAATACTTAAATGTCATCTCGACGTGTTCAAGACCAATCTAACAGCGGCCAACTATTGGCATAGCCAAGGCTGGCAGCTCAGGTCTGATATCGATCGGTATTCGTTTACCCGATCGGGTAATGGAACGTGTGAGCGGTACCTGGCCCGTGAGGGCGGTTTAGTCCTGTTACTCCAAACAATGGATATTGTTGAGGTGAGGTAGCCAAGGCGCCTGCCTCCGGACAGGAAAGGTCAACTCAAGTTGCCGGATCACACGCCGATAAGTTGCGGACGAATTTCATACGAAGGACCGGAGCATGTTTTACCCACGTGAAGCTGAAAAAGATCAACTCTATAACCGAATAGTCCTGCTTACCGTTGCGTGCTGTGTGCTGCTGTTCCTGGCCTCCCTGGCGAAACACTCCGGGTCCATTTATGGGGCGATCCGGTGGAGCGCTGTCGAGGTAAAAGGCACCGTGACGCAACTGGAAAGCATCCCGATGAATGCTAACGGCATCATCATTCACTACCGGTATGTCGACGGTGATCAACAAGTTCATGAAGACGAATACGGGGACCAACGCTATAACGAACATGATCAGTACGAGGTAGGGGGCGACGTTCCGCTGCTCTACTCACGTTGGTTTCCGCAAATCAGCAGTATCGCCACCGAGCTTCACACGTATCGCTCCGGCTTTTTCATCATGGCTGGCGGAGTCGTGCTGACATTGGTATTCCTCGGGATTTCCTTCGTAACCTTCGGAAGGATTTATCGCATGAAGGAAGAAGACCGCTTCTATTGAAACGGTTGTCGGTCATGGCGCCCAGAGCCCCCATTCATCCAGGTAATCGGTTTCCCCACCCATGAAAAAGTTGATGCTCGCGTTGCTTTCGCTCGTTCTGCTTTCCGGCTGTGTAACCAAGTCTTTGAGTGTTGAGGATCGCCACCAGATCAAAACGATCAAGATCCTTCCTGTGTACTTTGCTGTAGAAAACTTCAAGTACACGAGCATGACGCAAGCGTGGGGTGCAGGCCTGGGTGCCGGAGCAGGCGCAGCGACTGGCATGGCCGCCGGGGCATCGAACGCCGGCACGAGCGCATTGGCGGGCGCCGGTTCGGTTGCGGGCACCAAGGCGGCCGACGGCGCGACGGCGGATATTTCCCAGGCGATTCTGAACAACATGCAAGCCCACGGTATCGATGTGGGCAAACTGGTGCGTGAAAGCTTCGAGAGGCGTATCAAGCAAGAAGGGCTGTTCATCATCGTGGCGGAAGGCGAGAGAGCGGACGCCGACGTTGAAATCATGGTCATGCAGTGGGGGCTTAGCCTGAAAAACTACAGCTCCGTGCTTTACCCAGTCATCGGCGTCAACGGATTCATGAAACGTAGCGGTACTTCGGTTTGGCGCAACTTCAATACCATTTCGCCATTCAATGAAAACAACACCCTCGCTTACACCCCTGAGCAGTACGCCACCGATCCTGAAGCGCTGCGGGCGGCGTTTTCCCGGGTGTCTGATTTGGCTGTAGGTAAGCTGATAGAAGATCTGAAGCAATAAAGGTTCAGGCAAACCGGATTCTTAGGTTCCTTAAACAACCCGGGCAACGTTATTGCTATCGATAAGACCGCGCACAGCCAGCGCTCGGAGTCGCTCCGTGAGCTCTGCTCGCTCAGCCTTTGACGTGATGGGATCGACCATCTGATATTGGCGATCACACCACATATTCAACTGGCGCAGCCAAAAGGCTTGCAACGCCGGTTCTGCGTCCAGCCGAGCCAGTAAGTAAGCAGCCTGCTGCCATAGCGGCCGCAGATGGAGTATTGCGCTTCGGCGCATTGCCGAAAGGTCATGCCAATCCCGGTCTAACTTGGCATCCAGCCCGGCCTTCACCAAAGCCCATGGTTGTTTGTTCAGACGAGCGATTGCTGCGGTAAAAACCTTATCTGATGGGTCATCAAGCGCTCTGAACAGTTCGGGCAGTTGGCTATCGGGGGCTGCGATGACAGCGGCATGCCTCACCGTTGAATAAGTGGAATGCAGCGCTTCCTTTAGCCACTGCGGCTCCAGTTCGATGCTGAGTTCCGCTGCAAGGCCAAGTACCCCCAGCCAGTCGCGCTTTCGGATGGGCAAATCCTGCTTCAGCCGGTCAGACAGGACCGCAGCGGCGTCGACTTTGCTGCTTGGCGCGGCCCAGCGCGCCAGGTTACGAATCGAGGGTGACGCGTCGAGCAACGCCTCACATAAAACAGGCCTCGGATCGTCAAGCAAAGGAAGCAGCGCACGTAGCACGCAAACGCGGAATTTGGCACCGGGTTGAGACAGGGCTTCGATCAGCAATAGCCGAGTTTGGACGACCGGCAATGCCTGACAGGCAGGCACAGCCATCAAGCGTACGGTCACTTCACGATGGGCGAGGGCACTGCGTAGAAGCGCTTCAGGGGCAGGATCACTCTCAAGCAAAAGCTCGAACAAATAGCGGGCCGCTTTACCCTGTCGCGTCAGGAAATTTGCGTGGACCTCGTCTCGGATAACAGGCGACTGCAAAGCAGCACGTGCGGCATGGAGCGTATTGCCATGGTCGGCTCTGCGCCGCGCCGCTAGAGCAATGAGGGGCTCCACTGCAAACAGCAATGCTTGGAGATGGGAGGGCGACAGGTAGTGTTCCAGGCCTGCCGTGGCTAAATCGCGAATTTGCGGAACCCAATCATTCAGCCGGTCTATCAAGGCCACTAAGGCTTCAGGGGACGGATGACTGCACAGCTCTCTAACCGCGATTTCCCGCACGAAACCGTTGTAATGGCAACTGAGTTCTATCCACGTAGTGTCAGTCCCTATGCTCGCGAGCACTTCCAACGCTTCGTTGCGCCGGTGATCGGCCCAAGTGGAAGTGGGCGTTTGCTTGTTTTTCAACCTGTCCAGCCATGATTGTATTGCGCTCACGTTCCAGTCCTTTGTATGAAAATGCCACCAGCATAAGCCGACGACAGCGGCGCAGCCAGATCCTCAACCGATCCAGCTCTACTTCGTTCCGGATAGCTAAACTCACTGCTTATCTTTAACTGGATGGGGTTTAGAGAGCGCTGTGCATAATTCAGCGCTAACGGTTAAACACGAGCGGAGCAGCGACCATGAATTACGACGACAAATTGATAGAAGAAGCTGTGCTTGCCTTGTTGGCAGCCTTCAGTTCCGACGATGGCAATGCCTGGAAAGGTTTCGACTTCGAAGTCATGAACCGATTGCATGAACAAGGTCTCATCAGCGATCCAGTAAACAGGAACAAATCGATCTGGTTGACGGCTGAAGGGCTAGAGCGAGGTCGGCAGCTTGCCGAGCGGTTGTTTGGAAAAGAGACTTGAGGGTGCGCGGCGCCCCGTGATGCTGGAAAGCCACGGCATAATGCAGTGATCAGTGATCTGGTTCGATCTGGATGGTTCGTGGCGGCATGTGGCGAATGAACCGTTGGCGAATCGGGCGTTGGATATTGTCGAGGTGAGATAGCGGGCCGGCGGCGTTCAACAACAAGAAAAAGGTCTTGCTCAGCAAGACCTTTTTTCAATCACCCCGTGTATCTAACGTCAGACGTGCGCTGCGCGCTCAAACACCTCATCAGCCCACTGGTTCAGGCTTTTGCCGGCGGTTTGGGCTGCAATGGTAGCGGCAGCGTGCACTTCAGGACGAATGCGTAGCATCACCTTGCCGGAAGCAGGCTTCTCAGGGCTGACGCCTTGCTCGGCACAGTCCGCCAAGTAATCCTCAACAGCACTGGCAAACTCCGCTCGTAGCTCGGTCACGGAATCGGCGTGAAAACTGATGATGTCACGCACACCCAGAATTCGACCGACGAAGATGTCGTCACGCTCATCGAACTCAATTCGGGCTGTGTAGCCCTTATAAGTCATGCTGTTCATAGCTCAACTCCTGCCCGCTGGAGAAATTCGCGAGCCTCTTCTACCTGATATTTCTTGGCTTCTTTCCCAGGGTGTGGCCGATGGCAACGCCATTGAGCCTCCCCTAGGATCAGCTTGACCCGAGAACCTTCACGCTCCAGCACTCGGCCACCCAGATGAACGACCAAGGCTTCAATGTCAGCAAACACTGTCGCCGCACTCGTTGGCGTGCGTGAACGCTTCAAGGGTTTTCCGGTGTCTGTTTTTCATGCATCTGAGTGTTACCAAAAAAAGATAACATTCTCTAGCCCGCTCGGCGCGTTGCCACTCTCAGCATTTTGTCCCCCGTGCTCTTTAGTGCCGTGGCTTCTCTCTACACGCGAAGCTGGAAAACTCGCTGCTCGACCGGGAGTCATTTAATATCTCGACCTCGTCCAATACGTGGTCTCGTCTATGCAGTCTCTCGAAAATACGCTGCTGTCTTACGCCACACAGCACTTGCCATCACTTCCCCATACCTATACCTGGACGTTCGATACCGCTCTTGTCCACGATTCATTCAAATGGGAGATCGATGGCTCGAACTGGTACGAAAAAGCGCGCGCCCTGAAGCGACATGTCGCCCAGGAATGGACCACGTCGCCCGAACAACGAATGGCCCTCGCAGACTACGCGGTGCGTGTGTGGGGAGGTATTGGGGGAAATAAGCTGGTAACGATGCAAGGCTACGTTCAGACCGTGTCGCAGGGGCGGGTGCCGGACAAGCACAACGGCATCGCCTCATGGTCGAAGGTGGCGGCATTCTCGAATCCAACCGAGCATGCCATCTTCGATGCGCGGGTTGCATTTTCCCTGAACGTTCTACAGATGCTTCACAGCGATGAGCAACGCTGGTGGTTTCCGCACTTGGCGGGCCGAAACACCCAGCTCAACGCCTGTTGGCCCCGCTTGAAAACCCAGGCGCGTGAACAGCGCTGGATTCGAATTGCGACGACCGATGTCTACCCGACCTACATCCAGTTGCTGGTGAACGTCTCCCGAAAGCTGGATGTGGAGATCGGTGACGTGGAGATGCTGCTTTTTTCGAAGGCGGAAGATTTTGCAGGGGCGTACAACGAGGCCTATCCCCCGTCCTGACGACCAAAGCCCCTCGGCACTTATCAAAAGGGGACGGCAGGCAGTTCCCCCGTGGCGAGGGAGCTTGCTCCCGCTGGGCTGCGCAGTAGCCCCAAAACCTCACAGCCCGGCAGGCTCCGCTACGCCAGCACAACCCGGCCAAACCTGGCGTTGTCATCCTGCGGCGTAATCGCCAGCAACTGATCAAGGCGAATCTCCAGGCGACCATCCGCAGTTTCGACGTCGAGAAACTCCTCCCGAGTGGAAGCGGTGCGCGTGGTGATCGCACGGGCGGTCAGGCGTTGGCCGTCAATCAGCTCAATGTCCAGCGTGTAGCCGTACAGGCAGGCGATCTCCAGGTAATCATGCAGATCGCAGTTCAACGGTTGATAGGTCTTCATCCCAAGTGACCTCCAATGGAGTGACCGGACAGGTTCGGGCGCCACCTGTCCGTCGCAAGATTAGAACTCTGAATCAGAGCAGTTGCTTCAACATCGTCTGCAGTTGCTGGTTACGCGCCTCATCCAATGGAAAAACCGGAAGGCGCGGATCGCCAACCTCCAGGCCAAGAGTGCGCAAACCGGCCTTGATGGTGGCGGGTAAACCGCCCTTGAGGATGAAATCCAGCAGCGGCAATTGACGATAGAACAACGCCCGGGCCTGGTTCAGGTCGTTGGCCAGGACAGCGGCGTACAGGTCGAGGTTGAGCTGCGGGATCAGGTTCGGCGCGGCAGTGCACCAGCCCTTGGCCCCGGCGGCGAAGGCTTCCAGCGCCAGCGGGTTGCAACCGTTGTAGAACGGCACCTGGCCTTCGCCCAGCAACTGCAGCTTGTGCATGCGCTGAATGTCGCCAGTGCTTTCCTTGACCATGGTGACGTTATCCACCGTGTTGAAAATCCGCAGGATCAGCTCCACCGACATGTCGATGCCGCTGGTGGCGAGGTTGTTGTAGAGCATGATGGGCAGGTCGATGCTGGTGCCGATGGCCTGGTAGTGCGCGAGGATTTCCGCCTCGCTCAGTTTCCAGTACGAGGCCGGCAACACCATCACCACATCGGCGCCCTTCGCCTGGGCAAAACGTGCGCGGCGTACCGCCTTGGCGGTGGTCAAGTCAGACACGCTGACCACGGTCGGCACCCGGCCGGCGACGCGGGCGATGCTGAACTCGCTGACCTGGTTCCACTCGGCGTCGCTCAGGTAGGCGCCTTCGCCGGTGCTGCCCAGGGGCGCGATGGCATGCACGCCGCTGTCGATCAGACGGTCGATGGACCGGCCCAGTGCGTCCAGGTCCAAGCCCTGGCCGTCGGTGAAGAAGGGCGTGATGGTATAGCCGATGATGCCGTGGATATTGGGGGTAGACATGGCTTCGCTCCTGGTGGGTTCAGTTCAAGCAATCGGCGTGTTGACGCAAGGTCTGCCGGGCGTAGTAGTTGAAGGCGGCCGCGTGGCGCTTGGGGCGGGCGATCCAGTCGTGGGCTTCGCGGCCCAAGTGAGGCAGGATCGGTTTCACCTCGCCGGCGGCCATGGCCAGCAATTGCAGCTTCGCGGCGCGTTCGATCAGTTGGGCGATGTTGCAGGCTTCTTCCACGGTGGCACCGGTGGACAACTGGCCGTGGTGGGAAAGCAGGATGGCGCGCTTGTCACCCAGGGCACCGGCGATCAATTCGCCTTCCTCGTTGCCCACCGGCACACCCGGCCAGCCCTCCAGGAAGGCACAGTCTTCGTACAGCGGGCAGAGGTCCATGTGGGAAATCTGCAGCGGCACTTCCAGCATCGACAGCGCGGCGATGTGGGTCGGGTGGGTGTGGATGATGCAATTCACATCCGCCCGGGCGCGGTAGACCCAAGTGTGAAAGCGGTTGGCCGGGTTGGGCATGCCATGGCCCTCCAGCACCTCGAGGTCTTCATTGACCAGCAGCAGGTTGCCGGCGGTGATTTCATCGAAGCCCAGGCCCAGTTGCTGGGTGTAATAGGTGCCCGGTTGCGGCCCGCGCGCGGTAATCTGCCCCGCCAGCCCTGAGTCGTGGCCGTTCTCGAACAGGATGCGGCAGGTCAGGGCCAGCTTTTGTCGTACAGTCCACGTATTATCCGGCAGTGTTTTCTGCATCTGGTTAACAGCATGCTGGACCAACTGGTCCTTGGGCGTCGCCAGTGTCTTGCTCATACCCGTTCTCCTGATTCGTTCTTTGACCGTTCTTGATCCGCGTCATGGAAGCTGTGAAAGGAAGGTGCTAATGACACTAAATAGACTATATGACACAAAGTGTCATTTGCAATCGCAGATTGTCCGTTTCTCTGGAAATGTTGGTTACCTATGTCCATTCGCTTGAAATTGCTCAGGAAAAAACTCGGCATGACACTGGACGTCCTGGCCGAAAAAACCGGGATGACCAAGAGCTACCTGTCCAAGGTGGAGCGAGGCCTGAGCACGCCCTCCATTGCCACGGCGCTCAAGCTCGCCAAGGCCCTGAGCGTGAAAGTCGAGGAGCTGTTCTCCGAAGAAACCATCTCCCTCGACAGCTACAGCCTGGTGCGCAGCGAAGACCGCCAATCCCTCGCAGCGAGCGGCGGCAGCTCCGAATACGCGGTACTGGCCCACCAAGTATCCGAGCGCAGCCTGCTGCCCTTCATCCTCTATCCGGCGAGCGAATTCACGGCCCATCACGCGTTCAAGGAACACACGGGAGAGGAGTTTCTGTTCGTGCATGAGGGGCAGGTGGAAGTGGACTTCATGAACGAGCGCGTGCTGTTGAACCGTGGGGATGCCCTGCATTTCAATGCGCAGAAACCCCATCGGCTGCGTTCGGTGGGGGATGTCCAGGCGCAGTTGCTGGTGGTGGTGCACAGCGATGAATCGCCAGAGAAGGGCGAGGGCGCCTAGTGGCTCCACTCACAACGCAATTCAGGAAGCAAACCACCGTGGCGAGGGAGCTTGCTCCCGCTGGACTGCAAAGCAGTCCCCTCCAATGACCGCCTCGCCACAGATCTTCCGACGACCTCAACTGAACGGCATCGAGCACCTGCCCGGACCAGTCGAGCGGCGTCTGTCAGTAAAGACCGACAGACACCAGCGACGAAGGCTCGCCAAGCCACAGCGCCTTGCGCCTTTGCCTACAACTACGCCAGAATCCGCCGGCTTGTGCGCCTGGGGTTGCGTCGGTAGTTTTGGACCTGTCACTGATGGTCAGTGATCGGGTTTAGCAGCTCGTGGTGAAACAGGTTGTGCAAGGCGTCATCCAGTCAGGATTCCCCATCCTGCACTTGATGGTGGCTGTGCGCAGGGCGTCCTCGGACGCGCCGGTTTCTTGTTTCCCCGGTCTGCTAACCTGCGTACAGCTGCCTCCCATCGTTTAGCAGCGAGTGGGTGATGGCTCCTACTACAGGAAGCAAGACGATGGTAAAAGTTACTCCAAATCCTCCTGCGGCAGACGAACCCACGTCCCGCGCCCAATTTGCTCGCAACAAGAAAATTGACGACGCTGCCACTCGGGCGTTGGATTACTACCTGAAGCCCAAGCCTAAGGGCGAAACGTTTGACAAGTCGGACTCCATTTTTCGGATTGATCCGGGGGTTGATTCTGAGTGTTTGCTTGCGAATCTCAGTGAGAACCTGGCTTCGGCGAATGCCATGATCAGTGATTTGGCGTTTGATTTGGATGGTTCGCGACGGCGGGTTGCGTTGGGGATTTTGCAGGTGATTGAGGTGAGTGAATTGTTGGCGAATCGGGCGTTGGATATTGTTGAGGTGAGGTAGCGTAGGGAGGCAGAATAAAATCTGCCACTCTAGATATATAAAGGGTTCTGCTTGGGCAGGCCCTTTATGCTCCGATACAAATAATCTTTCCCTTTTAGCTTTCACTGAAGCTCAGCGAGAACTTCACTCTAGAAACTAGAACATTAAACATTATCATCTAGCGCGATCTCATCCGTCTCAAAAATTATGGATGGGTAATAACGTCTATAGCGTATGCCAGACATATGAGCGCCTGGCAGATTTTTAATAAGCTCATACCGCGCGATATAGTCGCTCTTTTTATTGTTCTCATTCCCACTGTTCTGAGGGCGAATGATCTCTGCCCGTATTCCCCATCTCATTCCTTGCCATGAGAGGCTATTAATGAATAGGAGCGCTTGTTCGTATGTCGAAAGCTGAGCACGGAGCATCTTTCCATAATGTCGTTTTTGCGCGTCGTTAAGAAAGTCACTTGAGTCCAAGAATTTATATGATTGATAAAGGTGTCTGAAATAATGACCAAGACGGAGCTGATGGCCGCCATAGTATTTTTCGTATTTCCCTAAACCCAAGAATAGCTTTGCCGTGGCATTTTCAGTGCTGAGTTTGGTCAGGTCTTTTCGGCTTGAATACAAAATATCGAGAGTTTCATGAAGGTCTTTCTCCTGAAGATTTTTGAGGGCCCCCCATTTACTCCAGTTTGGGTGGCTTCCTTTAGGTTTTAGTTTGATGTAGTGAAGCAGTCTGAAATAATATTTTGGATTGTATTTTGCTCTGGCTGCTTGCTTGATAAGCTGTTCGCCTTCCTCCCCAAGGCCAAAAAATACTACCATGTAGGCGAGGTCAATAATGGCTAGTTCTATAGCATCGATTTTAATTCCGGCTTTATTGGCAATGGAGTTAAATTTCACCTGGTGGGCTGGCAGAACGTAATCTTCGACTTTCTTGGAGTTCGAAAATTTTTTTACTTCTCGGTAGCATTGAATGAATTCTTTAGATATTTCTCGAAAAACTTGCCTGTTTTCGTAAGTGTAGTCTTTCTGATGTTTGTGTTTGGTGTATTTTAGTTCGCTTATGTTGTCGCGATGGAGTCGGAGCATTTCAAAAAAAGATGATTCAAAACTTGTCAGTTCGTTTTGTTTTCGTTGAGTATTGAAGTTTAGATAGATAAGTAGTGTTCCTGATAGCGCAAAAAAAGTTCCCGCTACGCCACCAAAGAAGTCTCCAAATTGACCACTGACAGCATAGTTTGTAGGGCTGTCGAAGGATATGCTAAACCCGTCGATATGAGATTTTGCTAAGAATACTAATAAAATAACGCAACCTAACGCTACAAGAAATAATGCCGCCCAGTGCGTAATCCTCATGTCTATTTTCATTTCTGATTCGTCCTTTTGAATGGTTCCAAAAGAAAGGGGGGCTATTTTTTGCGTGGAATAATTCCTCCCCTTTTAGCTACCCATTTGGGCTCTGGTGTTAGTTAACTCGGCTTTAATCCTAAGATATCTTCGATCTCGTACTGGCACATCTTTGGAAGCCCCAATTTTGAGATGTCATGTCTCATCAAAACTTCAAGATAGTCCTCAGGCTCGGAAGAGTCAGCCCAGTTGAGCCTCTCTTTAAGCCGCAGTGCGGTAAATCTAGAGAATCCTAAAGCCATTAAACTCAGATTCACTTTATCACAGGAGCCGAACTCTAAAAATGTGTGGTACGGAGCAATTTTTATTGTCTTTTCCATGTGGTGTCTGTCGATCATTGCTTGACGTAGTAAGTCCTCGTAGGCGCTAAAGTATTTGACAAGGCTAAATCGAATTTTCTTTTCAATAACAGACAAAATAGATCTAATTATTGGAGGGGCTTTCGCCATCGGGTCGTCTTTGCGCAACCTAACAATCCGTTCGCGAATGAGTTTGCTGATCGGGACGCCTGTAACCCACTTGTGAGCTAATCCTCCATACCAGAGGCGTTGCAGTTCAGTTAGTTTCCAGTCGAATGCTTCGCAAATAAGCTCAATAGCTTTTTCCATACGTGATTTCCCACCAGTTTCATAAGGTGAGATTAGAGTGAGTTGGTTTATATCGATCTCTTCCATGAAACGGTTGTATAAGTTTTGAAGATGGTCTGGTCTCAACACCCTGTGGGTGTCCAAGATTTGCGTCGGAAGGCTAATGTCAAGAGAATCAATTATTTCTAGTGTTCGCGCTAAATCGTCGGAATTTAAATTGGACTCGTATTTTTTTGTAATGTCTTCAATGGTACTTTGTTGGCTTTCATGGAAAAGCCGTCCGAGACCGGCTTCGGCAAGCTCTTTTTGATTTTCGCCTTCAACTTTACCATTTATCAAGCTTTGGATTAAGGTTCCTCCGTCCTCCATGATTTTTGACATTGACGATTGGATTTCCTGTAGCCCGTCACCTGTATAAGACGGTTCTTCCCATGACTCAGGCGTCAGACACCATACATTCCCATGAAACTCTTTAAGTAGGCGTCCAGCTCGTCCTGCTAGGTTTAAAAAGTCTGGGCGATGCATCGGTGACGCCCCGCTTTTAGGGTTCTCAATGACGATATGCTTTGCTGGAAGGTTCACTCCTTGTAATAGAGTACTAGTGCTACATATATATTTTATTTCCCCGGATTTAAATAATGACTCTACACCTGACCTAACAATTGAAGGTAAATCGCCATAGTGGAAAGCGACTCCCTTGGGAAGGGTCACTACTAGCGGATGCTCCTCGTGTATTTCATTTTTTATGAATGTAATAAAGTCTTTGACATCCTCACAGATGTCTTGTGGTTCGAGAGTTTTAGCTAGGAATCTAGCTAGATCTTCGGCTTCAGCGGGTCCATTCGAAAATATAATGGTGGACTCGTTTTGTTTTGTGATGAGCTTGGCGAACGCAGCTCTTCGTTGGAAAATTGGAGGCCTAAACGAAATGCCAAGATCATAGTTTCCAACGTCAATAATGCCAAACCGGGTATGCAATTTGAAATTGGCAAATTTAGTTTGTCTCTCTATCTTAGAGACTAGAATTATGTTTTGAGATACGGGGGAGATTTGCTCTGTGAAAAAATATCCATTATCTAGTCTGTTAAATAAATGCAAAAAATACCCAGGATTCTTAATTAATGGGCTCGCAAAAAAGACTGAGGCAGATGGGTATTTTTTTAGGGTTAAATCTACAGCGTTTTGTAGCACTATTCCTCTTTTACCTTTGTGGATCTCGTGAGCCTCGTCCACGAATATTGAATCTATCCTATTTACTTCATTCTCAGGCTTCAATAAACTCAGTAATCGTTCTTGCGTTAACACATAAACCACGCTTTTGGACTTGAGGTGGCTTTCAAGCGGAAATGGAGCTGATCTAATGATTACGTCATTCAAACCTTGATGGCGGACCGTAGCGCGAACTCTGGACGTCACTTCGGATATTAAGGCCCGAGTGGGAACTATATAAATTATGCATTTATCTGTTTGAGATGTAAGTCTTCTCATTAAGTCCATGTTTAAAACGAAGGATTTTCCTGCTGAGGTTGGCGCAGAGACACTTAAAGAGCGTTCTCCAGACAAAGATGTGAAAAGTTTATATTGAAAATTTGTTAGTAGGGTGTCATTGCTTACGGAGTTCTCGGCTTCTCTAGCAAGTCGCTCCAGGGAGAGAGTAAAAGGAATGTCGGGACTGTCTCCGCCTGTATAACGTGATCTTAAAAGTGTTCTGCCTGGAAAATTGCCTATTCGGGAAAAAATTAGATCAGCTGCTCCATTGATTTTCGGTAAATCCTCAGAGTGGTTTTCTAAAAGCCTTGTTATGATCTCATATGAAATATTTATTTCATCGCTACTTTCAGAAATGGATAATGCTGAGGCTAATCCGATTAAACGATTGCACTCAGTCTCAGAAAGTATGTCGTTATGTTCTTTGTTGGAAGAGAAAAGTTTTAAAATGCTCCCGCGGTATAGTTTTGTTAAAGGTATAGAGAATTCCTTATCAAAAAAATCCATTAATTGAGCGCCTCATTAAATGCGTCGCGAAACTCTTGGACTGAAGGGAAGGGTATAAAAAATACTTCGAATCTCAGGTGTTTCTTTTCAAACTTGGAAATTTGTTGTTAAGTATTTGTGAAAGTCGATTGCTGTCCTGTAAGAGTCGTGCGCGAAAATCTTGTACGTTCCTCTTTAAACTCGCAGCGGGATCAATGTTATATTCAGCCCAGTCATATCCTATCAAGCATGCATGATTTATTCTCACGCCAGGACCAGGTTCGCCAAATTTAATTAAGTCCATTACAGCGGTGCGAATATTTTCGTCAGCGTATTTGAAGTGTTTGGTGACCATGTTGAATTCGTGTTTGTACATTTTTCCATCGTGAAAACCGTCTACGCTATCAAGTGCTGCACTTACTGCACGGTTTACGTCCTGATACATCTTCGATTCGCCAAAGTAAAAATCGATCATGTCGTCTTCTGTGCACCATTTTATATGAATGCCATCGGAGCCTTTGACCTCATCTTTGCGGTTTGTCTTAAGTTCCATTTTTGCAACAACTTGGGGGGCTTCGAGAATGGCCTCACTCAAGAAAAAGAGCAGAGCTTCACCCGCTTCGCCGCTTATGTCAGGACTTTTTGGAGAGTTTGGCGGATGCCTGAAAAGCTCTCTAGCCTCTTTAGTCAGCTTAGCTGCCTGTCTGGTATTTAGCTGTTCTGGTCTATTTTTACAAGAAATACAATACTCAATAATGTATTGATAGAGTGCTTCAGCTAAAGGCTTAATCGCCGGTCTGCCATTTCCATCAAAGCGCATATGATGCACACGCATATTTGCGGCAATACCGCCTATCTTTTCGGTATGCTCTATGACATCCAAGCATGATTCAAGATCAGACTTAGCAACAGAAAGGAAACGACTAAAATCAAGTTTTTCCATAAACTTTCGATTGCCTCTAGTTACTAGGTTTTTGATTTTTAAGAGAACGCCTTATTTTACGAATGCTCGACTTCCTATAGAAATAGCAGAAATATGGCGTTTTGCTATGTCTCGACAATAACCTGATGGTCTTCTGCCGTAAAGGGATAGCAGGTGCGAGCATCGGGGCCTGAAGGCGGATGAGGTCACTACGGAAAAAAGCGTGTTTCGAAATTTGGTCTGCGGGTGTATGTCTACCGTTTTATGAGAATTGCTCTCATTTTTAGAGTGTTTTTGAATCGAGGAAGGGATCGAGGGGAAAAAAGGGGACGGATTTACTTTCTATAGCTGAGCTGGTCCGTCTCCTTCGTTACCTAGATTGGTCTGGCGTAAACGGCCGGCGCTCGGTACGTCTATCGCTAGAGTTAGTCTCCTCGTGCTACCCCCGTTTAAGCAACTTGGATGCGCGTGTCGCAGCGAACCATGCAAATTGACCGAAACCACCCAGCAGGCGCTTCATCACACGGAGGCACTGACCCAAGCGATGCCGTGCACCCCTAAGAACACGACGCCTATCAGCCCCAGGCCGTGCATCAATCAAACACAACTTGGTAGTCGCCAAGGCCACCTTCGCTCCGACCGCCACAGCGACAGCAAGGAAATACAGCCAACGCTGATTCTTGGCTTTGTCATGTTGGCTGACTAGCGCCGACAACTGCTTCAGGGAAGGCTTGGCACCGGCGAGCCAGGGAATGATGCATTCGCTGGCCAAGGCTACGGTGTGGCTGCTGATGTTTTTGTCTACAAGTCCCGGCGGGCCATCAGGATTGACCGAGCAATAGCCACGGGGGACGTACTCGCAGGTGCTGGAGAGTGGCGATGAGCGCGACATGCCACTGGAGAAGTGCTTCACGGGGCACAACCGTTGGTTGTAGTCGTTGATCTCTGTGCGAATGGCGATCACGTCCTCATCGCTTAGGGTTCTTCTATTCGCGGCGTAGAACCCTTTGGAGTCGTCCGGTGCGTAATCTATGAAGTAGCTGGCTTCACCTTCCTTGATGTGAGTAAAGGTCCACTGTGAATCGCTGCTCCACTGGCACGACTTCAGGTTACCCAGGCCATTGGTCTTACAGTAATCATCGTAGCGCCTGATCTGGCCCAACAGGAACGCGCTGGCGTCCTGGATGCTCGCTGTCGCTTCCTTCAGCAATGCGGCGTCTTCATTGGCGCCGTTGTCCGCCACGAAGAACACCGCTGCGACCAATGCCAGCGGAAACCAGAAGTGATCGTAGAGCTGTCGGAAGCGTTCGGTGAGGTTGAGGTTGTCATAAATAAGGACCATGACACCCCATCCGGTGAGGGCGCAAAGCATCAACAGGGGAATCAGCCCGACTTCGCTGCCCAGCTTTCCAACGCCATTGATGGTGTAGCGGATGGGCAGGTAATTGATGGTTGGGAAAAGGCCCAGGCAGTTCAACACACCGGGCAGGAACAGGAGCGCGAAGAAGATGAACACGCCTCGCTTTTTGCTCACGGTAAAGGCCGTTGCTGCCAGCAAGGGAATCAGCAGCAGTGACAGCATCATCAGATAGCCCAGCGTGATCACCATGGCTTCATCGGGCGACCAGTAAGTTCCGATGATTTGCCCGGCGTCGTTACGCCCGGTGAAGGTCGATGATACGACGCCAAGGCCTTCCAGGATCTGGTGCAGGTTGTAGGCAGCGCCGTGGAGAAACTTTACGTAAGGGTGGAAAAAATCCTTTATCGAAATTGACATCAATTTGAGTCCTTCAATTATTTAGTCATTCCGTGGTTCCGTAGAAGACCTGTGGATGAAATTCTTGCGTCCGAGTAGGCGCGCAGACAGACGACGAGTTCGTCTTCGTCGTGGAAGTTATCGTTACAGATCCTCGTTGCTTTGCGGAGCGCGGTTAGGAACTGATCGATCACTCCGCCGGACTCGGGAAGAAAGGGGAGGGAAGAAAGGGGGCGAATCTATTTTTCCTAGCTGACTGAAATAGATCTGTCCCCCTTTCGCTCCTTGCATCCCGAATCGATAGCACTAGCGAGCCCCAACCACAGCTATCCAACGCCACCCACACTAGCCACAATCCCAGTTCACGCTTACTATCTCGCCGCCTCGTATTACCGTGGCTGCTGAGCTCGGTACTCATGAGAAAATGACCATGGAGAGAGCCCGTAACTGGAGGCGAGCACAATCCCGCAAGCGACGCGGAGCGTAGGAACGATCCACTGTCGCGGCGGATCACCCCTTCATATTGATATGCTGTGTGATTACCGTGCGACCTCCAGTGCAAAGTTGTCAGAGCTCCAATAGGCGATTTTTTTGCACAATTCAAGCTGTTCTTGGGATACGGTGAGCTCGCCATGTGCCAAGTCATTGCGTACATCTGCAAGAGCGATTGAGTCGTTCAAGTCGAAGTCGTTAATGATTGCGTGTAGCAAGAAATATATTTTTGTGCGCTGGCTTCCTTTTGTACTCAGCGAATGTCTTGATATGTCGATAGCCACTGGGTTAGAAGATGGGATGGATTTGGAAGATGCCATGTCATCTGAAATTATTTCGATTATATTGTAATACGATAGGAAACTGAATCTTTTGGATACGTCTTCAAGCTCAAGCGCTTCTTTAAGTCGTTTTCTAATGGTGGCGGATTTCTTTGATCGTTTGTCTGTTCGTGTTGAGGTAAGCTCGTAGGCCTCAACAATTTTTTGAATATCCGGGCGGCGTAATTCTTTATGGATGTTTTGGAAGGTAACATAGCCGCCAAAGCTGTTTACCTCGAGCCATTGACCTTCATACTCTTCCCACTGAGAGTAACTTGTTGAGAGGCGATATTTGAATCCAAGGAGGGGCATGACGCGATCTAGGCATTCATGAATGTCAAAATTATTACCTCCTCTGTGCGAGTCTGCGCTTGAGATTACTTGACATTCAAAGGCTGGAGATAGTCCTTCTATGTCTCCTCTTGTCGAAGTCTCTAATGGTAGAGGTGATAGAGTTAGCTCAAATCCATTTAGTTGGAAGTGGTTTATAGTCTCTAAACTGTTATCCGAATAAACTAATGCTCGGAGTTTATAGCGGGTTGCTTTGATTTTTCGATCGAGGTAGTCCAGCCACTTCACCGTGTCTTCTTTGTTCATGGGGGGCTCTTTATTGTAAGTGCTGACTTTTGTGAATGGATAAATCGGCTTGGATGGATTATAAGTGTTTGCTTACTAACTGCGATGTGGAGCGTCACTGAATGCATTTCCACTCGGAGCGTGGGGACGATCACTCCTTCATAGAATATCTTTCAGATAGTTCTTAAGTGCGCTGAGCGGTACCTGAAGCTGTTCGGTTGTTTGTGCAGTATGGAGCTCTGCAGTCAGCCGCTGCAGTTCGGTGCCTAGTACCGTATCGGGGCCTCCAACGGCCCCCAACGCCAGATCCAGGCACCGCCCCATCTCACTTTGAATCCCAGCCACATCCCCTCGCCGCACCAACAACCCAAAAACCTCCCGATCACACCCGCCCATCAACGGATCATCCCGCAAAATCGGACTATGCCCCTCCGTCTCATAAGCCAGCTTCAGCGAGTAAAGAGCGACCGTTTCCAGCAGCAATTCCATGGGGTGAAATCCTTTGTCAGCGGGTGAGGAGGGGCGGTGGATCAACTGGGCGTCGCAAGGCGGAGCATCGGTGGGGGCTGTGTCATTTTTGTGAGCGCTTTGCGCTCAAGCGGGAGCAAGCTCCCTTGCCACAGGTTCCTATTAGCCACAGATTCTTCCTTGCCAGAGGTTTGGTCGTTGGGGCCGCTTCGCGACCCAGCGGGGATAAATTCCCTCGCCACAAATGGATCGGGTGACTTTTCTGCAGACGAAAAAAAAGACCTTGAATTTCAAGGTCTTTCTTTAAGATGGTGCCCCGAGGGAGACTCGAACTCCCACTCCTTTCGAAAACGGATTTTGAATCCGCCGCGTCTACCAATTCCGCCATCAGGGCTCAATGGCGGCGAAGTATAGAGAGGTGCCTACCGTTGGTCAATCACGTTTCATGGTGAATTTTTGATATTTCCGCTAGACTTTCCGGCCCTGCTAGACGAACCCCATCATGCGTGTTGCTGACTTTACCTTCGAACTCCCGGATTCGCTGATCGCTCGCCACCCTCTGGCCGAGCGTCGCGCCAGTCGACTGTTGACCCTGGATGGGGTCAGCGGTGCCATGGCTCACCGTCAATTCACTGATTTGCTTGAGCATTTGCGCCCGGGCGATTTGATGGTGTTCAACAATACCCGGGTGATTCCGGCGCGGTTGTTTGGCCAGAAGGCCTCCGGCGGCAAGCTGGAGATTCTGGTGGAGCGGGTGTTGGACAGCCATCGTGTGCTGGCCCATGTGCGCTCCAGCAAGTCGCCCAAGCCGGGTTCGTCGATCCTCATCGACGGTGGCGGTGAGGCGGTGATGGTGGCGCGGCATGATGCGTTGTTCGAGCTGGAGTTTGCCGAAGAGGTGTTACCGCTGCTCGACCGTGTCGGGCACATGCCGTTGCCTCCTTATATAGACCGCCCGGACGAAGGTTCGGACCGCGAGCGTTATCAGACCGTGTACGCCGAGCGCCTGGGGGCGGTGGCGGCGCCGACGGCGGGGTTGCATTTCGACCAGCCGTTGCTGGAGGCGATTGCCGCCAAGGGCGTGGAGACCGCGTTCGTGACGCTGCACGTGGGCGCTGGCACGTTCCAGCCGGTGCGGGTCGAGCGTATCGAAGACCACCACATGCACAACGAATGGCTGGAAGTGAGCCAGGAAGTGGTCGATGCCGTGGCGGCCTGTCGCGCTCGCGGTGGGCGGGTGGTGGCGGTGGGGACCACCAGTGTGCGGTCCCTGGAAAGCGCTGCTCGCGATGGTGTGCTCAAGCCGTTCAGCGGCGACACCGATATCTTTATCTACCCGGGCCGGCCGTTCCATGTGGTCGATGCCCTGGTCACCAACTTTCATTTGCCCGAGTCCACGCTGTTGATGCTGGTTTCGGCGTTCGCCGGTTATCCCGAAGCCATGGCCGCCTACAAGGCCGCCGTCGAGCACGGATACCGCTTTTTCAGCTACGGTGATGCGATGTTCATCACCCGTAACCCCGCGCCACGCGGACCCGAGGAAACAGTATGAGTCGCACCTGTCGCATGTCCTTCGAGTTGCTCGCCACCGATGGCAAGGCTCGTCGCGGTCGTCTGACCTTCCCCCGCGGAACCGTGGAAACCCCGGCGTTCATGCCGGTGGGCACCTACGGCACGGTCAAGGGCATGCTGCCACGGGACATCGAGGCGATTGGCGCGGAAATCATCCTGGGTAATACCTTCCACCTGTGGCTGCGCCCGGGCATGGAAGTGATCAAGGCCCACGGCGACCTGCACGATTTCATGCAGTGGAAAGGCCCGATCCTGACCGACTCCGGCGGTTTCCAGGTGTTCAGCCTGGGCGCGATGCGCAAGATCAAGGAGGAGGGCGTGACCTTCGCCTCTCCTGTGGACGGTTCCAAGGTGTTCATGGGCCCGGAAGAGTCGATGCAGGTGCAGCGCGACCTGGGATCGGACATCGTGATGATCTTCGACGAATGCACGCCGTACCCGGCCGATGAAGACGTGGCGCGGGTGTCCATGGAGCTGTCGTTGCGCTGGGCCCAGCGTTCGAAGAATGCCCATGGCGAAAATACTGCGGCGTTGTTCGGCATCGTCCAGGGCGGCATGCACCGCGACCTGCGCATGCGTTCCCTCGAAGGCCTGGACAAGATCGGCTTCGACGGCCTGGCGATTGGCGGTTTGTCGGTGGGTGAGCCGAAGCACGAGATGATCAAGGTGCTCGATTACCTGCCGGGCGAAATGCCCGCTGACAAACCTCGTTACCTTATGGGCGTTGGCAAACCGGAAGATCTGGTTGAGGGTGTGCGCCGCGGGGTGGACATGTTCGATTGCGTGATGCCAACCCGTAATGCCCGCAATGGGCATCTGTTCATCGACACCGGTGTGCTGAAGATCCGTAACGCGTTCCATCGCCATGATGATTCGCCGCTGGATCCGACGTGCGATTGCTATACGTGCCAGAACTTCTCCCGCGCTTATCTGCATCATTTGGACAAGTGCGGCGAAATGCTCGGGAGTATGCTCAATACCATCCACAATTTGCGCCATTATCAGGTGCTTATGGCTGGTTTGCGCGAGGCTATCCAACAGGGTACATTGGCCGCCTTTGTCGAGGCCTTCTATGCCAAGCGCGGGTTGCCTGTTCCGCCTTTGGACTGAGTTTTCCGATCCCTAGATTCAATACTTGCAACTGGAGTGCTAAATGAGCTTTTTTATCTCTAACGCCATGGCTGATGCCGCTGCACCTGCTGCTGCCGGCCCTATGGGTGGCGGTTTCGAGTGGATTTTCCTGGTCGGCTTCCTGGTCATCTTCTACCTGATGATCTGGCGTCCACAGGCCAAGCGCGCCAAAGAGCAGAAGAACCTGCTGAGCAGCTTGCAGAAGGGCGATGAAGTGGTCACTACCGGCGGTATCGCTGGCAAGATCACCAAAGTGGCTGATGACTTCGTGGTACTGGAAGTGTCCGACACTGTTGAAATGAAGTTCCAGAAGGGCGCCATCGCGGCCACGCTGCCAAAAGGCACGCTGAAAGCGATCTAAAGTTTCAAACTTCTATTCAATCGACGGGGCGCGCAAGGCGCCCCGCGTCATAAGCGGGCGGCGTGATGCTGAACAAATACCCTCTGTGGAAATATGTACTGATCCTGGCGGTGCTGGCGGTCGGTCTGATTTATTCCGCTCCCAATCTATACCCGGATGACCCGGCCATTCAGGTCAGTGGCGCAAGCACTGCGCTGCAGGTCACCCAGGCCGATCTGGACCGTGCGAGCGCTGCGCTCAAGGCGGCCAATATCGAGGTCAAGGCTGCGTCCATCGCCGAAAACGGCAAGGGCGGCCTGTTGCGCCTGACCAAGGCGGAAGACCAGCTGCCGGCCAAGGACGTGGTGCGCAAGGCCATGGGCGACGATTACGTCGTAGCCCTGAACCTGGCGCAGACTACGCCGCAATGGTTGCGCAAGCTTGGCGCGCACCCGATGAAGCTGGGCCTGGACTTGTCCGGCGGTGTGCACTTCCTGCTGGAAGTGGACATGGAAAAAGCCCTCGACGCGCGGATGAAAGTCTACGAAGGCGACGTCAAGAGCTTGCTGCGTAAAGAGCGCCTGCGCTATCGCAGCCTGCCGCAGCTCGACGGTGCCATCCAGCTGGGCTTCAGCGATGAAGATACCCGCGAGCAGGCCCGTGCGCTGATCCGCAAGAACTTCAACGATTTCGACATTGTGCCGGCCGACCTCAACGGTCAGGCGGTGCTGCGTCTGGCGATGACCCCGGCCAAGCTGGCGGAAATCCGCGAGTACTCCATCAAGCAGAACTTGACCACGGTGCGTAACCGCGTCAACGAACTGGGTGTGGCCGAGCCGATCGTGCAGCGCCAGGGCGCCAACCGCATCGTGGTTGAGCTGCCGGGCGTGCAGGACACCGCCGAAGCCAAGCGTATCCTCGGCAAGACCGCCAACCTGGAATTCCGCCTGGCCGCTGAGCCGGGTGCGTCCAAGGCCACTTCCGAGAGCTTCGAGTTCCGTGAGGGCGGTCGTCCGGCGGCGCAGATCGAGCGTGGCCTGATCATCACCGGTGACCAGGTGACCGACGCCCAGGCGGGCTTCGACGAGCAGGGTCGTCCGCAGGTGAACATTCGCCTCGACGGCCACGGTGGCGAACTGATGAGCCGCGCCACGCGCAGCAACGTCGGTCGCAGCATGGCGGTGATCTTCATCGAGCAGAAGCCGACCACCACCTACACCAAGCAAGTGGTCGACGGGGTCGAGAAAGACGTCGCGGTGCAGACCTTCAAGGAAGAAAAGAAGATCATCAGCCTGGCGACCATCCAGTCGCCACTGGGCAGCCAGTTCCGCATCACCGGCCTGAACGGCCAGGGTGAATCCTCGGAACTGGCCCTGCTGCTGCGTGCCGGTGGCCTGGCCGCGCCGATGTACTTCGCTGAAGAGCGCACCATCGGCCCGAGCCTGGGTGCCGACAACATCACCAAGGGTATCGATGCATCCCTGTGGGGCATGCTGTTCGTCTCGCTGTTCATCATCGCCATCTACCGCTTCTTCGGCATCATCGCCACCGTCGCGCTGGCGGTGAACATGGTGATGCTGCTGGCGCTGATGTCGCTGCTAGGGGCTACGCTGACCCTGCCGGGTATTGCCGGTATCGTCTTGACCATGGGTATGGCGGTGGACGCCAACGTGCTGATCTTCTCGCGGATACGTGAAGAGATCGCCGCAGGCATGACGATTCAACGTGCGATCAACGAAGGCTTCGGCCGGGCATTCACCGCGATCCTCGACGCCAACCTCACCACGTTGCTGGTGGGCGGGATTCTCTTCGCCATGGGCACCGGCCCGGTCAAGGGCTTCGCAGTGACCATGTCCCTCGGGATCTTTACCTCGATGTTCACAGCCATCATGGTGACCCGCGCAATGGTCAACCTGATCTTTGGCGGTCGTGACTTCAAGAAGTTGTGGATTTAAGGGGCTGCCATGTTACGTACAATCAACTTCATGGGCGTTCGCAACGTTGCGTTCGGCGTCACATTGTTCCTCACCGTACTGGCGTTGTTCAGCTGGGCCACCAAGGGGCTGAACTACGGCCTGGACTTCACCGGCGGTACGCTCATCGAGCTGACCTACGAGCGTCCGGCCGATGTCACCAAGGTGCGTGAGCAACTGGCGACGTCGGGCTATAGCGATGCCATCGTGCAGAGCTTCGGTGCGACCACGGACCTGTTGGTGCGCATGCCGGGTGAAGACCCGCAGCTGGGCCACCAGGTGGCCGAGGCCTTGCAGAAGGCGGGCGGCGATAACCCGGCCCAGGTCAAGCGCGTCGAGTTCGTCGGCCCGCAGGTGGGTGAGGAGCTGCGCGACCAGGGCGGCCTCGGCATGCTGATGGCGCTGGGCGGCATCCTGCTCTACCTGGCCTTCCGCTTTCAGTGGAAGTTCGCGGTGGGGGCGATTGTCTCGCTGATCCACGACGTGATCGTGACCGTGGGCATCCTGTCGTTCTTCCAGATCACCTTCGACCTGACGGTGCTGGCGGCGGTACTGGCGATCATCGGTTACTCCCTCAACGACACCATCGTGGTGTTCGACCGGGTGCGTGAGAACTTCCGTGTGCTGCGCAAGGCGTCCTTGATCGAGAACATCAACATCTCGACCACCCAGACGCTGCTGCGGACCATGGCGACGTCGATCTCCACCTTGCTGGCGATCGCGGCGCTGCTGATCTTTGGTGGCGACAACCTGTTCGGTTTCTCCATCGCGCTGTTTGTCGGTGTATTGGCGGGTACCTACTCGTCGATCTACATCGCCAACGTGGTGCTGATCTGGCTGAACCTGAGCACCGAGGACCTGATTCCTCCAGCGGCCACCGAAACGGAAGTGGACGACCGCCCATAAGGCTCGTCGCTCCGCCCGTCACCGCTGAAAAGGCGCGAGTTGAACTCGCGCCTTTTTTTGTGCTCCAAGGCTGGGAGAAGCGCGGATTAATCCGCTTGTGATGGCCTGGAGGTTCAAGTGAACAAATCGATGCTGGTTGGTGCGGTATTGGGTGCTGTCGGTGTGACTGCCGGTGGTGCGGTCGCGACCTACAGCTTGGTAAAGAGTGGCCCTGAGTATGCGCAAGTACTGGCCGTGGAACCGGTCAAGACCCAAATCAAGACCCCGCGTGAAGTGTGCAAGGACGTCACCGTGACTCGGCAGAAGCCGGTCCAGGACCAACACCAGATCGCCGGCACCGTGCTGGGCGCTGTAGCCGGTGGCCTGCTGGGTAACCAGATCGGCGGCGGCACCGGCAAGAAAATCGCCACCGTGGCGGGTGCGGCCGGTGGTGGTTATGCCGGTAACAAGATTCAGGAAGGCATGCAGGAACGCGACACTTACACCACCACCCAGACGCGCTGCAACACGGTCAATGACATCAGCGACAAGGTTGTAGGTTACGACGTTCGCTACATGCTCGACGGCAAAGAAGGCAAAGTCCGCATGGACCGCGACCCGGGCAACCAGATCCCGGTGAGCAAGGAAGGCCAACTGATCCTGGGGCAGAACGAACCCGCCCAGTGATCCAGCCGTTATGAAAAAAGCACCCTTCGGGGTGCTTTTTTTGTGCCCGGCTTTCGGGCATCCCTCAACCCCTGTGGGAGCGAGCTTGCTCGCCACAAAGGGAGGTGCTTGCCTACATGAGGGCAGATTCCAGCAGGCATAAAAAAAGCACCCCGAAAGGTGCTTTTTCTGTAGCCGAGCGGCTTAACGCTTCAACGAAGCCGGCAGGTGCGGCTGGATAGCAGTCAGCACAGCCTTGAAGCATTTGGTGTTGCCGGCAACGATGTGGCCTTTTTCAAGGAAGTCGTGGCCGCCGGTGAAGTCGCTCACCAAGCCACCGGCTTCCTGGATCAGCAGGGCGCCCGCTGCCATGTCCCACTCGGACAGGCCCGACTCCCAGAACGCATCGAAACGACCCGCAGCCACGTAAGCCAGGTCCAGGCTCGCAGCGCCGGCGCGGCGGATGCCGGCGGTCTGGCCGACCAGGGCGCGGAACATGCCCAGGTAGTTGTCCAGGTTGTCCATCTGGTCATCACGGAACGGGAAGCCGGTACCCAGCAGGGCGCCGTCCAGGCTGGTGCGGCCGCTGACGCGCAGGCGACGGCCGTTCAGTTGGGCGCCACGGCCACGGCTGGCGGTGAATTCTTCCTGGCGAACCGGGTCCAGCACGACAGCGTGTTCCAGGCGGCCACGGTATTTGCAGGCGATGCTGACAGCGAAGTGAGGAATGCCGCGCAGGAAGTTGGTGGTGCCGTCCAGCGGATCAATGATCCACAGGTACTCTTCGCCTTCGATGCCAGTACCGGCGTGCATGCCGGTCTCTTCACCGAGGATGGAGTGGTTCGGGTAAGCCTTGCGCAGAGCGTCGACGATCTTTTGCTCGGCGGCGCGATCAACCTCGGACACGTAGTCCTTGGCGTCTTTTTCATCGACCTTGATGGTATCCAGGCGCTCGATGGAGCGGAAGATCAGTTCACTGGCGCTGCGGGCGGCGCGCAGCGCGATATTCAGCATGGGCTGCATGGATGTGTCACCTAAGGTTGTTAAAGAAAGCCGCGCATTCTATCAGAAAGTTTTCCGAGGAGAAGGTTGGTGTTCGCTTTCATAGCTTAACGGTAGGTGCTTATGTAAGATTTGCTCCCTTTATCGTGTTCGAGAGCGCCTCCCTTGTTGCAGAACATTCGTGTCGTCCTGGTCAATACCAGCCATCCGGGTAACATCGGCGGAGCTGCGCGGGCCATGAAGAACATGGGCCTGTCGCGCCTGGTGCTGGTCGAGCCGCGCTTGTTTCCCCATCACGAAGCCGACGCCCGGGCCTCCGGTGCCGGTGACATCCTGGCCAGCGCGCAAGTCGTCGCCACCCTCGAAGATGCCCTGGTGGGTTGCAACCTGGTGCTCGGCACCAGCGCTCGCGACCGGCGTATTCCCTGGCCGCTGCTCGACCCCCGCGAATGCGGCACCAAAGTGGTCGAGGAGGCTGCGCAAGGCTTTGAAATCGCCCTGGTGTTCGGCCGTGAAGACTCCGGCCTGACCAACGACGAGCTGCAGCGATGTCACTTTCACGTGCATATCCCTTCCGACCCCGAGTTCAGCTCCTTGAACCTGGGGGCGGCGGTGCAGGTGTTGAGTTATGAAGTGCGCATGGCTTGGCTGGCGGCCGAAGGCAAGCCCAGCAAAGTCGAAAAAACCGAGGTCACGTCGCCGCGCAGTGAGACACTGGCGACCATGGACGAGTTGGAACGATTCTATGAGCACCTGGAGCAGACCCTGGTGGACATCGAGTTCCTCGACCCGGAAAAGCCGCGGCACTTGATGGCGCGCCTGCGTCGGTTGTACGGACGAAGCTCGGTCAGCCGGGCGGAGATGAATATATTGCGCGGCATCCTCACGGAAACCCAGAAGGCGGCCCGTGGCGAGCTGATTAAGCGGAAGAAATAAAATGTTCGAACGTTTGCGTGAAGATATCCAAAGCGTTTTCCATCGCGACCCAGCGGCGCGCAACGCCTTTGAAGTGCTGACTTGCTACCCGGGCATGCACGCGATCTGGATCCACCGCCTGTCCGGCGCCTTGTGGAACATGGGCTGGAAGTGGCTGGCGAGGCTGGTCTCGAACTTCGGCCGCTGGCTGACCGGGATCGAGATCCACCCGGGCGCCAAGGTCGGCCGTCGGTTCTTCATCGACCACGGCATGGGCATCGTCATCGGCGAAACTGCCGAGATCGGCGACGACGTGACCCTGTACCAGGGTGTGACCCTCGGTGGCACCAGCTGGAACAAAGGCAAGCGTCACCCAACCCTGGAAGACGGCGTTGTGGTCGGTGCCGGCGCCAAGGTGCTGGGACCGTTCACGGTAGGGGCGGGGGCGAAAGTCGGCTCCAACGCCGTGGTGACCAAGGCCGTGCCGCCGGGTGCGACCGTGGTGGGGATTCCGGGGCGGATCATCGTCAAGTCCGATGAGGAGCAGGATGCTCGCCGCAAGGCCATGGCCGAGAAGATCGGCTTCGACGCCTACGGTGTCGGCGAAGACATGCCCGACCCGGTCGCCCGGGCTATCAATCAGTTGCTCGATCACCTGCAGGCCGTCGATGGGCGCCTGGAGGGGATGTGCGGGGCCCTGAAGGACCTGGGCAGTAATTACTGTGCCAAGGACCTGCCTGAACTGCGCGAGGAAGACTTTGCGTGTGTGAAGGACAAGGATCAGAGCCAGGCTGGCTGAAACCCTGCTGGCCTCATCGCGAGCAAGCTCGCTCCCACAGGGATCGCATCAGCACCCGTGATCCAATGTGGGAGCGAGCTTGCTCGCGATAAACAACAACGCGGTATCACTGGTCGCCGCCGACCAGCCTTTGCTATCATGCGCGCGCTCTTTCGCGGGTAAACCTGAGTAAAGTACTAGGTCTTATACTTGACTTAAATACTCGGGAATTGCATACTCGCCCCCATTCCGAACTCCGTGGTAATTGTCCATGCGACTGACTACAAAAGGCCGATACGCCGTGACCGCAATGCTCGATCTGGCATTGCATGCGCAGCACGGGCCGGTGTCCCTGGCCGATATCTCCGAGCGCCAGGGCATTTCCCTGTCTTATCTTGAGCAGCTGTTCGCCAAGCTGCGCCGCAGCAACCTGGTGTCCAGTGTTCGCGGCCCCGGCGGCGGCTATCAGCTGTCGCGGGACATGCAAGGCATCCAGGTCGCCCAGGTGATCGATGCAGTGAACGAATCGGTCGATGCGACCAAATGCCAGGGCCTTGGCGATTGCCATGGCGGCGATACTTGCCTGACCCACCACTTGTGGTGCGACCTCAGCCTGCAGATCCACGAATTTCTGAGCGGTATCAGCTTGGCTGACCTTGTAACTCGCCGTGAGGTGCAAGAAGTAGCCCAGCGTCAGGACCAGCGCCGTTGCAACAGCAAGGCGCCGCACCTGGACAAGATTGAAGCGTCCGCCGTCGAATGACCGCCGCAGAGCAAGCGGAACGCCAGCCAGCCTGATTTAGGAGAGAGTCCATGAAATTGCCGATTTACCTTGATTACTCTGCGACCACCCCGGTTGATCCGCGTGTTGCGCAAAAAATGAGTGAATGCCTGCTGGTCGACGGAAACTTCGGTAACCCGGCGTCCCGTTCCCACGTGTTTGGCTGGAAGGCCGAAGAGTCGGTCGAAAACGCCCGTCGCCAGGTCGCCGACCTGGTCAACGCCGACCCGCGTGAAATCGTCTGGACCTCCGGTGCCACCGAATCCGACAACCTGGCAATCAAGGGTGTCGCGCATTTCTACCACACCAAGGGCAAGCACCTGATCACCTCCAAGATCGAGCACAAGGCTGTCCTGGACACCATGCGCCAACTGGAGCGTGAAGGCTTCGAAGTCACCTACATCGAGCCCGGCGAAGACGGCATCATCACCCCGGCCATGGTCGAAGCCGCCCTGCGCGACGACACCATCCTGGTCTCGATCATGCACGTGAACAACGAAATCGGCACCGTCAACGACATCGCGGCCATCGGCGAACTGACCCGCTCCAAAGGCGTCCTGTTCCACGTCGACGCGGCCCAGTCCACCGGCAAGGTCGACATCGACCTGTCCAAGCTGAAAGTCGACCTGATGTCGTTCTCGGCCCACAAGACCTACGGCCCTAAAGGCATCGGCGCCCTGTACGTCAGCCGCAAGCCGCGTGTTCGCCTCGAAGCGACCATGCACGGCGGCGGTCACGAGCGTGGCATGCGTTCCGGTACCCTGGCGACCCACCAGATCGTCGGCATGGGCGAAGCCTTCCGCGTCGCCAAGGAAGACATGGCCGCCGAGAACGTACGCATCAAGGCCCTGAGCGACCGCTTCTTCAAGCAGGTCGAGCACCTCGAAGAACTCTATGTCAACGGCAGCCTGACCGCCCGCGTACCGCACAACCTGAACCTGAGCTTCAACTACGTTGAAGGCGAGTCGCTGATCATGGCGCTCAAGGATCTGGCCGTGTCGTCCGGTTCGGCGTGCACCTCGGCGTCCCTGGAGCCTTCGTACGTACTGCGCGCCCTGGGCCGCAACGACGAACTGGCCCACAGCTCCATTCGCTTTACCTTCGGCCGTTTCACCACCGAAGAAGAAATCGATTACGCCGCGCAGAAAGTCTGCGAGGCCGTTACCAAGCTGCGCGCTCTGTCGCCGCTGTGGGACATGTACAAAGACGGCGTCGACATTTCGAAAATCGAGTGGGCGGCGCACTGAAGAAGTCGCCACCAGAGCGACTCACTGATGAGGATTGAAGCAAATGGCATATAGCGAAAAGGTCATCGACCACTACGAGAACCCGCGCAACGTCGGCAAGATGGACGCGCAGGATCCTGATGTCGGCACCGGCATGGTCGGCGCGCCGGCGTGCGGCGACGTGATGCGTCTGCAGATCAAGGTCAACGAGCAAGGCATCATCGAAGATGCCAAGTTCAAGACCTACGGCTGCGGCTCGGCCATCGCGTCCAGCTCCCTGGCCACCGAGTGGATGAAGGGCAAGACCCTTGATGAAGCCGAAACCATCAAGAACACCCAGCTGGCCGAAGAACTGGCCCTGCCGCCAGTGAAGATCCACTGCTCGGTACTCGCCGAAGACGCCATCAAGGCCGCCGTTCGCGATTACAAGCAGAAGAAAGGCTTGATCTGATCCGCGTTACGGTAAGGAGTTTTCCATGGCTATCCAGATGACAGAAGCGGCAGCTAACCATATCCAGCGCTCACTCGCGGGGCGCGGCAAGGGCGAGGGTATCCGCCTGGGTGTTCGCACCACGGGCTGTTCTGGTCTCGCCTATGTACTGGAGTTCGTCGACGAAGTGGGCGAAGACGATCAGGTATTCGAAAGTCATGGTCAGAAAGTGATCATCGACCCGAAAAGCCTGACGTACCTGGACGGCACCGAACTGGATTTCGTCAAGGAAGGGTTGAACGAAGGCTTCAAGTTCAACAACCCCAACGTGCGCGGTGAATGTGGCTGCGGCGAAAGCTTCAACATCTGAGGCGGCTTGTGGGTACTCCTTGTCATTTTGCGTTGTTCCAGATGCAGCCTGCGTTCCAGCTGGATCTCGAGCAGTTGTCCGCGCGTTATCTTGAATTGGCCCGTGGCGTCCATCCCGACCGCTTTGCCGATGCCTCCGAGGCGGAGCAGCGGCGGGCGCTCGAGCAGTCGGCGAACCTCAACGAGGCTTACCAGACGCTCAAGAGTCCTGCCAAGCGCGCGCGTTACCTGCTCGCCATCAGCGGCCATGAGTTGCCGCTGGAGGTCACGGTCCACGATCCCGAGTTTCTTTTGCAGCAGATGCAGTGGCGCGAAGAGCTCGAGGACCTGCAGGACAGCGCCGACCTGGCCGGTGTCGCGGTATTCAAGCGGCGCTTGAAAGACGCCCAGCAAACACTGAACGATAGCTTCGCAGCCTGCTGGAACGATGCCGCGCAACGCGAACAGGCCGAACGCCTGATGCGGCGCATGCAGTTCCTCGACAAGCTCACCTACGAAGTGCGCCAGCTAGAAGAGCGCCTCGACGATTAACCCAGTGCCGCTCCGGTCGCACGCCTGATTACAGATAAGTCCTGATTACGATGGCCCTACTGCAGATCGCCGAACCCGGCCAAAGTCCACAACCGCACCAGCGTCGCCTGGCTGTCGGGATCGACTTGGGTACTACCAATTCCCTGGTCGCTGCCTTGCGCAGCGGTCTTTCCGAGCCGCTGGCCGATGAACAGGGGCAGGTGATCCTGCCGTCCGCTGTTCGCTATCACGCCGATCGCGTCGAAGTGGGCGAGTCGGCCAAGCTGGCCGCCGCCACTGACCCTCTGAACACCATTGTCTCGGTCAAGCGCTTGATGGGTCGTGGTCTGTCCGACGTCAAGCAATTGGGCGACCAGCTGCCGTACCGCTTCGTCGGTGGCGAATCCCACATGCCGTTCATCGAAACCGTGCAAGGCCCGAAAAGCCCGGTCGAGGTTTCCGCCGACATCCTCAAGGTCCTGCGCCAGCGTGCCGAAGCGGCGTTGGGCGGTGAACTGGTGGGCGCGGTCATCACCGTCCCGGCCTATTTCGACGACGCCCAGCGCCAAGCCACCAAGGACGCCGCCAAGCTGGCCGGCCTTAACGTGCTGCGCCTGCTCAACGAGCCGACTGCCGCTGCCGTCGCGTATGGCCTCGACCAGCATGCCGAAGGCCTGGTCGCGATCTACGACCTGGGCGGCGGTACATTCGATATTTCTATCCTGCGCCTGACCGGCGGTGTTTTCGAAGTCCTGGCCACCGGTGGCGACAGTGCCCTGGGTGGCGATGACTTCGACCACGCCATCGCCGGCTGGATCATCGAGCAAGCGGGCTTGTCCGCCGACCTCGACCCGGGTGCGCAACGCCACCTGCTGCAAACCGCTTGCGCCGCCAAGGAAGCCTTGACCGACGCTGCCGCCGTTGAAGTCGCTTATGGCGACTGGAAAGCCTCGCTGAGCCGTGCCGCCTTCGATGCATTGATCGAACCCATGGTCGCCCGCAGCCTCAAGGCCTGCCGCCGTGCCGTGCGTGATTCCGGCATCGAGCTCGAAGACGTCAAGGCCGTGGTCATGGTGGGCGGTTCGACCCGCGTGCCTCGGGTTCGCGAAGCCGTCGCCGAGGCCTTTGGCCGCCAGCCGCTGACCGAAATCGACCCGGACCAGGTGGTCGCCATCGGCGCCGCGATCCAGGCCGATACCCTGGCCGGCAACAAGCGCGACGGCGGCGAACTGCTGTTGCTCGACGTGATTCCGTTGTCCCTGGGGCTGGAAACCATGGGCGGCCTGATGGAGAAGGTGATTCCACGCAACACCACCATCCCGGTTGCCCGCGCCCAGGACTTCACCACCTATAAAGACGGCCAGTCGGCCATGATGGTCCACGTGCTGCAAGGCGAGCGTGAGCTGATCAGTGACTGCCGTTCCCTGGCCCGCTTCGAACTGCGCGGCATCCCGCCGATGGTGGCCGGGGCGGCGAAGATCCGCGTGACCTTCCAGGTCGATGCCGACGGTTTGCTCAACGTTTCCGCCCGCGAACTGGCTTCGGGCGTGGAAGCGAGCATCCAGGTCAAGCCGTCCTATGGCCTGACCGACGGCGAAATCGCCAAGATGCTCAAGGATTCCTTCCAGCACGCCAGCGACGACAAAGTGGCCCGTGTGCTGCGTGAGCAGCAGGTCGACGCCCAGCGTCTGATCGAAGCCGTGCAGGGGGCCCTTGAAGCCGACGGCGAGCGTTTGCTGGATGCCGAAGAACGCATGGTCATCGAGCTGCAGATGCAGGAACTGTCCGAATTGATGAAAGGCACCGATGGTTATGCCATCGAGCAGCAGACCAAGCGTCTGTCGCAAGTCACCGATGCCTTTGCTGCCCGCCGCCTGGACTCGACGGTCAAAGCCGCCCTGGCGGGGCGCAACCTGAATGAAATCGAGGAATAACTGATGCCGCAGATCATTTTTCTGCCACACGCCGAGCATTGCCCGGACGGTATGGTGGTAGAGGCCGAAACCGGCAAGTCCCTGCTTGAAGTGGCCCATGACAACCACATCGAGATCGAGAGCGCCTGCGGCGGCGTTTGTGCCTGCACCACGTGCCATTGCATCATTCGCGAGGGTTTCGACTCGCTGAATGAAGCCGATGAGCTGGAAGAGGACTATCTTGATCGGGCGTGGGGCCTGGAGCCGACGTCGCGCCTGACCTGTCAGGCCAAGGTCGGCACCGAAGACCTGGTGGTCGAAATCCCGAAATATTCGCTTAACCATGCGGCCGAAGCGCCGCACTGATGGTGACACTGTCATGAGCTATGGTTGGAATGACGTACAACGCATCGCGGAAGAGTTGGCCGAGGCCCACGAAGGGCTCGATCCGTACTCTGTAGGTTTCGTCCGTCTGCAGCAGATGATCCTGGATCTGCCTGACTTCGATGCCACCTCTGGCCGAGTCGGCGAGAAGGTGTTGGAAGCGGTTCAGGAACTCTGGGCCAAAGAATTGGACTGATCGCCTCGCAGGTTAGGCAATACCCAAGAACCCGCGTATAATTCGCGGGTTTAATTTTTCGTAAATTACCGTTTCTGGAGTTACACCATGGCTGTTCAACGTACTTTCTCCATCATCAAGCCTGACGCCGTTGCTAAAAACGTGATCGGCAAGATCGTTACCCGTTTCGAAGACGCTGGCCTGCGCGTTGTAGCTTCGAAAATGAAGCAACTGTCCAAAGCCGAAGCCGAAGGCTTCTACGCTGAGCACAGCGAGCGCGGTTTCTTCGGTGAACTGGTTGCCTTCATGACTTCCGGTCCGGTTGTCGTTCAGGTGCTGGAAGGCGAAAACGCCATCGCTCGCAACCGTGAGCTGATGGGCGCTACCAACCCTAAAGAAGCCGCTGCCGGCACCATCCGTGCTGACTTCGCCGAGTCCATCGACGCCAACGCCGTCCACGGTTCGGACTCCGAAGCCGCTGCAGCTCGCGAAATCGCTTACTTTTTCTCCGCTACTGAAGTAACCACTCGCTAAGCCCAGGCTTTTGAGTGAAGGTGAATCCATGACTACATCGAACGGCAAAACCAACCTGTTGGGCCTGACCCAGCCGGAAATGGAGAAATTCTTCGACTCGATCGGGGAGAAGCGTTTCCGTGCCGGCCAGGTGATGAAATGGATTCACCACTTTGGCGTCGACGACTTCGACGCCATGACGAATGTCGGCAAGGCCCTGCGTGAAAAGCTCAAGGCTGTTGCCGAGATTCGCGGCCCCGAAGTGGTCAGCCAGGACATTTCCAGCGACGGCACCCGCAAGTGGGTGGTGCGCGTGGCGTCCGGCAGCTGCGTCGAGACCGTCTACATTCCCCAGGGCAAGCGCGGCACCTTGTGCGTTTCGTCCCAGGCAGGCTGTGCCTTGGATTGCAGTTTCTGCTCCACCGGCAAGCAAGGCTTCAATAGCAACCTCACCGCCGCCGAAGTGATCGGCCAGGTGTGGATTGCCAACAAATCCTTTGGCAGCGTCCCGGCGACCGTCGACCGTGCCATCACCAACGTGGTGATGATGGGCATGGGTGAGCCGCTGCTGAACTTCGACAATGTCGTTTCCGCCATGCACCTGATGATGGACGACCTGGGCTACGGCATCTCCAAGCGCCGCGTGACCCTGTCCACCTCCGGCGTGGTGCCGATGATCGATGAGCTGGCCAAGCACATCGACGTCTCCCTGGCGTTGTCGCTGCACGCACCCAATGACGCATTGCGTAACCAATTGGTGCCGATCAACAAGAAGTATCCGCTTAAGATGCTGCTCGAGTCGTGCCAGCGCTACATGTCGTCCCTGGGCGAAAAACGCGTGCTGACCATCGAGTACACGCTGCTCAAGGATGTGAACGACAAGGTCGAGCACGCGGTCGAGATGATCGAGTTGCTCAAGAACATCCCGTGCAAGATCAACCTGATCCCGTTCAACCCGTTCCCGCATTCCGGTTACGAGCGTCCGAGCAACAACGCGATTCGTCGCTTCCAGGATCAGCTTCACCACGCTGGCTTCAACGTCACCGTGCGCACCACTCGCGGCGAAGACATCGACGCCGCCTGTGGCCAATTGGTAGGACAGGTGCTGGATCGCACCCGTCGCAGCGAACGCTACATTGCCGTGCGTGAGTTGAACGCCGCGGACGATGCGGTGCAAAACGCTGCGAACAGTCACTAAGAGAGGAACTCTATGTCCCTGCGCTTCGCGCTCGTTTTGCTGTTGGCCGGCCTGTGTTCCGGTTGTGTCCTGTCGGGTGACTACAACCCGATGAAGACCAGCAAAGGGCGTGACGAGGCACGTGTGGCCTATGTGCAACTGGGCATCGGCTATCTGCAGCAGGGCATGACCGAACGGGCCAAGGTGCCGCTCAAGAAGGCCCTGGAGCTGGACGATTCCGACCCGGATGCCAACGCGGCCCTGGCCCTGGTGTTCCAGGCCGAGATGGAGTCGGAACTGGCCGACCAGCATTTTCGCAAGGCGCTGTCCGGCCGCCCCCAGGATGCACGGATCCTGAACAACTACGGCAGCTTTCTTTTCGAGCAGAAACGCTACAAGGAAGCCTACGAGCGCTTCGAGCAGGCTGCCGCCGATACCCTTTACCCCGAGCGTTCGCGGGTTTTCGAGAACCTCGGCATGACGGCCGCGCAGTTGGGCCAGCGTGACCTGGCCCGCCAGCAGCTCGAAAAGGCGCTGCGGCTCAACCGCCAGCAACCGCGGGCGCTGCTGGAAATGGCTGAGTTGTCCTACGAAGACAGGCATTATGTGCCCGCGCGTGACTACTACGAGCGTTTTAGCCTGCTGAGCGAGCAAAATGCACGTAGTCTATTGCTCGGCGTTCGGCTGGCACATGTGTTTGAAGATCGCGACAAGGCTGCGAGTTACGGCTTGCAACTCAAAAGACTCTATCCCGGTACGCCGGAATATCAGCAATACCTGTCGGAGCAATGATGAAAGCGGCGCATCCCGAAGTTGTAGCAGCGACTCGCGTAAATCCCGGTGAGACCCTGCGTCAAGCCCGCGAAAGCAATGGTTGGTCGCTGGCCGAAGTGGCCCTCAAGCTCAATCTTACCGTGGCTTCCCTGGGCAATCTGGAAGCGGGCGCGTTCGACAAGCTGCCTGGGCACACCTTCGCCCGGGGCTATATCCGCGCCTATGCCAAGTTGCTCGGCATGGACCAGACCGTGCTGGTCCAGCAATTCGATCAATACACCGGTTCCGATGCCCAGGGCAGCAACGTGCACAGCCTGGGGCGCATCGAAGAGCCGGTTCGCGTTTCCCACACCATTTTGCGCATCGTCAGCCTGTTGCTGCTGATCGCGGTGATCGGTGGCGGTTTTGTCTGGTGGCAGGACCAGGCGTCCTTGCGCAACAAGGAGCCCGTCGCCATGAACCCCGAGCACGTCGAGGTCGAGGGCGCTGACGGCACCACCCAGATCCATCCGCTGGACGAGCCGGAAGACCAGGCTGTCGTCGAAGGCCAGGCCGAAGGCGAAACCACCCTGGCGTTGCCGCAAAGCCAGGACGACGCCGATGCCCAGGCGGGTGCCGAGCCGGCTGTTCCAGCTCCGGCACCGACGGCACCGGCTGCCCCGAACACCGGCAGCGCACCGATTGCCACGGCACCGGCCGCGCCGAGTACGCCAGCACCGACCGCGGCTGCGCCTGCGACCCACGCCGCGCCGACCGCTCCAGTCGCCCCGGCAGCTCCGACGGCCCCGACCCCAGCGCCAGTCGCGGGTGAAGGCCAGGTGCAGATTCAGTTTGTCGCCGACTGCTGGACGCAGATCACCGACGGCAACGGCAAGGTGCTGTTCAGCGGCCTCAAGCGCAAGGGCGACAGCACCGCCGTCAACGGCAAGCCGCCGTTTGCCGTGCGCCTGGGGTATGCCCGTGGCGCCCAGGTCAGCTACAACGGCCAGCCGGTCGACATCGCTCCGTTCACCAGTGGCGAGACCGCTCGCCTGAAGTTGGGTCAATAAGTCATGCACGGCGAATCTCCAATCAAGCGTCGCGAATCCCGAAAGATCTGGGTCGGTAACGTGCCCGTGGGCGGCGATGCGCCTATCGCTGTGCAGAGCATGACCAACAGCGACACCAATGACGTGGCCGCCACGGTCGCGCAGATCAACCGCCTGGAAGCCGCCGGTGTCGACATCGTGCGGGTTTCCGTGCCGGACATGGACGCCGCCGAGGCGTTCGGCAAGATCAAGCAACTGGTCAAGGTCCCCTTGGTCGCCGACATTCACTTCGACTACCGCATCGCCCTGCGCGTGGCCGAACTGGGCGTCGATTGCCTGCGCATCAACCCGGGCAACATCGGTCGCGAAGACCGTGTGCGCGCCGTGGTGGACGCCGCCCGCGACCGGGGCATCCCGATCCGCATCGGCGTCAATGCCGGTTCCCTGGAAAAAGACCTGCAAAAGAAATACGGCGAACCGACCCCGGCGGCGCTGGTGGAATCCGCCCTGCGCCACGTCGAGCACCTGGAGCGCCTGAATTTCCAGGACTTCAAGGTCAGCGTGAAGGCCTCCGACGTGTTCATGGCCGTCGAAGCCTACCGCTTGCTGGCCAAGGAAATCGTCCAGCCGCTGCACCTGGGCATCACCGAAGCCGGTGGGTTGCGTTCGGGCACGGTGAAATCCGCCGTCGGCCTCGGTATGCTGCTCGCCGAAGGGATTGGCGATACCATCCGCATCTCGTTGGCGGCTGATCCGGTCGAGGAAGTGAAAGTCGGCTACGACATTCTCAAGTCCCTGCACCTGCGTTCCCGTGGCATCAACTTCATCGCCTGCCCGAGCTGCTCGCGGCAGAACTTCGATGTGGTCAAGACCATGAACGAACTGGAAGGGCGCCTCGAAGACCTGCTGGTGCCGCTGGATGTCGCGGTGATCGGTTGCGTGGTCAACGGGCCGGGCGAAGCCAAGGAGGCCCATATCGGCCTGACTGGTGGTACCCCGAACCTGATTTACATCGACGGCAAGCCGTCGCAGAAACTGACGAATGACAATCTGGTGGATGAGCTGGAACGGCTGATTCGCCAGAAAGCGGCCGAAAAGGTCGAAGCCGACGCAGCGGTCATCGCGCGCGGTTAAGTCGAAAGATTAAGGAATAGACGTGAGCAAGTCTCTGCAAGCCATTCGTGGCATGAACGACATCCTGCCCGAGCAGACGCCCCTGTGGCGCTATTTCGAGGGCACCGTGGCGCGCCTGCTGGATAACTACGGTTACCGGCAGATCCGCATGCCAATCGTCGAGTTCACCGAGCTGTTCAAGCGCTCCATCGGTGAAGTGACCGACATCGTCGAAAAAGAGATGTACACCTTCGACGACCGCAACGGCGATTCCCTGACCCTGCGCCCCGAAGGCACAGCGGCCTGCGTGCGTGCGGTGCTCGAACACGGCATCACCGGCGGCGGCCAGGTGCAGAAACTCTGGTACGTCGGCCCGATGTTCCGTCACGAGCGCCCGCAGAAAGGCCGTTATCGCCAGTTCCACCAGATTGGCCTGGAAGTGTTCAACCTCGAGGGCCCGGACATCGACGCCGAGCTGATCGTCATGACCTGGCGCCTGTGGGGCGAACTGGGGCTGCGTGACGCGGTCAAGCTCGAGCTCAACAGCCTGGGCACCAGTGAGTCCCGTGGCCGCTACCGCGAAGCGTTGGTGGAGTTTCTTTCCGCGCATCTGGACAAGCTCGACGAAGACAGCCAGCGCCGTCTGAAGACCAATCCGCTGCGCGTGCTCGACACCAAGAACGCCGATACCCAAGCGGTCCTGGTCGACGCGCCGAAAATGGCCGACTACCTCGACGACGAGTCCCGTGCGCACTTCGAAGGGCTGAAGGCGCGCCTCGACGCTGTCGGCATTCCCTACGTGATCAACCCTAAGTTGGTTCGCGGCCTGGATTACTACAGCAAGACGGTCTTTGAGTGGGTCACCGACAAACTCGGCGCCCAGGGCACCGTCTGTGCCGGCGGCCGCTACGACGGGCTGGTGGAGCAGATGGGCGGCAAGCCGACCCCGGGCGTGGGCTTTGCCATGGGCATCGAGCGCCTGGTGCTAATGTTGGAAGCCTTGGACAAGGTACCCGAAGAACTGTCCCGTCAGGTCGACGTCTACCTGTGCGCCTTTGGCGAGGCCGCCGAACTGGCCGCCTTGTCGTTGAGCGAGCGGATCCGCGACCAGTTGCCCAACCTGCGCTTGCAGATCAACGCCGGCGCCGGCAGCTTCAAGAGCCAATTCAAGAAGGCCGACAAGAGCGGTGCGCTGTACGCACTGATCCTCGGTGACGACGAACTGGCCCAACAAGTGGTAGGTTTCAAACCCCTGCGTGGCCAGGGCGAACAACAAAGCATTGCCTGGGATGCGCTTGCTGCACACCTGGCCACCTGCGTCGTGCAGGGTTGAAGCTGTCAAACAGCCGATTTAGCGATTAAGGAGTATTGGGGTGTCGAGTACCGAAGATGAACAGCTGGCGGATTTGAAGGACTGGTGGACGCGCAACGGCAAGCCGCTGGTCACTGGCGGCCTGTTGGCGCTGGTCATCGTGTTCGGCTGGCAGGCCTACCAGAAATACCAGAGCAACCAGTCGCAAGGCGCCTCGGTGCTCTACCAGCAATTGCTGGAAACCACCCTGACCCCGGACGGCAAGCCTGACCCTGCCCGTGTGGCGGACCTGGCCGGCAAGCTGGACAAGGAATTCGGCGGCACTGCCTACGCGCAGTACGGTCGCCTGTTCGTGGCCAAGGTGGCGGTGGACAGCGGCAAGCTGGACGACGCCGCGACCGAGCTCAAAGGTATCGTCGACAAGCCGGCCAACCCGACCCTGGGCGAAGTGGCGCGTCAGCGCCTGGCGCAGGTGCTGGCGGCACAGAACAAGGCCGAAGACGCCTTGAAGCTGCTCGACGGCGATGCCGACAAGGCGTTCCTGGCGACCCGCGAAGAACTCAAGGGCGACCTGCTGGTACAGCTGGGCCGTGCCGATGAGGCCCATGCGGCCTACCAAAAAGCCAAGGCTGCGCTGTCGGATGAAGCCGCGGTCGGTGGCCTGCAAATCAAGCTGGACGACCTGGCCAAAGGGGATGCGTGACGTGATCCAGTGGAAACATGCAGCATTGCTGGCCCTGGCCATTCTGGCCGCGGGTTGCAGCAGCAACAGCAAGAAAGAACTGCCACCGGCCGAGCTGACCGACTTCAAAGAAGAAGTCGTGCTGCAGAAGCAGTGGAGCCGCTCCATCGGCGATGGCCAGGGTGAAACCTACAACATGCTGGTGCCGGCCATCGATGGCGACACCATCTATGCCGGCGACGTCACGGGCGTGGTCATGGCGATGGATCGCAGCAATGGCGACGTCAAATGGGAGAAAGATCTCGAACTGCCTGTTTCCGGCGCCGTTGGCGTGGGTTACGGCCTGGTCATGATCGGCACGCTCAAGGGCGAGATCGTCGCCCTGGACGCGAGCAGCGGTGAAGAGAAATGGCGCGCCCGGGTGACCAGCGAAGTGCTCGCACCACCCGCCACCAACGGCGACGTGGTGGTGATCCAGACCCAGGATGACCGGCTGATTGGCCTGGATGCCGCCACCGGCAACCAGCGCTGGTTGTACGACAGCACCCCGGCGGTACTGACCCTGCGCGGCACCAGTGCGCCGATCGTCACCAACCGCCTGGCGGTGGCTGGCTTGTCGACCGGTAAAGTGGTGGCCCTGGATGTTTCCAACGGCGTGCCGGTCTGGGAGCAGCGCGTAGCCATCCCGCAAGGTCGTTCGGAGCTGGAGCGTGTGGTCGACATCGACGGCGGCTTGCTGCTGTCCGGCGGTACGTTGTATGTCGCCAGCTACCAGGGCCGCGTGGCGGCACTGGACCTGGAAAGCGGTCGTCCGTTGTGGCAGCGCGATGCGTCCAGTTACGCCGGTGTCGCCCAAGGCTTTGGCAGCGTCTACGTGAGCCTGTCCTCGGGCACCGTCGAAGGCGTTGACGAGCGTTCCACCACCGCCTTGTGGAGCAACGATTCCCTGGCCCGTCGTCAATTGTCGGCCCCGGAAGTGTTCTCCAGCTACGTCGCAGTGGGTGACCTGGAAGGTTACCTGCACCTGCTCAGCCAGGTGGACGGTCGTTTCGTCGGCCGTGAGCGCATCGACAGCGACGGCCTGCGTGCCCGTCCGCTGGTGGTGGGCAACATGATCTATGTGTATGGCAACAGCGGCAAACTGGAAGCCCTGACCATCAAGTAAGACTATGCTTGGGGCTAGATCTCAAGCGGCCCGTCCTTTGTGGGAGCGGGCTTGCTCGCGAATACGGTGTATCAGAAGAAAATTTGTTAACTGACACACCGCTTTCGCGAGCAAGCCCGCTCCTATAGGACTGCCTCCGAGCACCAGCCGCTGCCTCGCAGCGGCTTTTGTATTTTCTGAAATAACGAAGTGGAGAGCCGCATGGTTCCCGTAATCGCCCTGGTGGGCCGACCGAACGTCGGCAAGTCCACCTTGTTCAACCGCCTGACCAGGACTCGCGACGCCATTGTCGGCGACTTGTCCGGTCTGACCCGTGATCGCCAATACGGTGAGGCCAAGTGGCAAGGGCGTACCTATATTCTGGTCGACACCGGCGGCATCTCCGGTGATGAACATGGCATGGACGAAAAAATGGCCGAGCAGTCGCTGCTCGCCATTGAAGAAGCCGATGTGGTGCTGTTCCTGGTAGACGCCAAGGCTGGTTTTACCGCCGCCGACCAGATGATCGCCGAGCATTTGCGCAAGCGTAACAAGCGTTCCTACGTAGTCGCCAACAAGGTCGACAACATCGACCCGGACATGGCCCGCGCCGAGTTCGCACCGTTGGGCATGGGCCAGGCGATCCCGATCGCCGGCGCCCACGGTCGTGGCATCACTCAGATGCTGGAAATCGCCCTGGAGAGTTTCCCCAAGGACGACTCGGAAGAGCCGGAAGAGGGCGAGGAAGAGATCGTTGCCGAGGGTGAGGAAGCCAAGCGCATTCCGGGCCCGAGCGAAAAAGACGGGATCAAGATCGCCATCATCGGCCGTCCCAACGTGGGCAAGTCGACGCTGGTCAACCGCATGCTCGGTGAAGACCGGGTCATCGTCTACGATCAGCCTGGCACCACCCGTGACAGCATCTACATTCCCTTCGAGCGTAACGAAGAGAAGTACACGCTGATCGACACCGCCGGTGTGCGCAAGCGCGGCAAGATCCACGAAGAAGTTGAAAAGTTCTCCGTGGTCAAGACTTTGCAGGCGATCAAAGACGCCAACGTGGTGATCTTCGTGATGGACGCCCGCGAAGGTGTGGTCGATCACGACCTGAACCTGCTGGGCTTCGCCCTGGAAGCCGGGCGTGCGCTGGTCATCGCGATCAACAAGTGGGACGGCATGACGCCGAGCGAGCGGGATTTCGTCAAGGTCGAATTGCAGCGCCGGCTGTTCTTCGTCGACTTCGCCGACATCCACTTCATCTCGGCCCTGCACGGCACGGGCGTGGGCAACCTCTACGCTTCGGTGCAGAACTCGTTCAAGTCGGCGGTCACCCGCTGGCCGACCAACCGCCTGACCCAGATCCTCGAAGATGCGGTAGGCGAGCATGCGCCGCCGATGGTCAACAACCGTCGGATCAAGCTGCGCTACGCCCACTTGGGCGGTGCCAACCCGCCGATTATCGTGATCCACGGTAACCAGATCGAGAAGGTGCCCAAGTCGTACGTCCGTTACCTGGAAAACACCTACCGTCGCGTCCTGAAGCTGGTCGGCACGCCGATCCGCATCGAGTTCAAGGGCGGCGAGAACCCGTACGAAGGCAACAAGAACACGCTCACCGACCGCCAGGTCAACAAGAAGCGCCGCTTGATGTCGCACCACAAGAAGGCCGACAAGAAGCGCCGCGACAAGCGTTGATCGGACCTGCTGTCCAGAGGAGCTTTTGTGGCGAGGGAGCTTGCTCCCGCTGGGTTGCGAAGCAACCCCAAATCTATCAGCGGCCACGCTGTAGCAGATGGAAGGCAAGGGGCTGCTACGCAGCCCAGCGGGAGCAAGCTCCCTCGCCACAGAGTCTTCCTGCGATTCTGCGACAAGAGAAGGGTGCCCTTTGTGGCACCCTTTTTCATGCCCGGCGATTGGGCTATCCTCGACCTCTCCCGCGCCGCACCAGAGCCGGGTGCAGAGCAGGGACCCTTCATGATCACCAGCAAGTTGCCGAACGTCGGCATCACGATTTTCACCCAGATGTCCCAGCTCGCCGCGCAGACGGGCGCGCTGAACCTGTCCCAGGGTTTTCCCGATTTCGATGGCCCGCAGGCCCTGCGCGATGCGGTTGGCCGGCACATTGCTCAAGGCCATAACCAGTACTCACCGATGACCGGCCTGCCGGCGCTGCGCCAGCAGATCGCGGCGAAGATCGCCCGTAGCTACGGCGCCAACGTCGATGCCGATCAAGAGGTCACCGTGACCCCTGGTGCGACCCAGGCGATTTTCTGTGCCATCGCGGCGGTGGTCCACAGCGGTGACGAAGTGATCGTTTTCGATCCGAGCTATGACAGCTACGAGCCTTCCGTCCTATTGGCCGGTGGGCGCTGCGTGCACGTGCCATTGAGCCTGGATGACTTCGCCATCGACTTCGAGAAGCTCGGCGAAGCCCTGAGCCCGCGCACGCGCATGATCATCCTCAACTCGCCGCACAACCCCAGCGGCGCCCTGATCAGCCGCGCCGAACTCGATCAGTTGGCGACGCTGATTCGCGACCGTGACATCTACCTGGTCAGCGATGAGGTCTACGAACACCTGGTGTTCGACGGCATCGCCCACGCCAGTGTCCTGGCCCATGAAGAACTGTACCGCCGCGCCTTCGTGGTCAGTTCGTTCGGCAAGACCTACCACGTCACCGGCTGGAAAACCGGCTACGTGGTGGCGTCAGCGGCCCTGACGGCAGAGCTGCGCAAGGTGCACCAGTACGTCAGCTTCTGCGGCGTGACGCCGTTGCAGTACGCCCTGGCCGACTACATGGCCGAACATCCGGAACACGTCGACGAACTGCCGGACTTCTACCAGGCCAAGCGCGATCTGTTCTGCGATCTGCTGGCTCCGTCACGGTTCAGCTTCAGGCGCGTGACCGGTACTTATTTCCAGTTGGTGGATTATTCGCGGATTCGCCCGGACCTCAATGACGTCGACATGGCGGTGTGGATGACCCGCGAGCATGGCGTGGCGACGATTCCGATCTCGGTGTTCTACCAGGACCCACCCCAAGGCCAGCGCCTGGTGCGCCTGTGCTTTGCCAAACGCGAGGAGACGCTGCGCGAAGCGGCGGAAAAACTATGCGTGATTTGAGCGCGTTGCCGGACCTCGACATTGCCCTGGTCCAGACCACCCTGGCCTGGCACGACCGCGAGGCCAACCTGGAACATTTCGAAGCGCTGCTCGAGCAGGCGCGTGGGGCTGACCTGATCATCCTTCCGGAAATGTTCACCACCGGTTTTTCCATGGAGTCCGACACCCTGGCGGAGCCGGAAAACGGCCCGACACGCCAGTGGCTCAAGGCCCAGGCCGCGAAGTTGGACGCGGTCATCACTGGCAGTGTGATCATCCAGGATGCTGACGGCAGCCACCGCAACCGCTTGCTGTGGGCGCGGCCGGACGGAGAAGTGTTGCATTACGACAAGCGCCATCTGTTTCGCATGGCCGGCGAGCACAACCACTACACGCCGGGCGAGCGGCAGGTGCTGTTCGAACTCAAGGGCTGGCGGATTCGCCCGTTGATTTGCTACGACCTGCGCTTTCCGGTGTGGAGTCGCGACGCCGAGGACACCGACCTGCTGCTGTACACCGCCAACTGGCCCGGAGCGCGACGTCTGCACTGGAACCGGCTGCTGCCGGCCCGGGCGATCGAGAACCTGTGCTACGTGGCGGCGGTCAATCGCGTCGGCACCGACGGCAAGGGCTTCGCCTACACCGGTGACAGCCAGGTGCTGGATTTCCAGGGTGAAACCTTGCTCAGCGCCGGTGACGCGGATGGTGTGTTCACGGTGTGTTTGCAGGCGGCGGACCTGGCGGCGTATCGCACACGGTTTCCGGCGAACCTGGATGCCGATCGCTTCGAATTCACGAATTGAAACGACTCAGCCTTAAAGAACGGTGTTGCGTGCTGATAACCGGTCAGCCAAGGAGAAGTTCTATGACCCGACTTGGATTGCCTGACAGGTCGCCATCGCGAGCAAGCTCGCTCCCACAGGGGGCTGAGGTGGGCACAGGATTTCGGCTTCACTGAAGATCCAGTGTGGGAGCGAGCTTGCTCGCGATAAGGCCCGTACAGTCAGCACCCAACCATCAGCCAAACAAAAGGCCCCAGGGTTCACACCCTGGGGCCTTTTTGCATTTCAGCCCAGGGATCAGGCCGCCTTGGCTTCCGGCTGGCTCAGCGAGCGGTTCAGCGCACTGAACAGCGCCTTGAAGCTCGCCGTGGTGATGTTCTCATCGATACCCACGCCATGCACCGCACGCTCGCCGTTGACTCGCAGTTCGATGTAGGCCGCCGCCTTGGCATTGGTGCCGGCGCCGATGGCGTGTTCGTTGTAGTCCATGATCTCCACCGGAATCGGCAGGCCGGCCACCAGCGCTTCCAGGGCGCCGTTGCCCTTGCCGCGCCAGTGCAGGTTGGTCTCGCCCTGGCCCTTGCTTGCCACTTCCACTTCTACGGCACTGTTGCCGTTCTCTTCCTGCAGGCGATGGCTGACCAGCGCGTACGGGGTGTTGGCTTGCAGGTATTCACGCTGCAACAGGCCGTGGATCTGCTGGGCGGTCATTTCCAGGCCCAGGCGATCGGTTTCCCGCTGTACCACTTGGCTGAACTCGATCTGCATGCGACGCGGCAGGCTGATGCCGTATTCCTGTTCCAGCAGGTAAGCGATACCGCCTTTGCCCGACTGGCTGTTGACGCGAATCACCGCCTCGTAGCTGCGACCGATGTCGGCCGGGTCGATCGGCAGGTACGGCACTTCCCACAGGGTGTCCGGTTTCTGCTGGGCGAAGCCCTTGCGGATGGCATCCTGGTGCGAGCCGGAGAACGCGGTGTGGACCAGGTCGCCGACGTACGGATGACGCGGGTGCACCGGGATCTGGTTGCACTCCTCAACCACTTTGCGCACGCCGTCGATGTCGGAGAAGTCCAGTTCCGGGTTGATGCCCTGGGTATAGAGGTTCAGCGCCACGGTCACCAGGTCGACGTTACCGGTGCGTTCGCCGTTGCCGAACAGGCAGCCTTCGACACGGTCGGCACCGGCCATCAGGCCCAGCTCGGTGGCGGCCACGCCGGTGCCACGGTCGTTGTGGGTGTGCAGGCTGATGAGCACGCTGTCACGGCGGGTGATGTTGCGGTGGAACCACTCGATCTGGTCGGCGTAGATGTTCGGGGTGGCGACTTCCACGGTAGCGGGCAGGTTGAGGATCACCTTGCGCTCGGGCGTCGGGTTCCAGACTTCGATCACCGCGTCGCAGACCTCCTTGGCGAACTCCAGCTCAGTGGCGCTGAAGGTTTCTGGCGAGTATTCGAACTGCCATTGGGTTTCCGGCTGCTGAGCGGCGTATTTGACGAACAGTTTGGCCGCGTTCACCGCGATTTCCTTCACGCCTTCCTTGTCCTGGTTGAACACGATGCGGCGGAACGACGGGCAGGTGGCGTTGTACAGGTGGACGATGGCTTTTTTCGCGCCGCGCAGGGATTCGAACGTACGGGCGATCAAGTCTTCACGGGCCTGGGTCAGCACCTGGATGGTGGTGTCGTCCGGGATGTGGCCTTCTTCGATGAGGGTACGCACGAAGTCGAAGTCGGTCTGGGAAGCGGCCGGGAACGATGCCTCGATTTCCTTCACGCCCACCGCGACCAGGGTTTTCCAGAAGCGCAGCTTCTTGACCGCGTCCATCGGCTCGATCAGCGACTGGTTGCCGTCGCGCAGGTCGGAGCTGCACCAGATCGGCGCGGCGGTGATGGTCTTCGACGGCCAGGTGCGATCCGGCAGGTTGATGGTCGGGAAGGCACGGTATTTGGAAGACGGGTCTTTGAGCATGCTCATGGGGAAATCCTTATTGTCGTGGCCGGAAAAAGGCGGCCTGCCGGTGGTTCGAATGGGGTGGCTTCACAGCCGGGACGAGGTGCCGCGATTCACCCCGGCAGTCGTGCGCTGACGAGGCACAGGCTGCGGTGCTGGCGAAGCTGGATGAGGGTGTGAGAGGTTTTCATGCCTCAACCCTAACCGCGTGAACGGCGGATCGCAAGCAGTCGGAAAAAATTGAGAGAACTTCTGCTTTTGAGCGGGTTTGCGAGATTTAATCGCGCATGTTCGAGATGTCGATATTGGAAATTGCGTCGATGTTTTGAGCTTGGCAATTCACAGGCGGTGGCGATGCGGCTACCGTCATCGCGAGCAAGCTCGCTCCCATAGGGGGGCACAACACATCCCAATGTGGGAGCGAGCTTGTTCGCGATGAGGCCAGTAGCCCCAGCGCACATCTCAGGGTTGGAAAGCACCGATGAAAATCGCCGGATCCACCCGCGCATCATTCAGGCTGATATTCCAGTGCATATGCGGCCCGGTCGCCCGACCCGTGGAACCGACCTTGCCCACCACGGTGCCCCGGGCCAGTTGCTGGCCGACCTTCACGTCGATCTTCGACATGTGGCAGAACATGCTGATGAAACCCTGGCCATGGTCGACGAACACCGTATTGCCATTGAAGAAGTAATTGCCGGTGAGGATCACCTTGCCGGCGGCCGGAGTCTTGATCGGTGTACCGGCGGGCACGGCGAAGTCCAGGCCGGCGTGGGGGTTGCGCTCCTCGCCATTGAAGAAGCGGCGTACGCCGAACTTGCTCGACAGTGGGCCGTTGACCGGCTTGTCCAGCAGCAGGTTGCTGGGAATGTTCGGGCTGAAGCTGCGATAGGCCTTCAGTTGCACCGCCAGCTCGGCGTCGATGCGCTTGAGGTCCGCCGGGTTCGGGTTGACCTGGCGCTTGTTCTTCAGGGTGATGTGTTGCTCGGGGTATTTTTTGTAGCCGACCACGAACGGCTGGGTGGCGCCGCCACTGCTGATTTGTTGGGTGCCGGGCTGGACCGTCAGCGGAATGCCGACAATCGCCAGCCAGTTCTGCTGTTCCTTGACCACCAGCACCGGCTTGCCCTGGTAAGTGGCTTTGGGTGCCTGGGCCGCGCTGCCCAGGTCCACCACGGCCACGCCGCCGGGCACCGGCTTGTTCAACAAGCGAGTGATGTAACTGTCGGCGTGGGCATTGAACGTCAGGCACAACAACAGCAGTGGGGCGAGATAGCGCGGCATGAATCAGTCCAGTAAAGAAAGGGTGACTGGCGTCAGGTGATTGTCTTCGACCCGCACCAGCAGTTCGCCTTCGCCGAGCTTGGCGGTCAGGCGCTGGCCGGTCTGGGTTTGCCCGGCGCTGCGGATCGCATGGCCGCGTTCGTCGAGCAAAATGCTGTAGCCGCGGCCAAGGGTCGCCAGGGGGCTGACGATGTGCAGCGTCTGCATCTGGTTGTGCAATTGCACGCGGCGCGCCTTGAGGCCTTCGCGCATCGCCCGGGGCAGGCGTTCGGCCAGGCTGTCCAGGCGCTGGCGCAGTAACGCCAGGTGTCGGCCCGGATGTTGCCCGGCCAAGCGGGTTTCCAGGCGGATCAAGCGTTCGCGGCGGGTATTGAGGCTGCGCTCGAAGGCCCGGCGCAGGCGCATGTCCAGGTCGTCGAGGCGCTGGGCTTGCTGGCGCAGGCGTTCGCCGGGATGACGCAGGCGCCGGGTGAGGCCTTCGAGGCGCAATTGATCGCGCATCAGGCGGTCGCGCATGCGCATCACCAGTCGGCGATGCAGGCTTTCGACCCGGCGCACCAGGTCGCCGGCATCCGGAGCCAGCAGTTCAGCGGCGGCAGACGGGGTCGGGGCGCGCACGTCGGCGACGAAATCGCTGATGGACACGTCGGTTTCATGGCCGACGGCGCTGACGATTGGCGTGACGCAGGCATCCACCGCCCGGGCCACGGCTTCTTCGTTGAAGCACCATAAGTCTTCCAGCGAGCCGCCGCCCCGGGCCAGGATCAGCGCATCGAAACCGCGGGCATCGGCCAGCTTCAGGGCGCGGACGATTTGCCCGGTGGCTTCGCGGCCTTGCACGGCGGTGGGAATCAAGGTCAGGGATATCTGCGGCGCCCGGCGGCGGAACACGCTGATGATGTCGCGGATCACCGCGCCCGTGGGCGAACTGATGATGCCGATGCGTTGCGGATGGGCCGGCAACGGCACCTTGCGTTCGGCGCTGAACAGGCCCTCGGCGCTGAGTTTTTCCTTCAGGGCATCGAAGGCCAGGCGCAGGGCGCCATCGCCGGCCGGCTCCACGGTGTCGAGGATCAACTGATAATCGCCACGGCCTTCGAACAGCGAAACCTTGCCGCGTACCTTCACCGCCAGCCCGTCCTTCAAGGCCTGGCGCACCCGGGCGGCATTCTGCCGGAACAGCGCGCAACGCACCTGGGCACCGCTGTCCTTGAGGGTGAAGTACACATGGCCGGAGGCCGGACGGGCAAGGTTGGAGATTTCGCCCTCGACCCAGATGTTGCTGAACACGTCTTCAAGCAACACCCGGGCACGGCCGTTGAGCTGGCTGACAGTCAGGACCTCGCGGTCCAGGCCCAGTCGGGCAAAGGGATCTTTAATCATGGGCGGCATGATAAGGGCATTCGCTGGTGAATCTCCATGTGTGCAGACAATTCCTTCTGTGCGCTTTCTGTCAGATCGAGTCGTCCCCTTCGCGAGCAAGCCCGCACCCACAGGGGATATCAGCGCTTTCAAGGTTGACGCTGTACCTGTGGGAGCGGGCTTGCTCGCGAATGCGGTAGTTCAGCCACCACAAATGCTGGATATGCCACCAGCCTCTGGCTAAAGTCGCTGCTTCGTCATCAGGGACGTGCCGGATGAATCTTCTGTCGTGGTTGGGCCAGTGGGCATTTGCCCCCATGCAATGGCTGGTGATCGGCTCGGCCATTACCCTGGCCTACATCGTGTTCGGCATCGCCGGGTTCGGCACGGCACTGGTGGCCGCGCCCATCCTGTTGCTGTTCATGCCATTGTCGAAGATCATCCCGCTGCTGGTCCTGCTCGACTTTGTCGCGGCCTTCGGCAACCTGTTGCCATCGCGTCGGGATGTGTCCCGGCCGGAGCTGCTGCGGTTGCTGCCGTGCATGGCACTGGGCTGCACCCTGGGGGTGATTTTCCTGCTCAACCTCAAGTCCGACCTGTTGTTGCTGTTGATGGGGCTGTTCATCAGCAGCTATGCCATCTATAGCCTGTTGATAAAAACCCGGCCGACGCAGTTGTCATCGCGGTGGGCGTTTCCGATGGGCACGGTGGGCGGAATGTTCGGGGCGTTATTTGGCAGTGGTGGCTTTTTATATGCCATCTACCTGAACAGCCGCTTGCCCAAGGACCCGGCCCGGGCCACGCAAAGCGCCTTGATCAGTTGCAGCACGGTGGTGCGCTTGAGCCTGTTTATCGTCGCCGGCGTGTATGCCGAGCTACCCTTGTTGGTACTGGCGCTGTGTTTGTTGCCGGCCATGGCGCTGGGGCTGTGGGTGGGTCGTCGCCTGACCATGAGGTTGTCGCGCGAGGCGTTCGTGCGCTTGGTGACCTGGCTGGTGCTCGCCAGCGGCATTGCCTTGATCGGGCGTTACCTGAGTGCTTGACCTGGCTCGGCCAGGGATTAAGCTGCCGGCCTTTATTCGCCCCCATGGGAACCTCCAGGTCTCGTCATGAATTCGCAAAGCATCATCGTCCCGAAAATTTCCACCCTGCCGGTCCACGAGCCCCGGGCCCGGGCGATCGTGCGCTGGCTGGTGCGCAAGAACATCGTCGAAGAACAACTGACCACCTGCGGGCGCACCGGCAATCGCATGGCCCACGCCATCGCCCCCGGTGCCCGCGACGTGGTAATGCACCCCGAAGCCTTGCCGTTCGGCGAAGCGATCAATGGCCTGGAGATCATCACCAAGCGCTGCATCTATACGCCGGCCAAGGGCTTTCTTGAAGAGGCCGGCTGTGCCGAGTGCCGCAAGGAAGTCGGCGAGGCGCTGTTCGAAAGCCTGGAAGACTGGATGCCCGCGCGCACCGACAACTTCACCTGCCCCGAGTGTGGGCACGAAGATGACATCAACGGCTTCCTGTTCCTGCAGCCGTGCGGCTTTTCCAACCTGGGGTTCATCTTTAATAACTGGCTGGAGGCGGGGTTCAAGCAGGACTTTCTCGATGAGTTTGCCGATTGGCTGGATCAGCCGGTGAGTTGGGTGAGGGTGGAGTTGTAGGTGAGGGGGCATGCAGTCCCGTGGCGAGGGAGCTTGCTCCCGCTCGGTTGCGCAGCAACCGCCAAAAGCCGGGGCCGCTTCGCAGCCCAGCGGGAGCAAGCTCCCTCGCCACAGGGGTTCTGTGTTGTATAAGAGTGTGGTGGTTTTGCCCCGTCAATCAGCCCGCCAATAATAGACAGAGTTTTACATTGAGCCAGACGGGGTCCATGAGTATAATGGCGCGCTTCCATTTTCCCGCTCGGGAGCCCCCGCGATGCTGCGTATCAGCCAAGAAGCTCTGACCTTCGACGACATTCTCCTAGTGCCCGGTTATTCCGAAGTACTGCCCAACGAAGTCAGTCTCAAAACCCGTCTCACCCGTGGCATCGAACTGAATATCCCCCTGGTTTCCGCCGCCATGGACACCGTGACCGAAGCCCGTCTGGCCATTGCCATGGCCCAGGAAGGCGGTATCGGTATCATCCACAAGAACATGACCATCGAACAGCAGGCCGCCGAAGTGCGCAAGGTCAAGCGGTTCGAGGCTGGCGTGGTCAAGGATCCGATCACCATCGAGGCTGACGCCACGGTCCGGGATCTGTTCGAACTGACCCGCATGCACAACATCTCCGGCGTTCCGGTACTGCACGATGGCGACCTGGTCGGCATCGTCACTTCCCGCGACGTGCGTTTCGAGAACCGTCTCGATGCTTCCGTCCGCCAAGTGATGACGCCCAAAGAGCGCCTGGTCACGGTCAAGGAAGGCACCAACAAGGACGAAGTCCGCGAGTTGCTGCACAAGCACCGTATCGAGCGTGTGCTGATCGTCGACGACAAATTCGCCCTCAAGGGCATGATGACCGTCAACGACATCGAAAAAGCCAAGGCCTACCCGCTGGCGAGCAAGGACGACCAGGGTCGTCTGCGCGTCGGCGCTGCGGTCGGCACCGGCAAGGACACCGGCGACCGCGTCGCCGCCCTGGTCAATGCCGGCGTTGACGTGGTGGTGGTCGACACCGCCCACGGTCACTCCAAAGGCGTGATCGACCGCGTTCGCTGGGTCAAGCAGAACTTCCCTGACGTGCAGGTGATCGGCGGCAACATCGCCACCGGCGAAGCTGCCAAGGCCCTGGCCGAAGCTGGCGCCGACGCGGTCAAGGTCGGTATCGGCCCTGGCTCGATCTGCACCACCCGTATCGTCGCCGGTGTCGGCGTGCCGCAGATCAGCGCCATCGCCAACGTCGCCGCCGCCCTTGAAGGCACGGGCGTGCCGTTGATCGCCGACGGCGGTATCCGCTTCTCCGGTGACCTGTCCAAGGCCATTGTCGCCGGTGCCTACTGCGTGATGATGGGTTCGATGTTCGCCGGTACCGAAGAAGCGCCGGGCGAGATCGAGCTGTTCCAGGGCCGTAGCTACAAGGCTTATCGCGGCATGGGTTCGCTGGGCGCCATGTCCCAGGCCCAGGGCTCTTCCGACCGTTACTTCCAGGACTCCTCCGCGGGTGCCGAGAAGCTGGTGCCGGAAGGCATCGAAGGTCGCGTGCCGTACAAAGGCACCCTGAGCGCCATCATCCATCAATTGATGGGCGGCCTGCGTTCCTCCATGGGCTACACCGGCAGCGCCGACATCGAAGAGATGCGCACCAAGCCGGAATTCGTGCGCATCACCGGCGCCGGTATGGCCGAGTCCCATGTCCACGACGTGCAGATCACCAAGGAAGCGCCGAACTACCGCGTAGGTTAAGGCTTCCAGCAAAACGTTAATCACCGGGGCTGTTCATTCAGCCCCGAGTTGTTTCTGATTCACTACATGAGAATGAGTCATGGCCCTCGACATTCACGCTCACCGCATCCTGATCCTCGACTTCGGTTCCCAGTACACCCAGCTGATCGCCCGCCGCGTGCGTGAAATCGGCGTGTACTGCGAACTGCATCCGTTCGATATGGATGACGAAGCGATTCGCGAATTCGCTCCGAAAGGCGTCATCCTCGCCGGCGGCCCCGAGTCCGTGCACGAAGCCGACAGCCCGCGCTGCCCGCAAGCCGTGTTCGACCTGGGCGTGCCGGTCTTCGGTATCTGCTACGGCATGCAGACCATGGCCGAGCAACTGGGCGGCAAGGTCGAAGGTTCGGACCTGCGTGAGTTCGGTTATGCCCGCGTCGACGTGGTCGGCAAGAGCCGCCTGCTGGACGGCATCGAAGACCACATCGACGCCGACGGCCTGTTCGGCCTGGACGTGTGGATGAGCCACGGTGACAAGGTCACCAAGATGCCGGAAGACTTCCACATCCTGGCCAGCACCCCCAGCTGCCCGATTGCCGGCATGTTCAACGATGATCGCCGTTACTATGGTGTGCAGTTCCACCCTGAAGTGACCCACACCAAGCAGGGCGGCCGCATCCTGTCGCGCTTCATCCTCGACATCTGCGGGTGCGAAGCCCTGTGGACCCCGTCAAAAATCGCTGAGGACGCCATCGCCCAGGTCCGTGCCCAGGTCGGCACCGACAATGTTTTGCTGGGCCTGTCCGGCGGCGTCGACTCCTCGGTGGTTGCCGCATTGCTGCACAAGGCCATTGGCGACCAACTGACCTGCGTCTTCGTCGACAACGGCCTGCTGCGCCTGCACGAAGGTGAGCAAGTGATGGCCATGTTCGCCGAGAACATGGGCGTCAAGGTGATCCGCGCCAACGCCGAAGAGCAGTTCCTGAACAACCTGGCCGGCGAGTCCGACCCAGAGAAGAAACGCAAGATCATCGGCCGCACCTTCATCGACGTGTTCGATGCCGAATCCTGCAAGCTGGACAACATCAAGTACCTGGCCCAGGGCACCATCTACCCTGACGTGATCGAGTCGGCCGGCGCCAAGAGCGGCAAGGCCCACGTGATCAAGTCCCACCACAACGTCGGCGGCCTGCCAGAGGAAATGAACCTCAAGCTGGTCGAGCCGCTGCGCGAATTGTTCAAGGACGAGGTTCGTCGCCTCGGTCTCGAACTGGGCCTGCCCTACGACATGGTCTACCGCCACCCCTTCCCGGGCCCGGGCCTGGGCGTGCGGATCCTCGGTGAAGTGAAGAAGGAATACGCCGACCTGCTGCGTCGCGCCGACCACATCTTCATCGAGGAACTGCGCAAGGCCGACTGGTACCACAAGGTCAGCCAGGCGTTCGTGGTGTTCCAACCGGTGAAATCGGTGGGCGTGGTCGGCGATGGCCGTCGTTACGCCTGGGTCGTGGCCCTGCGTGCCGTGGAAACCATCGACTTCATGACCGCTCGCTGGGCACACCTGCCCTACGAGCTGCTGGAAACCGTTTCCGGGCGCATCATCAACGAAATCGAAGGCATCTCCCGCGTCACGTATGACGTGTCGAGCAAGCCGCCGGCGACGATTGAGTGGGAATGATGGGGCGTCCGGCATTGTCCGGCACCCATTAGCAGGAAATGCCCTGAAGCCCGCGTAATTGCGGGCTTTTGGCTTTTTGGGGAAATGCCCTGCTGGGTGCTCGATACCCTGTCGTCTTGGCAGGGAAGGGCCTGGGATCAAATCTCTTGATCAGCCAGGTTTCGTTGGGTTCTCTCGTGACGCATGAGTACTTTTTCGGGCATGGCGTTATTTTTCGTGCGCGGCGATGAACATGGCGACGGCCGCTCGGCAATAGGATTCGATTTCATTGTCGTCCTCTGCTCTGGCCTCATCGAAGCGCGCGATCATCAGGAGATCGGATCCTTTGAAAAGCGCGGCAAACAAACGGGCGGACCGCAGAGGATCGGGCACGTTCAGCACCGCCTTCGCGTGCAACTGACGCAACAGGGCCTCGATCTGGGCAATGACATAGGCGGGGCCGGCTTCGTAATGGCGCTTGCTTAACGATTTTTGATTCGTCTTGTCGGCCATGATCATGGCTTCGACACTGCGCACGTCGGGGCTCAGCAACGTGCGAAGCAGGGATGTTCCCACCGCCATGAGCTGATCTGCCGCCGAACCGCCGACGCCTTCAATAAGGGCCTGCGGTGCAAACTGTTGGCAGTGGGCCGCAATGGCCGCACTGAACAGCGCCTCCTTGTTCTCGAAGTGCCGATAGATGCTGAGCTTGGATATCTTCGCCCGCTGGGCGACCTTGTCCATTGTCGTCGCTTGAAAACCCAATTCCACAAAAAGTTCGCCCGCGGCGTCGATGATCGTCTGGCCTAGCGCATCGTTGACGGGGCGGCCGCGTCGGCCCTGACTGTTTCCGCTCATAAAATTCCAGTACTTGACAGTATCTAAATTCGTGAATTATGGTACTCCATAGTTTCTTAATTGTGCAAGCGATCTCCCTTCATCACAGCACGGAGCCCATCACCATGAATGACGTCATCATCATCGGCGGCAGTTTTGCCGGTCTTGCCGCCGCCCTGCAGCTTGGCCGTGCCCGCCGCAAGGTCACCGTTCTCGATACCGGCCTGCCGCGCAATCGCTTCGCCGACCACTCCCATGGCCTGCTCGGCCACGACCACAAGCCACCGCTGGAGATCCTGGCCGAGGCGCGACAGCAGCTGGCGCGCTATTCCACGATCAAACTGGTCACTGCTCGGGCCGAGAGCGTCTCCGGCGCTATCGACGATTTCTCCGTCCTCACGGGCGAGGGCGAAACCCTCAGGGCGCGCCGCCTGATCCTGAGCTATGGCGTCGCCGACCAGATGCCTGAACTGCCTGGCTTTGCCGAAGGCTGGGGCACCTCCATCGTGCCTTGCCCCTATTGCGACGGCTTTGAAGTTGCCGGCCGGCATTGGGGCCTCGTCTGGTCCGGCCCAATGTCGCACAACTACGTCAGGCTGTACCACGACTGGACCGACACATTGACGGTCTTCGCCAATGGTCACGACATTCCACCCGACATCCGGGCCGATCTGGCGCGCCGTGGCATCCCTGTCGTCGATGGTCGGATCACCGAAATCGACCATGACGAGAGCCATAACGCCACCGTCAGGCTCGACGCCGGCCCCTCTGTCGCGGTCGACATCCTGTTCGCGCATCCGCTCAACAAGCCGTCCGCACGCCTGCATGAATCGCTGGGTCTCGCCACGGTCGATACGCCCCAGGGCATCGTCCTCAAGGTCGACGAGCGCCGCGAAACCAGCGTGCCCGGCATCTACGCCGCCGGCGACCTCGCCAACCCCGCAATGCCCTCGGTCACCACGGCATCATGGCAAGGCGCGACGGCGGGCATCTTCGCCCAGCAGTCGATGCTGGTTTGAGATCAAGCAGCATCGATCACGCCAATTCCAACTTCACAATAGACGCGAGTGCCACCATGGAAGTCCTGAAGAAATTCAAGCCGCTAGACGATAAATTCCCGCTTGAGCGCCAACTCGGCATCTCGGCCGCGCCAATCGTACTTATCAACATATTCACGGTCGGTTCCGCCGACGAAGCGGGCTTCCTGGACGCCTTCAAGGCGGCAGGCGAAACCCTGAAGCAGCAGCCGGGCTTCATCTCCACCCAACTGCACCGAGCGATCGGTGATAGCCCGACGTTCCTGAACTATGTGGTGTGGGAGTCCACCGAGACGCTCCGCGATGCCTTCGCTCGTCCCGAATTCGTCGCGAAGGTTTCGGCCTATCCGTCATCCGTCGTAGCCACCCCGCACTTGTTCCAGAAGGTTGCCGTCCCCGGCTTTTGCACGGCCTGACTCCAGAAATATGGCAAGGCGCGATGGCGGGTACCTTCGCCCAGCAGTCGGTGCCGGCTTGAGAGCACAGATTGGAGATGAGCATGGAGGCGCACATGTCCAAGACCAGAAAAACCGAAGCCAGCATCAGCATTCTCGCCCGACCACTCTTGAAAAAAGGCTGACACACATGGAGTTCGAACACGTCACTTTCGACCTGCCACACGGCACCTTTCATGCGCTGAAGGGGGGGGATCCCGATGGTCAACCGACGATCGTCTTGCACGGTTTCCCGGATCATCCGCCGACCGCGAAGCCCTTCCTTGCTGAGCTCGGCCGCCGTGGCCGTCACGTCATCGCACCCTGGCTTCGCGGTTACTCACCGTCCCCGACTGCGGGCCCGTTCGACTTCGCAGCCCTCACCAGCGACGTGCTCGCGCTGATCGACCGCTGGTCTCCGGGGCGAGCCGTGGAGTTGATTGGCCACGACTGGGGCGCCCTGATCACCTATGACGCCTGCGTCACCGCGCCGGAGCGGATCGAACGCGCGGTCGCGCTCGCAATCCCTCACCCACTCACGTTCATGAGCCGGCTGACGCGCCCCGCTCAACTGCGTCGGAGCTCGTACATGGGGCTCTTTCAACTGCCTGGAAGCGGCTGGATCGCCACCGCCCGCGATCTCGCCTTCATCGACCGCCTCTGGCGTCAGTGGTCGCCCGGCTTCTCGCTCGATCCCGCTCTCAAGGCAGAGCTACACGATCATCTGCGCAAGAGCATGCCCGCGCCCCTAAAATATTACCGGGCGATGCTGCGCCCCGGCATGATTGGGGCGACGCGCCGCATGTCTCAGCCGATCACGGTGCCCCTGTTGCAGCTTCACGGTGCCAACGACGGCTGCATCCTCCCCGCGCAGGTCGACGACCGACATCGGTTCGCCGCCCCGCACGCGATGGAGATCGTCCCCGGCGTCGGTCACTTCCTGCACATCGAGGCCCCTGAGGCGATCGCGGAACGGATCGCGGCATGGGCCAAGTAGCGTCCTTTCCTTGCCTCGATCAAAGGGTAGCTGGTTAAGAACGAATCAAAACGAGGAGATGTCATGACAGAGCAAAAAGCCTCTCAGGTCGCCGACTGGAATGGCCAAAGCGGAGAGTACTGGGCCGCCAACCAGGCCCGGCTCGACGCCATGTTTGCGGTGTTCGGCCAGGCCGCGATCGAAGCCGCCGCGCCCGCCACGGGGGAACGCGTGCTGGACGTCGGCTGCGGTGCGGGCGCGTCGAGCCTGGCTCTGGCCGCCCGCGTCGGCGCGGGCGGCCATGTACTGGGCGTGGACATATCCGAACCGCTGATCGGCCGAGCGCGCGCACGGGCGCCCCAGGATACGTCGGCCCAGTTCCGGGTAGCCGACGCCAGCCGCGCCGAGCTGCCCGAGGGCGCGTTCGACATCTTGTTCTCGCGTTTCGGAGTGATGTTCTTCGACGATCCGACAGGGGCGTTCGCCCATATGCGACGCGCGCTCCGGCCGGGCGGGCGGGTCGCTTTCGTCTGCTGGCGCGGCGTGGCCGAGAACGATTGGGTTCGCCTGCCGATGAGCGCGATCAAGGGCATCGTCCCACTGACCACACCGACCGATCCCGAAGCGCCCGGCCCATTCTCGTTCGGCGACCGGGGGCGGGTGACACGCATCCTGACGGCGGCCGGCTTCACCGGTATCACTATCGCGCCCTTCGATGCTTCCATCCCGTTCGGCGAGGGCGGGACGCGGGACGCGGCTATCGACGACGCGGTGAAGATGGCGTTCGAAGGCGGCCCATTATCGCTTGTGCTCGCTGATCAGCCCGACGACATCCGTGCCCGCGCCTGGGCCGCGGTTCGTGCCGCCTTCGCGGGCCTCCCCGGCGAGCGGTCGGTGATGATCGACGGCGCGGCGTGGATCGTCATGGCATGCAATCCGGCAAGCTGACAGGGGGCTGGCGGTAAAAGCCGTCATGCACCGGAGGAAAAACCTCGATGCTTACCGACACCGCACTGCGTAACTTCAAGTCAAAGTCCAAGACGCTTGCCCTAGAGCTGATCGAACGGTTTTCGATCCAAGAGACAGTCGATGAACGCCCCGAGGAGGGCGGGTCGATGCTGGCGGCTCGGATAGTAGAGGAACAGCCCCGGGCGTGAAATCGACCAGTCCGGCAGGACCTGGACCAGCCGTCCCTGGGTCAAGAGCTCGCCCACGCCATCTCGCTCGAAGTGATAGGCAATGCCGAGCCCGTTCAGCGCGGCAGCAATGCCGATGTCGGCATGATTGGTGACGACGGGGCCGTCCACCGCCACTTCGACTCGCTGCCCTCGTTTCTCGAACTCCCAACGATATTGCCTGCCGTCCATCTGGAGTCGCCAGTTGATGCATGTATGGTCATGCAAATCGGCAGGTGACTTGGGGGTTCCTCTGCGCGCGATATAGTCCGGGGAGGCCACGGCCACCATGTTCAGGTCCGGCGTGAGGCGCACGGCAACCATGTCTTTCTCGAGCTGGCCACCCACGCGGATGCCCGCATCAAAGCGGCCAGAGACGATATCGGCGAGCGCGTCGTCGACCACGATGTCGAGAACCACGTCAGGGTGTGCTTGATGGAAGCGTGAAAGCCGGGGTGCGATGATGGTCCGCGCTGCGATCCCCAGCGTGTTGATGCGAAGCGTGCCGCTCATCTGTCCTGTCGCCTCACTGGCTTGGGCGACTGCAGCAGCCATCTCCCGAAACAATGGCGCTATGCGTCTGTAGAGCCGTTCGCCACTGGCCGATGGCGCGACGCTTCGAGTTGTGCGATTCAGAAGGCGAGCGCCGATGCGGCCTTCGAGTTGCCGAATGGTCTGGCTGAGTGCCGACGGCGATAGGCCCAAATGCTCTGCAGCTCGGGCAAAGCTCTGGCGCTCCACGACGGCTACGAAGGCCTTCAGTTCAGCGAAGTCGGATCCACGCATTCTGTATCGTTTCCTAAGCAACCTATAAAGATTCTAGTGTATTCACTGAATTCAGGTAGACGCGCATCCTGAGGCCTTCGCTGACCCCATGGAGCCAAAACTTGAATACCTTGACCCTTCCTGAGCCTATTGCCGCGTACTTCGCGGCGGAACACAACCCCGACGCCTTGGCGCGCTGCTTCACCGCGCAAGCCGTCATGAAGGACGACGGCCGTACCTACACGGGCGTCGACGCCATCAAGGCCTTTATGGCCGAGGCATCGGCCAAGTACAGCGCGACGAGCGTGCCGTTCGCCATTGAGGGAGAGGACGGCTTTCAAGTTGTCCGCGCCAACGTCACCGGCAACTTCCCTGGCAGCCCGATCGTTCTGTCCTACCGCTTTCGCCTTGAACGCGGCCTGATCGCATCGCTGGAGATCACGGCATGAGCTTCGACCTTCATCTGAATGGCCTGCGGACATTGGTCACCGGCGGCACGCTGGGCCTTGGCGCTGCCGTCGTGAAAACCCTTGTGGAGGCCGGTGCTCGGGTGGCGACATCCGCGCGCACCCTGCCAGCGGAGCCGGTGGAGGGCGTCAACTACGTGGCTGCCGATCTGTCGACGGCGCAAGGTACGAATCACCTTGCTCAGACCGTCCTGCAGGACTGGGGCGGCGTCGATATCCTGATCAACGTGCTCGGCGGTTCGAACACTCCCGGTGGCGGTTTCGCCGCGATCAGTGATGAGCACTGGTTCGCCGAGCTGAACCTGAACTTGATGCCTGCCGTACGCCTGGATCGTGCGTTGCTGCCAGCGATGCTGGCTCAGGGCTCCGGCGTCATCATCCACGTCAGCTCCATCCAGCGCGTGCTGCCTTTGCCCGAGTCCACCACCGCCTACGCCGCAGCCAAGGGGGCCCTCACGACCTACAGCAAGTCTCTGGCGAGAGAGGTGACGCCGAAGGGCGTTCGCGTGTTGAGCGTTGCGCCGGGCTGGATTGAGACCGAGGCTTCCGTAGCGTTTGCGCAGCGGATGGCGGCAGACGCCGGAACGGATTACGAGGGCGGCAAGAAAATCGTCATGGATTGGCTGGGAGGCATTCCAGTGGGTCGACCGGCCACACCACAAGAGGTCGCCGATTTGATCGCTTTCCTGGCGTCCCCGCGGTCTGCTTCGATCGCAGGAGCCGAGTATCGGATCGACGGCGGCACCGTTCCGACAGTTTAGCCAACAGCCGCAACTGGCTGAACACTGGCCGCGTGACCTCGCAGCATGGCCCGGCGTACGCCGAGGCTTTTCCCGAACCGGACGTGGCAGTTCTGCCGCGTCCGGTATCAATGTCCACCCGCAAATGCCCCGTCGCTACAGTCAAAGCTCTGTTTTCAAACTGTCAAAGGCGTCCTGCAGGAACTTGGCCACCGGCCTTCGCTGGCCGGTCTGATCCCGCCACGCCTGGAGCGCGAGTCTCATCGCACCGACGGACACCACAGCCACCATCCGAAGGGCCAACCGCCGCTCAGGCTGCCGCCAGACTTCACACAGCGCGTTGAACAGCGCTTGTTCCTGTTGCGCGTAGTACGCCTGCTTGCGCGCAAGCAGCGATTCGCTCGAACGCATGAGATTGTCCACGGCTGTCATCTGCTCGGTCGTATAGCGCGCGATGTGCTTGACCATCACATCGCGAACAGCATCGAGTGGCGGTACGTCGGGCGATGTCTTCAGCAGATCGGCAATCAGCCTGGCCGAATCGGCGTCCTGCCAGAACAAGATGATGTCGTCCTTCGATTTGAAGTACGAGAAAAACGTGCGGCGCGAGATACCAGCCGCTGCCGCGATGGTGTCCAGCGTTGTGCCTTCGTAACCGTTGACGAGGAACAAACGCTGGCCGGCCTCGGCGATGCGCTGGCGTGTTTCGCGGCGCTTGCTTTCCCGCAAGCCTTCTGTGGGTGCTGCGTCTGCGGGAGGGATGGATTCTGACATTCCGATGGCCTATTGCATTTCTGCACTGAGTGCAGCAAAGTTAGCACTAAGTGCATATTTATATGCACCTAGTGTATGTTCCGACTTCTCGGCAGGCAAGGATCATGACCCACTGGACAGTTTCCGACATCCCTTCCCAACGCGGCCGTACGGCGGTCGTCACCGGTACTGGCGGCCTTGGCTTGCAAGACGCGCTGGCGCTGGCCCGTGCCGGTGCGAATGTCATCATCGCCGGTCGAAATCCGTCGAAAGGCGCCGCAGCAGTCGATCAGATTCGCCAAAGGGTTCCCGGCGCGAATGTGACTTTCGGGGCACTGGACCTCGCCAGCCTCGAATCCATCGAGTCGTTCGGCGAGCGTCTGCGAAGTTCGCGCGACAGCCTGGACTTGCTGATCAACAACGCGGCAGTGATGGCGCCGCCGAAGCGTGAGGTGACTTGCGACGGATTCGAGTTGCAGTTCGGCACGAACTACCTGGGTCACTTCGCCTTGACTGCTCAACTGCTGCCGCTGCTGCGCAAGGGCAACAAGCCCCGGGTGGTCAGCCTTTCAAGCGTCGCCGCCCGAAGCGGCACGATCGACTTCGATGATCTGCAAGCTCAGCGCAGCTACAAGCCGATGCCGGTTTACAGCCAATCGAAACTCGCTTGCCTGATGTTCGCCCTTGAATTGCAACGCCGCAGCGATGCTGGGGGCTGGGGCATCCAGAGCGTCGCTGCTCATCCTGGCATTTCGCGCACTGATCTGTTGCCCAATGGCGCCGGCGCACGGAGCGTTCCGGGCATGGCTCGTCGTTACATGTGGTTCCTGTTCCAGCCGGCGGCGCAGGGGGCGTTGCCGACCCTCTTCGCCGCGACGTCACCGCAGGCACAAGGCGGTGTCTATTACGGCCCGGACAGGCTCGGCGAAACACGCGGCTATCCAGCCATTGCCAAGGTTCCTGCGCAAGCACTGGACACGAGCGTTGCTGCGAGGCTGTGGCTTGAGTCGCAAGGGCTTACGGAAGCGGTCTTTCGGTAAACCAACCGTGCATAAACACATTGCCTATGCTTCGCGACTGCCAATCACACACGACTTCAGCGCCGCGCCACATCCGAAAAATAAAACTTATCCAGGGTATGCCGTGATTCGGTGTACTCGAACTGTCGGCCGTCCTGGAGAAAGGTCTGGTTGCTGACCACGATGACGTGGCTTTGGCCGTCGAGGTCCAGGTGTTGCTGGTCGTCCTTGCCGCAGCGAACCGCTTCGATGGTGCGCTGGGCATAGGCGATTTGCAGCTGCAGGGTCTGTTCGATGAAGGCGTAGATCGAGCGCTCGGCGATGTCGCGGGTCAGGCCGGGGATCACGTCGCTGACGAAATGGTTGATGTCCAGGATCACCCGTTTGCCGTCGATTCGTCGTACCCGCTTGATGCGCGTCACCTGGCTGCCGGCGGGTGCCTTGATGTGCTCGAGCAGGGCACCTTCCAGGGGCATCTGGCTGAATTCGACCACATCGGTGCTGACGTCGTCGCCCAGGCGCGGGTACGTCTCCTGGAAGCTGACGATGCCGCCGAGCTGGAATTCGATGGGGGAGGTCGACAGCACGAAGGTGCCCTTGCCGTGGATCTTCTGGGCAAAACCACGTTCCTGAAGCTGTTCGATGGCCTTGCGCACGGTGCCTCGACTGGCCTGGTAGCTGTCCATCAGTTCGGTTTCCGAAGGCAAGCGGGCGCCACGCTCCAGGCGTTCAGTGGTAATGCTGGTCAGCAGATCGTTGTAGATCCGGTTGTATTTATTCATGGAGAGGGCTCTGTACCGCGCTGTTCACCGGGGCGGAACCTTAAGGGCCAAGTGGGGGATTTGTCCATTCGGCTGTCATTATTTGATGAGAGGAGCGTAGGACGTTTCCTTTTTTCAGGGGGGGCATCATAAACAATTTCAAAACTCGTCTGTACGAGTTGTTGATTTAACTCGTACAGACGAGTACTTTCCCTTCCACGTGCTGTCGACTCTCAATAACAAGAATGACGCGGAAGAAAAAAAGCATGAGCCACGACTACTCCAAAATCGCCAGTGAGCTGCTGCAAAGCCTCGGTGGCGTCGACAATATCGAGCAAGCAGCCCATTGCGTGACGCGCCTGCGCCTATCCCTCAAGGACGCCGCCCGGGTGAACAGCGCAACGCTGAACCAGATCGACCTGGTCAAGGGCTCGTTTTTTACCGGCGGGCTGTTCCAGGTAGTCATCGGCCCAGGCGAAGTGGAAAAGGTCTACGCCGCCCTGCGGGAGCTGACGGGGCTGGCCGCCGCGACCATTGCCGACGTCAAGCGCCAGGGCGCGCAGAAGGGCAACGGCATGCAGCGCCTGGTACGGGTGCTTTCCGACGTGTTCATGCCGATCCTGCCCGCCTTGGTGATCGCCGGCCTGTTGATGGGCGTCAACAATCTGCTGGGGGCCAAGGGCATGTTCATTGCCGGCCAGACGTTGCTCGACGCGTATCCGAACCTGGACGGTGTCTGGAGCCTGATCAACCTGATGGCCAACACCTCCTTCGTCTTTCTGCCGGCCCTGGTGGGCTGGTCGGCGGCCAAGCGTTTTGGCGGCAGTGAAATCCTCGGCATCGTGCTGGGCCTGATGTTGGTCCACCCGGACCTGCTCAACGCCTGGAACTACGGCAAGGCCGTGGCGGGGCTGGACGGCCAGAGCCTGCCCTATTTCGATATCTTCGGCTGGTTCCGGATCGAAAAAGTCGGCTACCAGGGGCAGATCCTGCCGATCCTGCTGGCGGCCTATGTCATGAGCGTGATCGAGAAATGGTTGCGTGCCAGGGTGCCCAATGCCATCCAGCTGCTGGTGATTCCCATCACCACCATTGTGGTCACCGGGGTGCTGGCCCTCGCCATCATCGGGCCGGTTACCCGGCACCTCGGGATCCTGATCACCGAAGGCATGGTGGCGCTGTTCGACCTGGCGCCGGTGATTGGCGGCGCGATTTTCGGCCTGCTCTATGCGCCGCTGGTAGTCACCGGCATGCACCACATGTTCCTGGCGGTGGACCTTCAGTTGATCTCGACCCAGGGCGGGACCTTTATCTGGCCGATGATCGTCATGTCCAACCTGGCCCAGGGTAGCGCGGCGCTGGCGGTGTTCTACATGACCCGCAGTGCCCGGGACAAGAGCATGGCGTCCACCTCGGCTATTTCCGCTTACTTCGGCATCACGGAACCGGCGATGTTCGGGGTCAACTTGCGCTACAAATTCCCCTTTTATTGCGCCTTGGCCGGTTCGGCCCTGGGCTGCATTTTCCTCTCGTTGAACAAGATCAAGGCCTCGGCCATTGGCGTGGGAGGCTTGCCGGGTTTCATTTCGATCGTTCCCGACGCCATACCCATGTTCGTGATCGGCATGGTCATCGCCATGAGCGTGCCCTTTGCCCTGACCTGCGCGTTGAGCATGAAGATCGTCCGGCCCGGGTATCGCGTCGCCTGACCTCCATGTAGCCGGGCTGCCTGCAATGAAACCTGCGGGCCAGCACCCAACAGACTGAAGGAATCTCGCCATGCAAGACTGGCAACGCTCAGTGATCTATCAGATTTATCCAAAGAGTTTCTACAGCCACGGCGGCCAGGCCACCGGTGATTTGCTGGGCGTCGTGGACAAGCTCGATTACCTGAACTGGCTGGGAGTCGACTACCTGTGGCTCACCCCGTTCCTGCGTTCCCCGCAACGGGACAATGGTTACGACATTAGCGATTACTACACCATTGACCCCAGCTACGGCACCATGGCCGATTGCGAGTTGTTGATCGCCGAAGCCAACAGGCGCGACATCAAGCTGATGCTCGATATCGTCGTCAACCACACGTCCATCGAGCACCCCTGGTTCCAGGCTGCTCGCAGCAGCCTCGACAACCCGTACCGCGATTTCTATATCTGGCGCGACCAGCCCAACAGTTGGGAATCCAAATTCGGTGGTTCTGCCTGGGAGTACGAAGCACAGACCGGTCAGTATTACTTGCACCTGTTCGACCACACTCAGGCCGATCTGAATTGGGACAACCCGCAGGTACGCGCCGAAGTGTTCAAGATGATGCGATTCTGGCGGGACAAGGGCGTGGGCGGCTTCCGTCTCGATGTGATCAACCTGATCTCCAAGCCGGCCGACTTTCCTGACGATCACACCGATGGCCGACGTTTCTATACCGATGGCCCGAACGTACACCGCTATCTGCAGGACATGCACCGGGAAGTCTTCGAAGGCTTCGACCTGATCAACGTTGGCGAGATGTCGTCCACCAACCTTGAGCACTGCGTTCGTTACTCGTGCCCGGACTCACGGGAGTTGTCGATGACCTTCAACTTCCATCATTTGAAAGTGGATTACCCGAACCTGCAAAAGTGGGTGCGGGCCGACTTCGACTTTTTAGAGCTCAAGCGCATTTTGTCCGACTGGCAGACCGGCATGCAGGCCGGTGGCGGCTGGAACGCACTGTTCTGGTGTAACCATGATCAGCCGCGGGTGGTGTCGCGTTTCGGGCAAGACGGAGAGTATCGGGTGGTCTCGGCGAAGATGCTCGCCACCGCGCTGCACTTTCTCCAAGGCACGCCTTTCGTGTACCAGGGCGAGGAACTCGGGATGACCAATCCGGGCTTCGATCACATCGATCAATACCGCGATGTGGAAACCCTGAACATCTACCGCCTCAAGCGCAACGCCGGAGTGTCTGAAGCCGAGGCCATGGCGCCGATCATGCAAAAGTCCCGCGACAACGGGCGTACGCCGATGCAATGGACTGCCGGGCCGAATGCGGGTTTCAGCCGTGCCGAACCCTGGATCGATGTACCCGCCAACGCGGCCTTCATCAATGTCGAACAGCAACTGCAAGACCCTACCTCGGTACTGCATTACTACCGTCGCTTGATTGCCCTACGTCGCAGCGAAGCCCTGATCCAGGACGGTGTCTATCGTCTGCTGCTGCCCGAGCATCCCTATGTGTGGGCGTACCTGCGCGAAGGCCAGGGCGAGCGCCTGCTGGTCGTCAGCCACTTTTACGGTGGCGACTGCGAAGTCCAGTTGCCCGAAGGGACCCTCTCCGGCGACACGAAGCAACGCTGGGTGATCGGCAACTACGACCGCCAACATCGTGAGCGACGATTGTTTCTACGCCCCTACGAGTCGTTCGTGCTGCACCTGAGCGACTGAATAAACGTCATTTCTGACCCAGGCATTGCCTGATAGCGATCACGTTGCGCTCGACGCACCGTGTGCCCTTTATCGCCCATTCGTTGGCAGGCGAAGGACGATTGAAGTGCATCAAAAAACAATAAAAAAGAAGGAGCGGCATATGAAAATAACAATAAATCGTGGACTTGCGGTGTCTTGTATCTGCCTTACGTTGCCATTCCCGGCCCAGGCCCTGGAGTTCTCCGGCTACCTGCGCAGTGGCGTCGGCAGCGCCACCAATGGCCGCTCCCAATCCTGTTTCCAGTTGCCCGGGGCACAAAGCAAATACCGATTGGGCAACGAGTGCGAACAATATGGCGAACTGGAGCTGCGCCAGGACCTTTTCACCCTCGACGACGGTTCGGTACTGAGCGTGGATGGCATGGCGTCGCTGTACAACCGCTACGACCGCACACCGACGTTCCAGGGCGAAAACGGCGCGGCGCGGATGCCGCAGATGTATGCCCAGTGGTCGAACATGCCCAGCCTGAACGGAGGCTCGCTATGGGCCGGTCGGCGTTACTACAAGCGTAACGACATCCATATTTCCGATTTCTACTACTGGAACCAGAGCGCCACTGGGGCCGGAATCGAGGATGTGTTGATCGGCGGGCTGAAATACAGCTACGCCTTTTCGCGCAAGGACAACCTGTACCAGAAAGACCCAGTCAACCGGCATGATTTCAACGTGGGCGGCTTCGATACCAACGCCGGTGGCGAGCTGGAGTTCGGCGTAAGCTTCATCGATCAGGCGAATCGTCGCGGTGCTCATCGCGGCTGGGCCTTGACCGCCCAGCATGTGCAGCAGGACTTCCTTGGCGGCAAGAATAAACTGGCCTTGCAATACGGTGAGGGGCCCGGCACAGGACTGGGTTATACCGGCGATACCGGACTGGACGGCAGCAACAAGAGCTATCGTCTGGTGGAGTTTTTCGATTGGCAGGTCACGCCGCGTTTCGGCGGGCAAATGCAGGCGGTGTACCAGAAGGACATTCGCCCTGATGGCGCCGATCAGGACTGGCTGTCGTTGGGGGTTCGTCCGGCCTACGCCATCACCGATCAGTTCAAGTTGGTGGCCGAACTGGGCCATGACCAAGTGCAGGCCAGCGATGGAACACGCAAGCTGAGCAAATTCACCTTTGCCCCTACCTGGTCGCCCAAGGGCCCGGAATTCTGGGCCCGCCCGGAAATACGACTGTATTACACCTATGCCAGCTGGAACGCGGCGGCCCAGCGCGCAGCCAATGAACTGGCGGCCGGTTCGGCGCTGTCCGACACCGGTGCATTTGGCGGCACGCGGCATGGTTCCAACGTGGGCGTGCAGGTTGAGTACTGGTGGAAATGATCCGTGTGACGCGGGTCGGTGGATGCGCTCTGCCCGCGATGCCAAAAGAACAGACAGCAGCAGGTGAAGTCATGAACACAACGCAACCTTTGCAATTGCTCGCACCGTTGTCCGGGATCTTGATGCCCTTGGACAACGTGCCTGATCCGGTCTTTTCCAACCGTGTCGTGGGGGATGGCATCTGTATCGATCCGACGTCGCAGACCCTTTGTGCGCCGCTCTCCGGTGTCGTCGGCACGCTCCAGGACAGCGCCCATGCAGTGAGTATCACCAGTGACAACGGTGTTCAGGTGTTGATGCACATTGGCCTGGACACGGTGAACCTGGCGGGCAAGGGCTTTACCTCCCGAGTAGAGATAGGTCAACGAGTCGAGGCCGGGCAACCGCTGATCGATTTCGATGCCGACTACATCGCCTTGCACGCGCGCAGTCTGTTGACGTTGATGCTGGTGGTCACTGGCGAAGACTTCAGCCTGATGCCGGCCCAGTCGTCCTGGGTGGAAAGCGGTCAGCCGTTGCTGCAGGTGAGTCAAGGGACGCAAGGGCAGGACGCGCAGACGCAACAGGGCTCGGTGCTGTTTTCCAAGCCGCTGATCCTGCCTAATGACAGCGGTCTGCATGCGCGTCCCGCTGCGGTGTTCGCCCAGGCGGCCAAAGGCTTTGATGCGAACATCTGCCTGCACAAGCAGCAGGGCAGCGCCAATGCCAAATCACTGGTGGCGATCATGGCGTTGCAAACGGTCAAGGGCGATAGTCTGCAGCTCAGTGCCGCCGGTCCACAGGCCGAACAGGCGCTCGAGGCACTGACGCAACTATTGTTGGCGGGCTGCGGTGAATCCGTCCAGGCGCAGCCGACGCCAGAAGTGCCCATGTGCGTCGAATCGCCCACGCCTGAGCGCTGGCAAGGCGTGTGTGCCTCGCCGGGCTCGGTGTCGGGTGTGGTGGTGCAGATCGCGACCCAGGCGTTGGAAGTGCAAGAGCCAGGCGCGGGAATCGAGACCGAGCAGGCCCTCCTGGACCAGGCGTTGAACCAGGCGAACCAGGCATTGAAGGCGCTGCAGAACGAGGGCGCGGGCAGCGTCCAGGCGCAGATTTTTGGCGCTCATCAGGAGCTGCTGGAAGACCCCACCTTGCTGGAGCAGGCTCGGGATCTGATCGTCGAAGGCAAGAGTGCGGCCTTTGCCTGGAAAACCGCGACCGAGGCGACCGCCACGCAATTCCAGCAGTCGGGCAGTGCCCTGCTGGCCGAGCGCGCGATGGATCTGTCCGATGTCGGGCACCGGGTCCTCAAGCTGATTCTCGGCGTACGGGACCACGCCTGGGATCTGCCCGAGCAGTCGATCCTGGTGACCGCGCAGTTGACGCCGTCCCAGACCGCCAACCTGGACACCTCGCGAATCGCCGGTTTTGTCACGGTGGGTGGCGGTGCTACCAGCCATGTGGCGATCCTGGCCCGTGCGCTGGGCCTACCGTCGTTGTGTGGCGTGCCTGAGCAGGTATTGACCCTCGCCAACGGCACCCCGGTGTTGCTGGATGCCGACAGCGGAGAACTGCATCTGAATCCAGACGCGGCGCGGATTGAGCAACTCCAGGCCTCCCGTGACCGACAGTTGCGACGGCAGCGGCGCGACCTCGAGCAATCGGCCCTGGCGGCCCGTACCCTTGACGGTCACCGAGTCGAGATCACTGCCAATGTCGGCTCGCTTCGGGATGTGGAGCAGGCCATGACCCTGGGGGGCGAAGGGGTGGGGCTGTTGCGCTCCGAACTGCTTTACCTGGATCGCGCCCACCCACCGGGACACGACGAGCAAGCGCTCCTGTATGGCGCTGTCGCCCGGGCCCTGGGGGCTGAGCGTAATCTGGTGGTGCGTACCCTGGACGTGGGCGGGGACAAGCCGCTGGCCTATGTGCCGATGGCCCACGAGGCCAATCCGTTCCTGGGCATGCGTGGTATTCGCCTGTGCCTGGAGCGACCTCAGTTATTGCGCGAACAGTTCCGGGCAATTCTCGCCTGTTCGGGGCTGACGCGGCTGCACATCATGCTGCCAATGGTCACGCAGCTGTCGGAGTTGCGGCTGGCGCGGCAGATGTTGGACGAAGAGGTGCGCAACCTGGGCCTGCCGCAAGCGCCGAAGCTGGGCATCATGATCGAAGTGCCGGCGGCGGCGCTGATGGCCGACCTGTTTGCTCCCGAAGTGGATTTCTTCTCCATCGGGACCAACGACTTGACCCAGTACACCTTGGCCATGGACCGCGACCACCCGCGCTTGGCCAGCCAGGCCGATGGCCTGCATCCGTCGGTGCTGCGCCTGATCGCTCGGACGGTCGAGGCCGCTCACGCCCATGGCAAATGGGTCGGAGTGTGTGGCGCGCTGGCATCGGAAACCTTGGCGGTACCGGTGTTGCTGGGGCTTGGCGTGGATGAGCTATCGGTCAGCGTGCCGCTGATTCCGGCCATCAAGGCCTGCGTGCGTGAATGGGATCTGAGCGAATGTCGCACGCTGGCCGAACAGGCCTTGGCCCAGGAAAGCGCCGAGCAAGTGCGCGATCTCTTGCGTATTCATTCATCCACGGCCAGTCCGGCCACCCTGGTCATGGAGCATTGAACATGTTCGACAAACTGCAACAGGCATTCTGGAAAGCCCTGACCCCGGACCTGGTACCGGAAGAGCCCAGGCCAGCGACAGCGGTTGATGAGCTGTCACCGGCCATCGTCGCCGCGCTGGGAGGCGCGGATAACCTCAAGCACCATCAACCCGTAGCGCTGACGCGGCTGCGGGTGGAGTTGCGGGACGTGGCACGGATCGACCGGACCGGGTTGAGCGCGGCCGGGGTGGCAGGGGTGATGACACTGGAGCACGGTGTGGTGCATCTGATTACGGGCTTGCCGGTCTGAACCGTCAAGACGACTGACGGTATCGGTTGACGGGGTATACACCGGGGAGCGTTCTATACTCACGGGCATCCAGTTACAGCAATCCGCCGCAATAAGGGAGCCCGCCATGAACGACACCCAACGGCTCGCCGCCTTGCGCATCGTTTTGATCGTAGTCGGTCTGATCGCCATATTCGCGATCTGGCCGCTGATGATCCTGTGGCCGTCCGGCTGGGCGTGGCACAGCGGCCATTCCCAGTATCCGCTGATGATCGTCGGCATCTACGCGACACTCGGTGTGTTCCTGCTGATGGCGTCGCGCGATCCGATGAAGCATTTGAGCCTGATCTGGTTCACCGTGTGGTCGAGCGTCGTGCACGGCGCGATCATGGCCGTGCAGTCCTTCGGCGTCGAGGTGGATGGGACAAGCCACGTCGGCCATCTGGTGGGCGACGTGCCCGCGTTGTTCATCGTTGCAGCGGCGTTGGCCTTCTTCACGCCGCGGCGCAGCAATACGTAACCAGCGAATAGACTGATCCTGTCGAAAAGGCTTGCCTCGGAGTGCACGAAAATGCCCTGTGGATAACCTCCCCAGGGCATTTTTCATTTTGTTTTTTTCATTTTCGCCGCCCTTACTGTTTCTCATCTGCGGGTGTATCGTATTCGCCTTTTGCGGGCCCAACGGTTCGCGCGGATTCAATAGGTGGTTGCGTTCATGTCCTTTACCCGTCGCCAAATACTCGGTGGCCTGGCCGGTCTTGTTGTCGTTGGTGTGGGGGCAGGCGGCGCGTCGCGGTATTGGCTGGGCAAGCGGGCCGACGCCGAAGCCGGTCACGACTATGAACTGATCGCCGCGCCCCTGGACGTCGAGTTGGTCGCCGGGCACAAGACCCAGGCCTGGGCGTTTGGCCCCTCGGCACCGGGTACCGAGCTGCGGGTGCGCCAGGGCGAGTGGTTGCGGGTGCGTTTCATCAATCACCTGCCGGTCGCCACCACCATCCACTGGCACGGAATCCGTCTGCCGCTGGAGATGGACGGCGTGCCGTATGTCTCGCAGTTGCCGGTGTTGCCGGGCGAATATTTCGACTACAAATTCCGCGTGCCGGACGCCGGCAGCTATTGGTATCACCCCCACGTCAACAGCAGCGAAGAGCTCGGGCGTGGGCTGGTGGGGCCGCTGATCATCGAAGAGCGTGAGCCCACCGGCTTCAAATACGAACAGACCCTGAGCCTCAAGAGCTGGCATGTGGATGAGCAGGGCGAGTTCGTCGCGTTCAGCATTCCCCGCGAGGCGGCGCGTGGCGGCACGGCCGGGCGGCTGGCGACCATCAACGGCGTGCCGCAGGCGGTGATTGACCTGCCGGCCGGGCAGATTACCCGGGTGCGTTTGCTCAACCTCGACAACACCCTGACTTACCGTATCAACATCCCAGGCGTTGAAGCGCAGATCTATGCGTTGGACGGCAACCCCATCGAACCGCGCCCGCTGGGCAAGGAATACTGGTTGGGCCCGGGCATGCGCATTTGCCTGGCGATCAAGGCGCCGCCGGCGGGCGAAGAATTGTCGTTGCGCAATGGCCCGGTGCGCCTGGGCACCTTGCGTTCGGTGCCCAACAGTGACGCACCGACCCAGTGGCCGCCAGCGTTGCCAGCCAACCCGGTGTCCGAACCGGACCTGGCCAATGCCGAGAAACTCAACTTCAATTTCGAATGGGTCGGTTCGGTGTCGGTCAATGTCGACAACGGCAAGCCGCCAAGCCTGTGGCAGATCAACGGCAAGGCCTGGGATATCACCGACAAGACCTGCGCCGACCGGCCGATCGCCACCCTGAAGAAGGGCCAGAGCTACATTTTCGAATTGAAGAACATGACCCAGTACCAGCATCCGATCCATTTGCACGGCATGAGCTTCAAGGTGATCGCGTCGAACCGGCACAAGGTCGTGCCGTATTTCACTGACACTTACTTGCTGGGCAAGAACGAACGGGCGCAGGTGGCACTGGTGGCGGATAATCCAGGGGTGTGGATGTTCCACTGCCATGTGATCGACCACATGGAAACCGGCCTGATGGCCGCCATCGAGGTGGCGTGATGCGTCAGATTCGTCCCGCCAAAATCATCGACCGTAGCCGCGACCAGGACTTCATGCGCGAAGCCCTGGCCCTCGCCGCCCAAGGCGCCGCCATGGGGGAAGTGCCGGTGGGCGCGGTGCTGGTGCAGGACGGCGAGATCATCGGGCGTGGCTTCAACTGCCCGATCAGCGGCCACGATCCCAGTGCCCACGCGGAAATGGTCGCCATTCGCGCCGCCGCCCAGGCGGTGAGCAACTATCGCCTGCCCGGCAGCACCCTCTACGTGACGTTGGAACCGTGCAGCATGTGCGCCGGCCTCATCGTCCACTCGCGCATCGCCCGGGTCGTCTACGGCGCCCTGGAGCCCAAGGCTGGCATCGTGCAGAGCCAGGGGCAGTTTTTCAGCCAGGGTTTCCTGAACCATCGGGTGATGTACGAAGGGGGCGTGCTGGCCGAGGAGTGCAGCGCGGTGTTGAGCGAGTTCTTCAAGGCCAGAAGAGCCAAAGCTCCAGACTAAACACCGAGCCCCTGTGGGAGTGGTGTCTGGGGTATTTATTTGCGCGCCACAATCACCGCGCGCATCGGCGCCGGCAGCCCTTCGATGGTTTTGCTGTGGTCGGCGGGGTCGAGGAAATCACTCAATGACTGATACTTCATCCACTCGGTGCTGCGCTGTTCTTCCACGGTCGTCAGGCTCACGTCCACGCAGCGCACGTCGCTGAACCCAGCGCGGCGCAGCCAGCGTTCCAGGGCCGGGACCGACGGCAGGAACCACACGTTGCGCATCTGCGCGTAGCGGTCCTCGGGCACCAGCACTTGGTGCTCATCACCCTCGATCACCAGGGTTTCCAAGACCAGCTCGCCGCCCTTGACCAGGCAATCCTTCAAGGCGAGCAAATGTTCAATCGGCGAGCGGCGATGGTAGAACACGCCCATGGAAAACACCGTGTCGAAGCCTTCCAGTTCCGCTGGCAGGGCCTCGAAGGGGAACGGCAAATGCCAGGCGTTGGGCTGCGACAGGTAGCGCTGTACCGCCTGGAACTGGCAGAAGAACAGCCAGTTGGGGTCGACGCCGATCACCGTATCCGCCCCGGCGCCGAGCATCCGCCACATGTAGTAGCCGTTGCCGCAGCCCACATCGAGGATGCGCTTGCCCTTGAGGTCCAGGTGCGGCGCCACCCGCGACCACTTCCAGTCCGAACGCCACTCGGTGTCCACGTGCACGCCGAACAGCTTGAACGGCCCTTTGCGCCACGGCGACAGGCCCATCAGTGCCGTACGCATCTGTGCACGGGTTTCGTCGGAACAGTCGGTATCGAGGGTCAGGCCGTTCAGCAGGTCGATCTCGCTCGGCTGCAGCACCGGCAAGGCATCGAGGGCGCTTTGCCAGCGTTCCAGATCGCCATGGCCCTTCTCCATTTTGCTGTCGAGTTGCGCCTGCAGCGTTGCGGCCCAATCGGCCAGGGGCGTGCCGGCCAGATGGCGGGCGAGGGGGGACAGATCAATCATGGTAGGGCAATCAACGAGGCGAAGTTAAGACACTGGAACCACGGCACGACTTTCGAGAACCCGGCCGCCAGCAGGCGTTCGCGGTGCTCTTCGAGGCTGTCAGGCTTCATGACGTTTTCGATGGCGCTGCGTTTCTGGGCAATTTCCAGCTCGCTGTAGCCGTTGGCACGTTTGAACGCCACGTGCAGGTCGGTGAGCAGGGCGTGTTCCTCTGCATCGTTGAAACGCAATTTTTCCGACAGGATCAGGGCGCCACCCGGCAGCAGGGACTGGCGGATGCGGCTCAACAGGGTGGTGCGCTGGTCCGGCGCGATGAATTGCAAGGTGAAATTCAGTGCCACCACCGAGGCTGGCTGGAACGTCAGGGCGAGGATGTCGCCTTCGATCACTTCCACCGGCAGCAGCTCCTGGAACATCGAGTCCTGGCCGTTGAGGTATTCACGGCAGCGCTCGACCATGGCCGCCGAGTTATCCACCGCGATCACCCGGCAACCGTCGGTGCGCACATGGCGGCGCAGGGCCTGGGTCACCGCGCCCAGGGACGAGCCGAGGTCGTAGAGCACGCTGTCCGGCTGGGCGAATTGCGCGGCGAGCACGCCGAGGTTTTCGACGATGGTCGGGTAACCCGGCACCGAACGCTTGATCATGTCCGGAAACACCCGCACCACGTCCTCGTTGAAGGCGAAGTCCGGCACTTGGGCCAGGGGTTGGGCGAATAGGCGGTCAGGGTCTTTGCTCACGGCGGTTCCAGCGGCATGGGTGGTGAAAAGGCCGGCATTTTAACCAAAAAACCAGTGGGAGCGAGCTTGCTCGCGATGGCGATGGTTCAGCCGGCCATAATGTTGACTGACAGACCGCTATCGCGAGCAAGCTCGCTCCCACGTTATTTGGCTCAGTGTGGCTTTCGAGCGAACGCCGACGCAGTAATGCCCCATTGGCCCAGCCAATAACTGACGATGATCAGGTATGGCGCGGCATGGAAGGGTTGCACGAACCGGTTGATGCCGATGAGGCTGTCGGAAAACACAAACGCCAGCGCCCCGGCGGCGGCCAACCACGCCGAACGCTTGGGCACGTCGGTACCCAGTCGCGCCAACGCTCGCCAGAGCATGGCGCTGATGACCAGGCCGTAGAGCACCACCGGCACCAGCAACGGCCCGAGACCGCTCGACATCAGAATTGCCAGGAGCACCGCGCCGATGCCCAAGGCCAGGGTCAATGGCAGCAGCGCCGGTCGGCGGCAGTCGCTGAGGTAGGCTTTCAGGTAGGCCAGGTGCGCCAGCAGAAATGCACCAAGGCCGAACACGAACAGGTCCCCCGGCCAGGCCAGCAACACATCGCCCACCAGCGAAAAAATCAGCCCGAGGCTGATCCAGCGCCGATATTCGCTGGGCGGGGCGTCGTGCAGCCAGCCGAGCAGGGCCAGCACCGGCATGGGTTTGACCAGCAGGCACAGCAGCGTGGCATGCATGGCCAGGCCGTACAGGTAGGTGGCCGCACCCATCAGTGCGAGGATCAGCCAACCCACAGTCAGTTCACCGCGATGGCGCAGTCAAAGGTTTCCACGGGCGGCACTTCCGGTGCCCAAGGCTGTTGATAAGTCAGGCGCAAGCGCCCGGTGCCGGCGCTGAACGCCTGGAAGCGCCAGGTCGAGACACCCGCGGCGCCAACGATGCCGGCGTCTTCCGGGTTGCGATAAACCTCCGGCCCCAAGCCCTTCAACACGCCACCGGCCGAATCCTGGATCGCCCAGCGATAACCGGTGCTGGGGTTGCTGGGCAGGCTCAGGATCAGGTTCTGTCCGTTATTGAGCCTTACGGGGCACTGGCTCAGTTTTTCCACGGTCACGTTGTTGCTGGTTTGCGTGGCGCAGGCGCTCAGCAGGGCGAGGCTGAGGGGGACGAGCAGGCGAGTGAGGGACATAAGGGCAACGGCTCCGGCATTCACGACGAACGGCGAGCATAACCGAAGATGCTACTGGATGTGTCGGGTGGGGATATGTTGTTGCCAATGCCGCCATCGCGAGCAAGCTCGCTCCTACAGGGTTTGGTGTTGATCACAAATGCTGTGAACACCACAAATCCACTGTGGGAGCGAGCTTGCTCGCGATGAGGCCCGTGCAGGCGCTACAAGATGCTCAGAACAACACCTTCGCCACATCCGCAAACCGTTTGGCAAAGTGCACCGTCACCCCTTCCTTGAGGTACTCGGGCAATTCTTCGAAGTTGCCCCGGTTGGCTTCTGGCAGGATCAGTTCGTTGATTTTCTGCCGGCGCGCCGCGATGACCTTCTCGCGTACACCGCCAATCGGCAGGACGTGTCCGGTGAGGGTCAGTTCGCCGGTCATGGCCACGCCTTTTTTCGGCGGCTGGTTGCGGGCCAGGGACAGCAAGGCACTGGCCATGGTCACGCCGGCGCTCGGGCCGTCCTTGGGCGTGGCGCCTTCCGGTACGTGCAGGTGAACGAAGGCCTCGTCGAAGAACTTCGGGTCGCCGCCAAATTGCTTCAGGTGCGAACTGACGTAGCTGTGGGCGATCTCCGCCGACTCCTTCATCACCTCTCCCAGTTGCCCGGTCAGCTTGAAGCCGCGATTGAGGGTGTGGATGCGCGTCGCCTCGATCGGCAAGGTCGCCCCGCCCATGCTGGTCCAGGCCAGACCGGTAATCACGCCGATGCCGGACAACACCTGCTCGTTGCGGAACACGGGCTTGCCCAGGGAGGCCTCGAGGTCCTTCGGCCCGAGCTTGATCACCGCTTTCGGGTCGTCGATCAGCTTCATCACCGCCTTGCGCACCAGTTTGCCCAGCTGTTTCTCCAGCTGTCGCACTCCGGCCTCACGGGCGTAACCGTCGATCAGGGCCTTGAGGGCGCTGTCGTTGATGCTCAGGCTGCCCTTGGATACACCCGCCTTGGCCAGTTGCTTGGGCCACAGGTGCCGTTTGGCGATGGCGACTTTTTCTTCGGTGATGTAGCCCGACAGGCGGATCACTTCCATCCGGTCCAGCAGCGGGCCGGGAATCGAGTCCAGAGTGTTGGCGGTGCACACGAAGAGCACTTTCGACAGATCCAGGCGCAGGTCCAGATAGTGGTCGAGGAATTCGACGTTCTGTTCCGGATCGAGGGTCTCCAGCAAGGCCGAGGCCGGGTCGCCCTGGTAGCTCTGGCCCATCTTGTCGATTTCGTCGAGCATGATCACCGGGTTCATCACTTCGACATCCTTGAGCGCCTGCACCAGCTTGCCCGGCTGGGCACCGATGTAGGTGCGTCGATGGCCCTTGATCTCGGCTTCATCGCGCATGCCGCCGACGCTGAAGCGGTAGAACGGCCGGCCCAGGGATTCGGCGATGGACTTGCCGACGCTGGTCTTGCCCACGCCCGGCGGGCCCACCAGTAGCACGATGGAACCGTTGATCTCGCCTTTGTAGGCGCCAACGGCGAGGAATTCGAGGATGCGGTCCTTGATGTCGTCCAGGCCGGCGTGGTGCTGGTCGAGCACCTTGCGCGCATGCTTGAGGTCGAGTTTGTCCTGGCCATACACGCCCCACGGCACCGAGGTCGCCCAATCCAGGTAATTGCGGGTGACGGCGTATTCCGGCGAGCCGGTTTCCAGGATGGAAAGTTTGTTCATCTCCTCTTCGATACGCTTCTGCGCCTGGGCCGACAGCACTTTGCCTTCCAGCCGTTGCTCGAATTGTTCGATGTCGGCGCTACGGTCGTCCTTGGTCAGCCCCAGTTCCTGCTGGATGACCTTGAGTTGCTCCTTGAGGAAGAATTGGCGCTGGTGTTCGCCGATCTTGTTGTTGACCTCGGCGGAAATCTCTTTCTGCAACCGCGCCACTTCGACTTCCTTGCGCAGCATCGGCAGCACTTTTTCCATGCGCTTGAGCATGGGCACGCAGTCGAGCACTTCCTGCAGCTCATTGCCGGTGGCGGAGGTGAGCGCGGCGGCGAAGTCGGTCAGCGGCGAAGGGTCGTTGGGGCTGAAGCGGTTGAGGTAGTTCTTCAGCTCTTCGCTGTACAGCGGATTGAGCGGCAGCAGTTCCTTGATCGCGTTGATCAGCGCCATGCCGTAGGCCTTGACCTCGTCGGTTGGCTCGCTCGGCTGGTGCGGGTATTCGACTTCCACCAGGTACGGTGGGCGATGGTGCTTGAGCCAGGTGCGGATGCGCACGCGGGTCAGGCCCTGGGCGACGAACTGCAGCTTGCCGCCTTCCCGGCTGGCGTGATGGACCTTCACCAGTGTGCCGTACAACGGCAGTTTCGAGGTATCGAAATGGCGCGGGTCTTCCTGGGGCGTGTCCATGAAGAACAGTGCCAGGGAGTGGTGATCGGACTTGGCCACCAGTTCCAGGGTCTCGGCCCACGGTTCTTCGTTGACGATAACCGGCAACACCTGGGCCGGGAAGAAGGGGCGATTGTGGATGGGGATGATGTAGACCTTGTCCGGCAGGTTCTGGCCGGGCAGCGCCAGGCCGGTGCCGGAGGACGTGTGTTCGATGTGTTCGGAATCAGCGTAGTCGTTAGTGGCTTCAGTAGAGTGCTGGTCGCTCATGGGGCACCTGCGCAATGGGGTATGGGTCTTAGATGGGGCAGGTGGGGGGTGGTTTCAATGGTGGGCGATTGTTAATGGTTATTTCATTGGTGGCCGTTCAGGCTCGCGACAGGTTTGCGTGGCGAGGCGCGAAGCCTCGCCACGGGCTCGGCTAGGCGACCCGATTCAAGTCGTTGTGGCGCGTTTCCTTCAGGCACAGCACGGCGATGACGCTAAGCAGCGCAGCCGCTGAAACATAGCCTCCGACATAGCTCAAGCCGCCCATCGCCACCAGTTTCTGGGCGAAGAACGGTGCGGCCGAGGCGCCGACGATACCGCCCAGGTTGTAGGCCGCCGAGGCGCCGGTATAGCGCACGTGGGTCGGAAACAGTTCCGGCAGCAAGGCGCCCATGGGGGCGAAGGTCACCCCCATCAGGAACAGCTCGATGCACAGGAACAGCGCCACGCCGCCGGTCGAGCCGTGGGTCAGCAACGGTTCCATGAGGAAACCCGAGGCAATCGCCAGCAGGCCACCGATGATCAAGATCGGTTTGCGGCCGTAGCGGTCGCTGGCCCAGGCGGACAACGGCGTAGCGGCGGCCATGAACAGTACGGCAAAGCACAGCAGGCCCAGGAATGTCTCGCGGCTGTAGCCGAGGGTGGACACGCCGTAGCTCAGGGAAAACACCGTCGAGATGTAGAACAGCGCGTAACACACCACCATCGCCGCGGCGCCCAGCAAGGTCGGCGCCCAGTATTGGCTGAACAGCTCGACCAATGGCACCTTGACTCGCTCCTGGCGGGCCATGGCATTGGCGAACACTGGGGTTTCATGGAGCTTGAGCCGCACATAGAGGCCGACGATCACCAGCACGGCACTGAGCAGGAACGGAATCCGCCAGCCCCAGTCACGGAACTGCTCGTCGTCCAGGCTCATGGCCAGGGTCAGGAACAGGCCATTGGCCGCCAGGAAGCCGATGGAGGGCCCCAGTTGGGGGAACATGCCGAACCAGGCGCGCTTGCCCTTGGGCGCGTTCTCGGTGGCCAGCAGCGCCGCTCCGCCCCATTCACCCCCAAGCCCCAGGCCCTGGCCGAACCGCAGCAGGCACAGCAGGATCGGCGCCCAGGCGCCAATGCTGGCATAGCCGGGCAGCACGCCAATGAGTGTGGTGCACACGCCCATCAGCAGCAGGGAGGCCACCAGCGTCGACTTGCGGCCGATCCGGTCGCCGAAATGGCCGAACAGCGCAGAACCCAGCGGACGGGCGAGGAAGGCGATGCCGAACGTCAGGAAGGACGACAGCATCTGTGCCGTGCCTGAGGTTTGTGGGAAGAACACCGGCCCGATCACCAGGGCCGCCGCCGTGGCATAGACGTAGAAGTCGTAGAACTCGATGGCAGTGCCGATGAAGCTCGCGGTCGCCACGCGAGTGGCCGAGTTGGTCGGCTGGGCAGGCACAGCCTCGTTGCAGGTAGCGGTCGTCATGCGGTTATCCCTGACAGTCATGTGCTCCGTTGGAGCGAATTATTATGGTCGAACACCCAGGGATGTGGGCGGGTATCCCGTCGCTGTTTCAGGTAGGAACAGTCCCAGGGCTGTTACGGATTTTGCCGATGATCTGGCCGGAACCGACCGGGCGCTGGGTAGGCACGGGGTTCGGGCGGAGCTGGGTAAGCGGGTTGAGTATAGGAAGGGGGCTAACGAATCAACAATACCTGTTGACGCCGAAACGAGCTTTTGTGGCGAGGGGATTTATCCCCGTTGGACTGCGAAGCAGTCCCAAAAAGACGTTGCGCCGAATCTGAGGCAGCTGACTAACAGTTTGGGGCGCTGTGCGACCCAACGGGGATAAATCCCCTCGCCACAACTGTGTTTCACTTTGGGACTGTTGGGAATTAAGAGCTGGCAGGCACCGAACTGTTATGCCACGCCAGCACCTGGCTGACGCGGTTGTCCACGGTCTCGATGATTTCCAGCCGATAACGCCCGATTTTCAGGCAGACCGGGCTTTCGGGGATGGTTTCCAGGGCTTCGGTCACCAGCCCGTTGAGGGTCTTGGGACCGTCGCAAGGCAGATGCCAGCCCAGGGTCCTGTTCAATTCGCGGATCGACGCCGCGCCATCGATCATCAGGCGGCCATCGGGCTGGGGATGGACGTGGGGGTTGTCGAGGCTGTGCTGGCTCTCGAATTCGCCGACGATTTCTTCGAGGATGTCTTCCAGGGTGACGATGCCCAGTACTTCGCCGTATTCGTCCACCACCATGCCCAGGCGCCGCTGCTGCTTGTGGAAATTCAGCAGTTGCAGCTGCAAGGGCGTGCTTTCGGGCACGAAGTAGGGTTCATGGGAAGCCGTCAGCAGCGCTTCCTTGGTCAGGCTCGCGTCCGCCAGCAAGTGACGGATCTGGCGGGTGTTGAGCACCGCTTCGACCTGGTTGATATCGCTGTGGAACACCGGCAGGCGCGTCCGTCGGTTCAGGCGCAACTGTTCGATGATCTCGCCGATGGGGTCGTCGAGGTTGATCCCATCGACTTCGCTGCGGGGCACGAGGATATCGTTGACGGTGATGTTGTCCAGGGCGTGGATGCCGGAAATCGGATGCAGCCGGCCAGTGCCTTGCTCTGATTCCTGCTCGCTGCGCGGTGGGACGGGCATTTCGTCGTCGCTCTGCTGCACCATCCCGGGCTTGCGGGCAAATGGACGCAGCAACAACCGGCTGGCGCCATTCAACAGCCAGGCAAAGGGATAAAGGATCTTCAACGGTATGCCCAGCAAGGTGTTACCCAGTGCCAGCACCGCGTCCGGCTGGCGGCTGGCCAAGGTGCGCGGCAGGTAGTCGGCGAACACCAGCAGGGCGGCGCTGGTGCCGAGCCAGGCGACCCAGGGGCCGTTTTCCAGCCAGGTAAAAATCGCCAGCAAGGTGCCGATGACCACGGCCAGGGCGCGACAGAGGGTATTGCACAGGATCAGGCTGGGCAGGGGGAAGGTCAGTGTCGCCAGTGGTTTGTCACTGGCACGCGAAGCCGTGCGCTGGGCCAGCAGGTGTTGCTGGGCGGCTTCGATGGCCGTGAACAGGGCCGACCAGAGGATCAGCACCACCAGCACGGCGAACAACGGCGCTACGGGCAACGTATCCATCAAGGCCGTCCGTCAGATATGCAGGATGTATTCACGGACCAGCTTGCTGCCGAAGTACGCCAGCATCAGCAGGCAGAAACCGGCCAGGGTCCAGCGAATCGCTTTGTGCCCACGCCAGCCGAGGCGGTTGCGGCCCCACAGCAGCACGCTGAAGACCACCCACGCCAGGCAGGCCAGCAAGGTCTTGTGTACCAGGTGCTGGGCGAACAGGTTCTCGACGAACAACCAGCCGGAGATCAATGACAGCGACAGCAGGCTCCAGCCGGCCCAGAGGAAACCGAACAACAGGCTTTCCATGGTTTGCAGCGGCGGGAAGTTGCGGATCAGCCCGGAGGGGTGTTTGTTCTTGAGCTGGTGGTCCTGCACCAGCAGCAACAGGGCCTGGAACACGGCGATGGTGAACAGGCCATAGGCGAGGATCGACAATAGGATGTGGGCGAGGATGCCCGGTTCTTCGTCGATGATCTGCACGGTGCCCGACGGCGCGAACTGCGCCAGCAGCACCGTGGCCAGCCCCAGCGGGAACAGCAGCACCAGCAGGTTTTCCACGGGAATGCGCGAGCAGGCCAGCAGCGTCAGGGCGATCACGGCGACGGCGATCAGGCTGGCGGCGTTGAAAAAGTCCAGGCCCAGGCCGATGGGTGTCATCAGGTGGGTATAAAGGCTGGCCGCGTGGCCGAGCACCGCCAGCACGCCAAGCGTGACCAGCAGGCGTTTGTTCGCCTTGGCACCTGTGGCCAGGCGGGTGCCTTGATAGAGGGTCGCAGCGGCATAAAGGCAAGCGGCGGCGAGGGTGGCAAGCAAGCTGGGTGACAAGGGGAGCATAAATCCTGTTAGGCAAGCCCGAAAGGCGCTGAGTTTGGCATAGAACCCCCTCCACACGAAAGACCACAGCAGGTGTACGCCGCACGCTTCTTCGCTATAATCCGCGACCTGCCCACGCCGCAGGCTCGCCGAGCACATTTTTCACGGTCTGGGCCGCCATTATCCCGGTCTCATCTGGGCCTGAAAGGATCGCGCATGTTTGAAAACCTAACCGACCGTCTCTCGCAGACGCTGCGCCATGTCACCGGCAAGGCGAAACTGACCGAGGACAACATCAAAGACACCCTGCGCGAAGTGCGCATGGCGTTGCTCGAAGCCGACGTCGCCCTGCCGGTAGTCAAGGACTTCGTCAATTCGGTCAAGGAACGCGCCGTCGGCACCGAAGTGTCGCGCAGCCTGACGCCGGGCCAGGCGTTCGTGAAGATCGTCCAGGCCGAGCTCGAAAGCCTGATGGGCGCCGCCAACGAAGACCTGAACCTCGCCGCCGTACCGCCAGCGGTGGTGCTGATGGCCGGTCTGCAGGGCGCGGGCAAGACCACGACAGCCGGCAAGCTGGCGCGCTTCCTTAAGGAGCGCAAGAAGAAGTCGGTGATGGTGGTGTCGGCGGACATCTACCGTCCGGCGGCGATCAAGCAGCTGGAAACCCTGGCCAACGACATCGGCGTGACGTTTTTCCCGTCCGACCTGAGCCAGAAGCCGGTGGACATCGCCCAGGCAGCTATTAAGGAAGCGAAGCTCAAGTTCATCGACGTGGTCATCGTCGATACCGCCGGTCGCCTGCACATCGATGAAGAGATGATGGGCGAGATCAAGGCGCTGCATGCCGCGATCAATCCGGTGGAAACCCTGTTCGTGGTCGATGCCATGACCGGCCAGGATGCGGCCAACACCGCCAAGGCGTTCGGTGATGCACTGCCGCTGACCGGCGTGATCCTGACCAAGGTCGACGGTGACGCCCGTGGCGGTGCCGCGCTGTCGGTACGTGCCATCACGGGCAAGCCGATCAAGTTCATCGGCATGGGCGAGAAGAGCGAAGCGCTCGAGCCGTTCCACCCCGAGCGTATAGCCTCGCGCATCCTCGGCATGGGCGACGTGCTCAGCCTGATCGAGCAGGCCGAGCAGACCCTCGACAAGGACAAGGCCGACAAGCTGGCCAAGAAGCTGAAGAAGGGCAAGGGCTTCGACCTCGAAGACTTCCGCGACCAGCTGCAACAAATGAAGAACATGGGCGGCCTTGGCGGCCTCATGGACAAACTGCCGAACATCGGTGGCGTGAACCTGGCGCAGATGGGCAATGCCCAGGGCGCGGCTGAAAAGCAGTTCAAGCAGATGGAAGCCATCATCAACTCCATGACCCCGGCCGAGCGCCGCGACCCTGAGCTGATCAGCGGTTCGCGCAAGCGCCGCATCGCCATGGGTTCCGGCACCCAGGTGCAGGACATCGGTCGCTTGATCAAGCAACACAAGCAGATGCAGAAGATGATGAAGAAATTCTCCGCCAAGGGCGGGATGGCCAAGATGATGCGCGGCATGGGCGGTATGTTGCCCGGCGGCGGCATGCCGAAAATGTAAAGAATCTGCGCCGGCTGTCATGCCGGCGTCGCCCCGCACGGATGCGGGGATCTCCAGCAAACCCGCGCTATGCGGGAGCTGACCTGCCGTTTTTCATGACGGCTCTATGGCAAATCTTGATCGCATGGCGCCAGGCGCCGGAAAAAGACATTTGCAAAAGTCCGGATATTCCTTAGAATATGCGGCCTTTCGGGCACCTATGCCCGCTGTGCATTTAGATTTGCAGCACCGACTACAGGAACGATGTTCACATGCTAACAATCCGTCTTGCCCTTGGCGGCTCCAAAAAGCGCCCGTTTTACCACCTGACCGTAACCGACAGCCGCAACCCGCGTGACGGTTCCCACAAGGAGCAGGTTGGTTTCTTCAACCCTGTTGCCCGTGGTCAGGAAGTTCGTCTGTCCGTGAACCAAGAGCGCGTAGCCTACTGGCTGAGCGTTGGTGCACAACCTTCTGAGCGCGTTGCTCAGTTGTTGAAGGAATCGGCTAAGGCTGCGGCCTGAGCAATATGAACGCGACGCCAAAAGATGCTGATGATTTGATCGTTGTCGGCAAGATCTATTCTGTACATGGCGTTCGCGGCGAAGTGAAGGTGTATTCCTTTACTGATCCGATCAAGAACCTGTTGGACTACAAAACCTGGACGCTCAAGCGCGAAGGTAGCGTGAAACAGGTGGAGCTGGTCAGCGGACGCGGGAACGACAAGTTCCTGGTCGCGAAGCTCAAGGGTCTCGATGATCGTGAAGAAGCTCGTCTTCTGGCCGGTTATGAGATCTGCGTGCCGCGCAACCTGTTCCCTGAACTGACCGACGGCGAGTACTACTGGTACCAGCTGGTGGGTCTGAAGGTCATCGATCACCTCGGGCAATTGCTCGGGAAAATCGATCATCTGCTCGAGACCGGTTCGAACGATGTCATGGTGGTCAAGCCTTGCGTCGGCAGCCTGGATGATCGCGAACGCCTGTTGCCCTATACCGAGCAATGCGTGTTGGCCGTCGACCTTGCCGCAGGCGAGATGAAGGTGGAATGGGATGCGGATTTCTAAACGTGGCTAATTTGCGCGTTGAAGTCATCACGTTGTTTCCCGAGATGTTTTCCGCCATCAGCGAGTACGGCATAACCAGCCGCGCGGTGAAACAGGAGCTGTTGCAGCTCACCTGTTGGAATCCGCGGGACTACACCACGGATCGGCATCACACTGTGGACGATCGCCCGTTTGGCGGTGGTCCGGGCATGGTGATGAAGATCAAGCCCCTGGAAGATGCGCTGGTTCAGGCCAGGACGGCAGCCGGGGAGGGTGCGAAGGTGATCTACCTGTCGCCCCAAGGCCGCCAGCTGACTCAGTCGGCGGTGCGCGAGCTGGCGAAATCGGATGCATTGATCCTGATTGCCGGCCGTTATGAAGGCATTGACGAGCGTTTCATTGAAGCTCATGTCGATGAAGAGTGGTCGATTGGCGACTATGTACTGTCTGGCGGCGAGCTGCCGGCGATGGTCCTGATCGATGCGGTTACACGACTGCTGCCTGGAGCTTTAGGGCATGCAGATTCCGCTGAGGAAGATTCCTTTACGGATGGTCTGCTGGATTGCCCGCACTACACCCGACCGGAGGTGTATGCGGATCAGCGTGTTCCCGACGTGTTGCTAAGTGGCAACCACGCGCACATCCGGCGTTGGCGTTTGCAGCAGTCCCTTGGTCGGACCTACGAACGACGCGCCGATCTTCTGGAAAGCCGCTCGCTTTCTGGAGAAGAGAAGAAGCTGCTCGAGGAATACATCCGCGAGCGGGACGATAGTTAACAACGTATCGATGGTGAGTCCGACGACTCGCCTTAGGAGCACAGCATGACTAACAAAATCATCCTTGCACTCGAAGCAGAGCAGATGACCAAAGAAATCCCTACCTTTGCCCCAGGCGACACCATTGTCGTCCAGGTGAAAGTGAAGGAAGGCGACCGTTCCCGTCTGCAAGCGTTCGAAGGCGTCGTTATCGCCAAGCGTAACCGTGGCGTGAACAGTGCATTCACCGTTCGTAAAATCTCCAACGGTGTTGGCGTAGAGCGTACTTTCCAGACCTACAGCCCGCAAATCGACAGCATGGCTGTCAAGCGTCGCGGTGACGTACGTAAAGCCAAGCTGTACTACCTGCGTGACCTGTCGGGTAAAGCAGCTCGCATCAAGGAAAAACTGGCTTAAGTCCAGCTTCCGATGCAAAAAAAGCAGCCTGCGGGCTGCTTTTTTGTTGCCTGCGATTTGCGCTTTGAGCACCCTGCATAGCTTCATTTTCCATTTCGATGCCGTGTGTGCCCGCATCCTTCAAGAGTTCTTATGCCAGCCATCGATCATCCGCTGATAGACCAGTTTCTCGACACCCTATGGCTGGAGAAGGGCCTGTCCGATAACACCCGCGATGCCTACCGCAGCGACCTGGCGTTGTTCAACGGCTGGTTGCAGGAAAATCACCTGGAACTGGTCAATGCCGGCCGGGAATTGATCCTCGATCACTTGGCGTGGCGCCTGGAGCAGAACTACAAACCCCGCTCGACCGCGCGGTTTCTCTCCGGCCTGCGTGGGTTTTATCGCTATTTGCTGCGGGAAAAGCTGATCGCGGTAGACCCGACCTTGCGCGTGGAAATGCCGCAACTGGGGCGTCCGTTGCCCAAGTCCCTGTCGGAAGCCGATGTGGAGGCACTGCTGGCGGCACCCGATCTCAGCGAGGCCATCGGTCAGCGCGACCGGGCCATGCTGGAAGTCCTGTATGCCTGTGGCTTGCGCGTCACCGAGTTGATCAGCTTGACGCTGGAACAGGTCAACCTGCGCCAGGGCGTGCTGCGGGTGATGGGCAAGGGCAGCAAGGAGCGCCTGGTGCCGATGGGCGAGGAAGCGATTGTCTGGGTCGAGCGTTACATGCGCGATGCCCGTCATGAATTGCTGGGCGGACGCCCCAGCGATGTGCTGTTCCCCAGCCTGCGCGGCGAGCATATGACTCGCCAGACGTTCTGGCACCGCATCAAGCACCAGGCCAAGGTGGCCGGGATCAATAAATCCCTCTCGCCCCACACCTTGCGCCATGCCTTCGCCACACACCTGCTCAATCACGGCGCCGACTTGCGGGTGGTGCAGATGCTGCTCGGCCATAGCGACCTGTCCACCACTCAGATCTACACCCACGTCGCCCGGGCGCGGTTGCAGGACTTGCATGCCAAGCATCATCCACGGGGATGACATCTGCCGCGATGTCGTCAATGCTGACGCCATCGCGAGCAAGCTCACTCCCACATTTTGGAGCTGTGCCAGACCGCAATTGCGCGTCCACCAAAAATCCCTGTGGGAGCGAGCTTGCTCGCGATGATGGCGTGTCAGCCGACATCAATCCTGTGTGTGCTTACAAAACGTCGTGCGTCAGCGGCATTCGGCCACGCCGGCCTTATGTGGTAGGCTTTGCCGGTTTGCACAGTGGGCGGTTGGAACCCGAATCTGCGGGTCGGCGTTTCCCGTCTCATTTGTTCGCCTCAGGAGTCCCCATGCGTTTGATCCAGATGTTCACCGCCGTCGCCATTGCGTTGGCCAGTACCTTCGCCGTCGCCGATGACGCGGCCGACAAGGCTATCCGCAAAAGCCTGGAAAACCTTCAGCTCGAAGTGCCGATCGAAGCCATCTCGGCCAGCCCCATGGCCGGCCTTTATGAAGTCAAGCTCAAGGGCAGCCGCGTGCTGTACGCCAGCGCCGACGGCCAGTATATCGTTCAGGGCAACCTGTTCGAGCTCAAGGACGGCAAGCCGGTCAACCTCACCGAGATGACCGAGCGCCAGGGTATTTCCAAGTTGATCAACGGCATTCCGGTCGCTGAAACCGTGGTTTATCCGGCGATCGGTGAAACCAAGTCCCACATCACAGTGTTCACCGACACCACCTGCCCGTATTGCCACAAGCTGCACGCCGAAGTGCCGGAACTGAACAAGCGTGGCATCGAAGTGCGCTATGTGGCGTTCCCGCGCCAGGGCCTGGGCTCGCCGGGCGATGAGCAGTTGCAGGCGGTCTGGTGCTCCAAGGACAAGAAAGCGGCCATGGACAAGATGGTCGACGGCAAGGAAATCAAGGCCGCCAAGTGCGAGAATCCGGTTTCCAAGCAGTTTGCGCTCGGACAGTCAATAGGCGTGAACGGTACGCCGGCGATTGTTTTGGCCGATGGTCAGGTAATTCCGGGCTACCAGCCGGCACCACAAGTGGCCAAACTGGCCCTGAGCGCGAAATGATCATGGGCGGTCCGCTTTTGAAGATCACGGCTCGGCGAACACATTCGTCGGGCCGTTAAACACAGAGCCGCGTTGCTGCGCGGCTGTATTTCACGGCCGACCTTGCGTCGGCCGTTTCATGGGGAGTCAAGAGTGAATCCGGTCAAAGTAGGCATCTGTGGGTTAGGTACCGTCGGTGGCGGCACCTTCAACGTACTTCAGCGCAACGCCGAGGAAATTTCTCGTCGTGCCGGGCGTGGGATCGAAGTGGCACAAATTGCCATGCGCACGCCAAAGCCTCAGTTCCAGACGACCGGTATTGCGATTACCAACGATGTCTTCGAAGTGGCCACGAACCCTGAGATCGACATCGTCATAGAGCTGCTGGGCGGCTATACCGTTGCCCGCGAGCTGGTACTCAAGGCCATCGAGAATGGCAAGCATGTGGTCACCGCGAACAAGGCGCTTATCGCTGTTCACGGTAATGAGATTTTCGCCAAGGCCCGCGAGAAGGGCGTGATCGTGGCATTCGAAGCCGCCGTGGCCGGTGGTATCCCGGTGATCAAGGCGATCCGCGAAGGCCTGTCGGCCAACCGCATCAACTGGGTCGCGGGGATCATCAACGGCACCGGTAACTTCATCCTCACCGAAATGCGCGAGAAGGGTCGCACCTTCGAAGACGTGCTCGCCGAAGCCCAGGCCCTGGGCTACGCCGAGGCCGATCCGACCTTCGACGTGGAAGGCATCGACGCAGCGCACAAGCTGACGATCCTGGCGTCCATTGCGTTCGGCATTCCGTTGCAGTTCGACAAGGCGTACACCGAAGGCATCACCAAGCTGACCACCGCTGACGTGAACTACGCCGAAGCCTTGGGCTACCGCATCAAGCACCTGGGCGTGGCACGCAGCACCGCCAGCGGCATCGAGCTGCGCGTGCACCCGACGCTGATCCCGGCCGATCGCCTGATCGCCAACGTCAACGGCGTGATGAACGCGGTGATGGTCAACGGCGATGCCTCTGGCTCGACGTTGTTCTACGGCGCCGGCGCGGGCATGGAACCGACGGCCTCTTCGGTCATTGCCGACCTGGTGGACGTGGTTCGCGCCATGACCTCGGACCCGGAAAACCGTGTGCCGCACCTGGCCTTCCAGCCGGATTCGCTGTCGGCGCACCCAATTCTTCCGATCGAGGCGTGCGAAAGCTCCTACTACCTGCGCATCCAGGCCAAGGACCATCCGGGCGTGCTGGCCCAAGTGGCGAGTATTCTCTCGGAACGCGGCATCAACATCGAGTCGATCATGCAGAAGGAAGTCGAGGAGCACGACGGCCTGGTGCCGATGATCCTGCTGACCCACCGGGTGGTCGAGCAGAACATCAACGACGCGATTGCGGCGCTGGAAGCGCTCCAGGGTGTCGTTGGGCCGGTGGTCCGTATCCGCGTCGAACATTTGAATTAATTTAGCGGCAAGTTATAAGCTGCAAGCCGCAAGTAGAAGCCGAGCCGCTTTGACTTGTCGCGTGCAGCTTGACCTTGAAGCTCAAACCGAAGGTTTGCCAAAAATGCGCTATATCAGCACCCGCGGCCAGGCACCGGCCCTGAATTTCGAAGATGTCCTCCTGGCCGGCCTGGCCACGGATGGCGGTCTCTATGTGCCGGAAAACCTGCCGCGCTTCACCCAGGAGGAAATCGCTTCCTGGGCCGGCCTGCCGTATCACGAGCTGGCGTTCCGGGTCATGCGCCCGTTCGTCACCGGCAGTATCCCGGACGCCGATTTCAAAAAGATCCTGGAAGAGACCTATGGGGTCTTTTCCCATAATGCCATCGCACCGTTGCGTCAGCTCAACGGTAACGAATGGGTCATGGAGCTGTTCCACGGTCCGACCCTGGCGTTCAAGGACTTCGCCCTGCAACTGCTCGGTCGCCTGCTGGACTATGTGCTGCAAAAGCGTGGCGAGCGCGTGGTGATCGTCGGTGCCACCTCTGGCGACACCGGTTCGGCGGCCATCGAAGGCTGCAAGCATTGCGAAAACGTCGACATTTTCATTCTGCACCCGCACAACCGGGTCTCGGAAGTGCAGCGTCGACAGATGACGACGATTTTCGGCGACAACATCCACAACATCGCCATCGAAGGCAACTTCGATGACTGCCAGGAGATGGTCAAGGCCAGCTTCGCCGACCAGAGCTTCCTCAAGGGTACGCGGCTGGTGGCGGTGAATTCGATCAACTGGGCGCGGATCATGGCCCAGATCGTCTATTACTTCCACGCAGCCCTGCAATTGGGCGGTCCAGCCCGTTCCGTATCGTTCTCGGTGCCGACCGGCAATTTCGGCGATATCTTCGCCGGTTACCTGGCGCGCAACATGGGGCTGCCGATCAACCAATTGATCGTCGCCACCAACCGCAACGACATCCTGCACCGCTTCATGAGCGGCAACCAGTACGTCAAGGAAACCCTGCACGCCACGCTGTCGCCTTCGATGGACATCATGGTGTCGTCGAACTTCGAGCGCCTGCTGTTCGACCTGCACGGTCGCAACGGTGCGGCGATTGCCGGGCTGATGGATAGCTTCCGCCAGGGTGGCGGTTTCAGCGTCGAGCCTGAGCGCTGGACCGAAGCTCGCAAGTTGTTCGACTCCCTGGCCGTGGATGATGAGCAGACCTGCGAAACCATCGCCGAGGTGTTCGCCCAGAGCGGCGAACTGCTCGACCCGCACACGGCCATCGGCGTCAGGGCGGCCCGTGAATGCCGTCGCAGCCTGGACATCCCCATGGTGATCCTGGGCACGGCACACCCGGTCAAGTTCCCGGAAGCGGTGGAGAAAGCCGGTGTAGGAAAAGCGCTCGAACTGCCTGCGCATCTTTCTGATTTGTTTGAGCGAGATGAGCGTTGCACCGTGTTGCCCAACGACTTGAAAGCCGTGCAGGCCTTTGTCAGCCAGCATGGCAATCGCGGCAAGCCACTCTGACCGGGTAAACCTGTCACATTTTGAAGCCCGTCTCCTGACGGGCTTTCTTGTTTCTGCATGCCAAACTGGCCGGGTTTTCGCCCTTGGAGGGATGGGCGAGTCATCTCGAAGGAAATGCAGATGTCGTTTTTTATCAAAGGCAAACCAGCCCTGGGCTGGGTAATGGGGCTGGCCCTGATGTACTGGACGCAGGGAGGCAACGCGGCGCCGCTGGCGGCTTTCGAAATACCACCACCCAACCCCGGCGAACGGCTGGTGCTGGACGCGCAGGAGTTGAAATGGATCAAGGAGAACCCCCGGGTCATCGTGGCCACGATGCAGTTTCCGTTGTACCTGTTCAGGAATGAACAGGGGCAGTGGAATGGGTTGAACCACGACGTTCTCCAGCGCATCGCGCACATGACCGGCCTTGAGTTCGTGCATCGGGAATCGTTCTCTCCCGGCGAGTTGCTGACAATGCTGGAGAATGGCGAAGCCGACATGACGACCCTGCTGGCGATGAATGAAGAACGTCGGGACTTCCTGAGTTTCAGCCATGCATTCGGTGGTTCCGGTTGGGTATTCGTCGGCCGTGACGGGGAGTCGTCCCTGCATTCGCTGGAGCAGCTCGAAGGCAAGGTCCTGGCGTTGCCGGCACGGCATGCATTGGAAGCGGAAATCAGGCGCGATTACCCGGCGATCAAATTGCGCACGACCAAGACCTTTGGCGAGGCGCGGGCGCTGGTAGAGAGCCGGGAAGCCTATGCCACCATCGAAAATGAAACCGGGGTGCATCTCTATCCCGCCGGGCAGTTGCAGGTCGGCAGCGGCCTTGAGGGCAAGTGGGAACCGGACTACCTGGCGGTGCGCCAGGACCTGACCGTGCTGTTGAGTATCTTGAATAAAGCGCTGGAAGCCTTCCCCGCCGAGGACATGCGTGCACTGCGTTCGAAATGGATGGCCGGTGCGACTCCCGTCCAGGCGCCATCGATCTGGGAGCGGATCTCCCGTTGGGGCTACTGGTGTGTGACCGTGGTCCTGGTGTTTGGCCTCTTGTCCCTGCTGTGGAACCGCCGCCTGCAGATACAGATCGACCAACGCCTCAAGGCCGAAGCGGTCCTCAAGGACCAGTTGATGCTCCAGCGAGCCTTGATGGATGCCATTCCCGACCCGATTTTCATCTGTGATCTGGAAGGGCGCCTGATCATGTGCAACAAAAGCTATGAAGACCAGTTTGCGACCCGCTTCGAAAAACTGCGGGGCACGCGGCTTACCGACTCGGCATCATTCCCGCCGGCCACCGCCGAGCTGCTGCATGGAGAAGTGATGGAGCAATTGCGCACCGGCCAGTCTCGATTCGTCGACCGGCAATTGATGTTCAACGGCAGATTGCGGGAAATCTATCATTGGTCGGTGCCGTTCTATGGAGCTGATGGACAGTTGCGCGGCATTCTGGGCGGCTGGACCGATGTCGGGCGGCGGTGGCGTCGTTGCGACAGGGGCTTGGCCGAGCCGGCGGTCACCCCGTAACGACTCTTGGAGAACGCTGTTGTTTGCCTGTCATATTGGACGCGCATGCTCGGTTGAACAGGTTGAAGGCATGCCGGTTCGGTGCGCTGACGAACTTTCTGCTGCGGCCCACGGTCATTTACTGTGCACATGCAGTTGTTTCGGACTATTGAAGGGTGAGCGAATGGAAAGTATCAGCCTATTGCTGAATGAAGCCTTGAGCCCGTATCAGGTCTCGCTGACTCCCTCCGGCGCCAAGGGCGAATGCCGGGTGACGCTGAAGAATGCCAGCGGGGTCATCATGGTCGAGCGAGTGTTCAATCAGGCCCAATTGACCGACAAGCGTCAGTTGACGGACGTAGTCGATGGCCTGCATCGCGATGTGCTGATTGCCGAGGGGCGCCTGGAGCCCTGTGTGATTGCGGCGCTGCGCAATCTGGCGCGCGACAAGGTCATGGTCGCGGCGAATTGACTGGGCTTTTGTGGGAACCTTCCTACGTCTTGATGAGTCAGACCCTTTACCAGCAAGAGCGAGCATTGTGCTCCGGTGCTTGTCGCTTGTTGTACGGACCTTGAGTGGTCACGTTTAACCCCGAGTCGTCTCCCCACTTCTCGGGGTTTCTTTTTGCCCGGCGTTTATGTTCGTGGGAGCGAGCTGGCTCGCGCTTGCGGTGTGCCAGTCAACATCAAGTCGACTGGGCCGACGCCATCGCGAGCAAGCTCGCTCCCACAGTTTGATCTCCAGCGACTGCTCCCCTGCAGTGCCTCAAATGGCGCCGTCGCTGCGCAGTTTGGCGATCTGCTGTGGGTCGTAGCCCAGTTCGCCGAGCACTTGGGCGTTGTGCTCGCCCAGTGCCGGCCCGACCCATTCGCAGGTGCCCGGGGTGTCGGAGAGCTTTGGTACGATCCCCGGCATCTTGAACGCCTTGCCGTCCGGTAGCTTGGCCTGCAGAAACATCTCACGGGCCAGGAACTGCGGGTCGCTGAACATATCCTCGGCGCTGAAGATCCGACTGGCCGGCACCCCGGCCTGGTTCAGTTGGTCGATAACGCTATCGAGCGGCAGCGCGTTGACCCAGCGATCGATGACCCCGTACAGCTCGTCACGCCGACTGTCACGGCCATCATTGCTGGCCAGTTGCGGGTCATTGGCCAGGTCGTCACGGCCGATGATCTGCATGAAGCGCTTGAAGATCGCATCGCCGTTGGCGCCAATTTGCACGTGCTTGCCATCGGCGCTGGTGTGGATGGACGAGGGGGTGATGCCAGGCATGATATTGCCGGTGCGCTCGCGGATGAAGCCGAACACGTCGAACTCCGGCACCATACTTTCCATCATGGCGAAAATCGCTTCGTACAAGGCCACGTCCACCACTTGTCCGGTGCTGCCGTTGACCTCCCGGTGACGCAGGGCCATCAATGCGCCAATCACGCCCCAGAGGGCGGCGATGGAATCGCCGATGGAAATCCCGGTGCGCACCGGTGGGCGGTCTTCGAACCCCGTGATGTAGCGCAGGCCGCCCATGGATTCGCCCACCGCGCCAAACCCCGGCTGGTCTTTCATTGGCCCGGTCTGGCCGAAGCCCGAAAGCCGCACCATCACCAGTTTCGGGTTCAGGGCATGCAGCACATCCCAGCCCAGGCCGAGCTTTTCCAGCACGCCGGGGCGAAAGTTTTCGATCAGGATGTCGGCTTCGCCGAGCAGTTTTTTCAGGATCGCCAGGCCTTCGGGGTGCTTGAGGTTCAAGGTCAGGGACTTCTTGTTGCGCGCCTGGACGAACCACCACAGTGAGGTGCCTTCGTACAGCTTGCGCCACTTGCGCAGCGGATCACCGCCGTCGGGCGATTCGACCTTGATGACTTCGGCACCGAATTCGCCGCAGATGCGCGAGGCGAAGGGCCCGGCGATCAAGGTGCCAAGTTCGATGACTTTGACGCCGGCAAGGGGTTTGGCAGTAAGCGACATGACGGATCCTGTAGGACAAAGGCAGAACGAATAGAGCGTTTTATCATAGGCCAGGGCCGGTCGCCGCAGGTTGATGGTCGGCAATTCGTGGATTGCCTGCGTCATCGGTTAGACTTGCCGCCTTTCCTCGTATCAAGAAGCCCGTTCATGGCCCAGCCGTCCACGACCTACAAGTTTGAACTGAACCTCACCGACCTCGACCGCAATGTGTACGAGAATGTGAAGCAGACCATTGCCCGCCACCCTTCGGAAACCGAAGAACGCATGACCGTGCGCCTGCTGGCCTACGCGTTCTGGTACAACGAGCTGCTGGCGTTTGGTCGTGGTCTGTCAGACGTTGATGAGCCTGCGCTGTGGGAAAAAAGCCTGGATGACCGTGTGCTGCACTGGATCGAAGTCGGCCAGCCGGATGCCGATCGCCTGACCTGGTGCTCGCGCCGGACCGAGCGCACCAGCCTGCTGGCCTATGGCAGCCTGCGGGTCTGGGAAGGCAAGGTGATCCCGGCGGTCAAGAACCTGAAGAACGTCAATATCGCCGCCGTGCCCCAGGAGGTGCTCGAAACCCTGGCCCAGGACATGCCCCGGGTGATCAAGTGGGATGTGATGATCAGCGAGGGCACGATTTTCGTGACCGACGACCGTGGCCAGCATGAAGTCCAGTTGCAGTGGTTGCTGGGCGAGCGCGGTTGATCCGCCCCGGCATCAAGTGAACTCATTGTGGGAGCGAGCTTGCTCGCGAATACGGTAGATCAGTTTGCATTTATGTTGAATGTGCCGCCGCTTTCGCGAGCACGCCCGCTCCCACACAAGCTCCCTGCCAGAATTTTCACGATTATCCAGAGAAATGTCGTCACCCCATGCGCATAGAACCCCGCCAACTGCCCGACACCCTGCCATTTCTCGGTGACCTGCCGCCCCTGTTGGCCCGCCTGTACGCGGCACGCGGCGTGCAGTCCGAGGCTGAACTGGACAAGCGCCTGGCGCGCCTGATTCCCTTTGAGCAGCTCAAGGGGATCGACGCCGCGGTGGACCTGTTGGTAACGGCGTTGGAGCAACGCCAGCGCATCCTAATCGTGGGTGACTTCGATGCCGATGGCGCAACCGCCAGTACCGTGGGCGTGCTGGGCTTGCGCCTGCTCGGTGCGGCCCATGTCGACTATCTGGTGCCCAATCGTTTCGAATATGGCTACGGGCTGACGCCGGAAATCGTCGAAGTAGCCTTGACCCGCGAGCCACAGTTGCTGATCACCGTGGATAACGGCATCTCCAGCGTGGAAGGCGTGGCGGCGGCGAAAGCGGCGGGGCTCAAGGTGTTGGTCACCGATCACCACTTGCCAGGCCTCGAACTGCCGGCGGCCGACGCCATCGTCAATCCGAACCAGCCAGGCTGTGAGTTCCCGAGCAAGGCCCTGGCCGGGGTCGGCGTGATTTTCTATGTGCTGATGGCGCTGCGGGCCCGTCTGCGCAGCCTGGGTTGGTACGCCAGCACACCCCAGCCGAACATCGGCGAATTGCTCGACCTGGTGGCCCTGGGCAGCGTGGCCGACGTGGTGCCCCTGGACGCGAATAACCGGATCCTGGTGCACCAGGGCCTGGAGCGGATTCGCGCCGGCCGCGCCCGGCCCGGCATCAAGGCGATCCTGGAAGTGGCCAAGCGCGACGCTTCACGGATTACCTCCACCGACCTCGGATTTATCCTCGGGCCGCGTCTGAATGCGGCAGGGCGCCTGGACGACATGAGCCTGGGCATCGAATGCCTGCTTACCGACGACCCGGCCCTGGCGCGGGAGATGGCGGCGCAACTGGACGGCATGAATCAGGACCGCAAGTCCATCGAGCAGGGCATGCAGCGTGAAGCCCTGGCTCAGCTCAAGGACCTGCCAGTGGAGTCGATGCCATTCGGTTTGTGCCTGTTCGACCCGCAGTGGCACCAAGGGGTCATCGGCATTCTCGCCTCGCGGATGAAAGAGCGCTATTTCCGCCCGACCATTGCCTTTGCCGATGCTGGGGACGGTTTGCTCAAGGGCTCGGGGCGCTCGGTACCGGGCTTTCACATTCGCGATGCACTGAGCGTGGTGGCGGCGCAGCATCCGACCCTGATCAGCAAGTACGGCGGTCACGCCATGGCGGCGGGATTGACGTTGCCGGAAGCGAATTTTCCGTTGTTCGCCGAAGCGTTCGACGCGGAAGTGCGCCGGCAATTGCGCGAAGAAGACCTGACCGGCCGGTTGTTGTCGGATGGCACCCTGGCGGTGGAGGAATTCCACCTCGAACTGGCCCGGGCGCTGCGACATGCCGGTCCCTGGGGCCAGCATTTCCCGGAACCGATGTTCCATGGCGTGTTCCAGTTGGTCGAACAACGCGTAGTGGGCGAACGGCACCTGAAGGTCATTCTCAAGAGCGAGTGCGGCTCGGTGAAGCTCGACGGCATCGCCTTCGGCATCGACCGCGAGATCTGGCCAAACCCTACCGTGCGCTGGGTGGAACTGGCCTACAAGCTCGACCTCAACGAGTTCCGCGGCCAGGAAACGGTGCAGTTGATGATTGTCCATATCGAACCGCGGTAGGCACAAATGCTATTGATCAAGTGATGATGTGTGGCGAGGGGATTTATCCCCGCTGGGCTGCGCAGCAGCCCCCAAAATATCCCAGCACCGTATTCCTTCAGCCAAACGGCATTGCTCGGGCTCACGGCTGCTGCGCAGCCGAACGGGGATAAATCCCCTCGCCACAAAGTCACAGGCCCGATCGAGAGTAATCTGGTCACACCGTCGGTTTTTAAGTTCTGAACCCTCCTGCCTCCCGGGTTGTCGACTAGGCTCTAAGCACTGCTTGATAGCCCTTGTGACGTCTTGTCGAATTTTTTGCCCGCGGGGGCGGGTGTTGCACCTTATTGTCACTCGTCGACTTTTCAAACAGAACCCTGGAGCCTGCCCACTGATTCGAGAGGTGCCCCATGAGTCTGCTGCTGGAACCCTATACCCTTCGCCAATTGACCCTGCCCAATCGCATCGCGGTATCGCCGATGTGCCAGTATTCGAGCACCGATGGCCTGGCCAACGATTGGCACCTGGTGCATTTGGGCAGTCGCGCCGTGGGCGGTGCCGGCCTGGTGTTCACCGAAGCCACCGCCGTGACCGCCGACGGTCGTATCACCGCCCAGGATCTGGGGCTGTGGAACGATGAACAGATCGAACCCTTGCAACGCATCACCCGGTTCATCACCGCCCAAGGGGCCGTGCCGGGCATACAGCTGGCCCATGCCGGGCGCAAGGCCAGCACCTGGCGACCTTGGCTGGGCAAGCATGGCAGCGTCAAACCGGAGGATGGCGGTTGGGTGCCGGTCGGTCCGTCGCCGATTGCTTTCGACCCGCAACACACCCAGCCGGTGCAGTTGGACGAAGGGCAGATCGCCGGGGTGATCCAGGCCTTCGTGGATTCGGCCAAGCGGGCCCTCGCGGCCGGCTTCAAGGTGGTCGAGGTCCACGCGGCCCATGGTTATCTGCTGCATCAGTTCCTGTCGCCCTTGAGCAATCAGCGGCGCGATCAATACGGCGGCTCCTTCGAAAACCGCATCCGCCTGGTGCTGCAAGTCACCGAAGCGATCCGGGCCGTATGGCCGCAAGAGTTGCCGGTGTTCGTTCGCGTTTCCGCCACCGATTGGGTCGAGGACGGTTGGAACCCGGATGAAACCGTGGAGCTGGCGCGGCGCTTCAGGGCGCTGGGAGTGGACCTGATCGATGTGTCCTCGGGCGGCACGGCCGCCAATGCGGAAATCCCCACCGGCCCGGGTTACCAGACACGCTTCGCCGAGCGGGTGCGCAAGGAGTCGGAAATCGCCACCGGCACCGTCGGCATGATCACCGAACCGGCCCAGGCCGAACATATCCTGCGCACCTGCCAGGCCGACATAATTTTCCTGGCCCGCGAATTGTTGCGCGATCCATATTGGGCCCTGCATGCCGATGATGACCTGGGCGGCCGCAAGGCCACGTGGCCGGCGCAGTACCAGCGGGCTACGCATCGGGACCAGCCGATTCATGAGTCGGATTTACGCGATTGAGTGCCGAGTAAAACAAAAAGCCCCGGTCATCATTGGCCGGGGCTTTTTCATCTCTGAAATCGCTGGTGCTTATGCTGCCGTCTTCGCGAGCAAGCCCGCTCCCACAGGGTAGAACATCAATCTACTGTGGGAGCGAGTTTGCTCGCGATAGGGCCAGCCCAGACACCCGATCACTGTCAGGGATACTTGCGCTTATCCGGCGCAGGCGGGAAGTACTGGTACAACCAGGTCTCGCTCAAGGTGCGGTCCTTGGTGCGAATGAACAGGCGCATCTGCACCGGGTCCACCCGGTCGTCGGTCGGGTACCAGTCGAAGGTAATGCGGTAGCCCTTGATCGCATCGAGCACCAACACATTGAAGTCCTTCACTTCGCCGTGGGAGCAGGTCACCACCGGTTCGATGCCGGTGCCCGGCGGCAATTGGTCGAGGCCGCCGCCGCTGAAGTCCACGGCGAAACGACGTGCCCAGACGGTCGGGTAATGCTCGCCCGGTGCCCAGCCTTCGATAAAACCGCCCATGCCTGAACGGGTGGCGTCGACGTGGGCCAGGTCGGTGCTGACCGGCGGCAGCGCGCTCCAGTAGAGCTTGTAGCCATAGTTCAGCGAATCACCGGCGGCCACCGGTTTTTTCGGCGTCCAGAACGCGACGATGTTGTCCAGGGTCTCTCCGGTGGTAGGAATTTCCAGCAGGTCCACCGAGCCTTCGCCCCACGCCGTCGTCGGTTCGACCCAAAGGCTTGGGCGTTTGCTGTACCAATCCACGGTGTCCTGGTAACTGGCGAAGTCGTGGTCAGTCTGCACCAGGCCGAAACCTTTCGGATTGTTGTCGGCGAAGGCATTGAATTGCAGCGTGGCAGGGTTGTTCAACGGACGGCAGACCCACTCGCCGTTGCCGCGCCACATGGCCAGCCGGTCGGAGTCGTGGATTTGCGGGTGAATGGTGTCGCACATGCGCCGTTCGACGGTGCCGCAACTGAACATGCTGGTCATGGGGGCGATCCCCAGTTGCTCGATGGCGGTACGGGCATTGATGTGGGCATCGATTTCCATCACCACCCGGGTCGGCTGGCAATCGATGTCGAACCGATAGGCACCGGTGGCGCTGGGGGAGTCGAGCAGGGCGTAGACCACGAAACGGGTGCTGTTCTTGTCCGGGGTTTCGAACCAGAACTTGGTGAAATCCGGGAATTCCTCGCGCTTCTTGGCGTAGGTGTCAATGGCCAAGCCCCGGGCCGACAGCCCGTACTGGCCGCTGGCATCCACGGCGCGGAAATAGCTGGCCCCCAGGAACGAAACGATGTCGTGCCGATCCAGCTCCGGCGCCTTGAAGACACGAAAGCCGGCGAAGCCCAGGTCACCCGTCAGTTGCGAGGTGTTGACCGTGGTTTTCTCATAGTTGAACAGTTCCGGACGGAAGTGCACCTCACGGGCCATACGCGTCTTCGGATCGACGCTGTACATGCGCACCGGCTGCTTGAAGCCCATGCCGACGTGGAAGAACTGTGCGTCCAGTTGCCGCCCTTCCAGGTCATTCCATAACGAGTGGTTGACGTCGTATTGGATGGCGTTGAACTGCAGCGGCGACATTTGCGCCAGGGTGGGTGGCAGGACTTGCTTGGTGTCGACGTAGCGGCTCTCGGCCAGCCTCCGGGCCTGATCCTTCAAACCGTTGAAATCGAAGGGACGGGCTTCGCCGTCGGCAGTCTGATCGGCGGCCCAGGCGCGTGCGGCCATGAGCCCTGAAGCCGACAGCCCGGTGTAGGCGGCGAAGGCCATGGAGGCCTTGAGCAGATTCCTGCGGTGCATAAATACAACCTTTCTCGAAACAATCCCGCGCCGATCCTGGCGACAGAGATTGGTAAATGAGTTCGGACATGCCTTTGGCCAAACGCGACGAACGTTAGAACAGATGCCTGAGAGCTGGATCGGTTCACCGAGGCGCAAAATCATAGGGGAAATAGGGGTTTTGAGAGAAAGGAAAGCGTGGCTTGGTCAAATTTTCTTACAGTTATTTCTTTTTTTAGGTCGATTCCAATTTTTTTTGACTAATTACTCTAAAACTCCCTTTCCACGCTTTGAATCCTCCCTATTCTTTTAGCGTGATAGACGAGCTAACCCGGGTTCAGATGGCGCTATCAGGTCAACCTCGACGTAAAGAAGGACAACTCATGACAAAAATACAGGGCATTACCGAAATGCTGGGGATCTTTCCAGGCCTGACCAACCCGCGCAGGACACGCCGGCTCAGCCTTGAAGAATTGAGGCTGGTGGAGCGCTATCGGGAGTTGTCGGAAAACGACCGCATCGCCATGCGCTATCTGGTGGATGCGATGAGGAGTGTTTCGCGGTTTTGAAGCGTGGCGCAGGTGAGCGGTCGGGGCAGGCGCGCCGGCCGACATCACTCCACCGACCAGTCCTGGGGACGTTCGGTGCGCTGGTGCAGTATCCGCAGGACTTGCAGTTGTCCCTGCTCGAGCCGGTACGGGGCAACGAACGGGTACCGTGTCAGCACCAGCTCTCGAATATCGGGAACGACCGAAGGACGGCCCGAGCCGGGAAAGCGTTGCAGTTGGCGCAATGTCTCCAGGATGGCGAGGATGACCTCATCGGCGCCTTCTGCGCCGATAGCGCTTTGGTAATGTTCGTGGATCGAGTCGAGGTCACTTTGTGCTTTGTCGGTCAGTACGATGCTCGGCACGCTTTGCCCACTTAGCCTTCACGGCGTCCAGATCGGTCAGATTTCCAGCGTCGGCATCGGCCATGCCTTCGCTGATGGCTTGCAGATGCCAGGATTCGGCTTCCACATATCGAACCAGTGCACGCTTGAGGTGATATTGGCGGTCGCGGTCGGTGGCGGCAGCCAGCAAGTCCAGCTGTTGGGCCAGACCTTCTTCCACACGAAAGGACAAAACGGGCGAGGCCATGGCTGATCTCCAAGGTGTATACGTTGTAGACACCCTAGGTGCTGCCAGGATTTCCGTCAACCGGCGGGCGTGCACCGATCGACGAAAACCTTAGCAGGACGAACGCCGGGCAGGCGCGAGCATGTGTTGCCAACGTTGTCTTGTCGTCAATGCTTGAACATCACATGCCGCACCACCGTGTAGTCTTCCAGCCCATACATGGACATGTCCTTGCCATAGCCGGAACGTTTCTGACCGCCATGGGGCATTTCACTGACGAGCATGAAGTGGGTGTTCACCCAGGTGCAGCCATATTGCAGGCGTGCCGACAGGCGATGGGCACGGCCGACGTCGCTGGTCCAGACCGATGAAGCCAGGCCGTAGTCCGAGTCGTTGGCCCAGGCCAGCACTTGTGCTTCGTCAAGGAACGGGGTGACGGACACCACCGGTCCGAAGACTTCCCGGCGGACGATTTCGTCATCCTGCTGGGCGTCGGCCAGCACCGTCGGTTCGAAGAAGAACCCGTTGCCGTCCACCGCCTTGCCACCGGTGACCAGGCGGATATGCGGCTGGGCGATGGCCCGCTCGACGAAAGCGGCCACGCGGTCGCGGTGCTGGGCAGTGATCAGCGGGCCCATTTCGGTGTCGGATGCGGTTTGCAGGCCGTACTTGATGCTGCCCACCGCGGCGCCGAGTTTCTCGACGAACTGCTCGTAGATGCCTTGCTGGGCATAGATGCGGCAGGCGGCGGTGCAGTCCTGGCCGGCGTTGTAGAAACCGAAGGTGCGGATGCCCTCCACGGCCGCGTCGATGTCGGCATCGTCGAAGATGATCACCGGAGCTTTGCCGCCCAGTTCCATGTGCATGCGCTTGACGCTGTCGGACGTGCTGGAAATGATGTTCGAACCGGTGGCGATGGAGCCGGTCAGCGACACCATGCGCACTTTCGGGTGGGTGACCAGCGGGTTGCCGACGGTCTGCCCACGGCCGAAGATCACGTTGAGCACGCCGGCCGGGAAAATCTCCGACGCCAGTTCCGCCAGGCGCAGCGCCGTCAGCGGGGTTTGCTCCGATGGCTTGAGCACCACGGTATTGCCGGCGGCCAGGGCCGGGGCGATTTTCCAGGCGACCATCATCAGCGGGTAGTTCCATGGCGCGATGGAGGCGATGACGCCCACCGGGTCGCGACGGATCATCGAAGTGTGCCCCGGCAGGTACTCGCCGCCCGCCGAACCGCTCATGCAGCGGCTGGCACCGGCAAAGAAGCGGAACACGTCGGCAATCGCCGGGATCTCGTCGTTCAGCGCGGCGCTCAAGGGTTTGCCGCAGTTGTCCGACTCCAGCTTCGCCAGTTCTTCGCCGTGGGCTTCGATGGCGTCGGCCAGCTTGAGCAGCAACAGGGAACGGTCCTTGGGCGCAACCTGCGACCAGCTGTCGAAGGCGCTGTCGGCCGCACGCACGGCGGCATCGACCTGGGCTTCGCTGGCCTCGTTGATTTCCACCAGCACTCGCCCCAGCGAGGGGTTAAACACGGCCTGGCCGGGGCCTTCGCCGTCTACCAGGTGGCCGTTGATCAGCAGTTTGGTTTGCATGTCCAAGTCCTCTTGAGTTTTGTTTGTTGTCTGGGTGGGAGCGGGCTTGCTCGCGAATGCGGTATGTCATCCAATATTTGCACCGCCTGACACGCCGCTTTCGCGAGCAAGCCCGCTCCCACAGGAGATCCGGTTCCACCGTGACATTTATTTCCCGCCGCTACCGGCCACGCTCTCACCCCCGCGGGTCAGGTAATACGCGCCCAATATCGGCAACATCGTGACCATCATCACCAGCATCGCCACCACGTTGGTCACCGGCACGTCACGCGGGCGGCTGAGCTGGTTGAGCAGCCACAGTGGCAGGGTGCGTTCGTGGCCAGCGGTGAAGGTAGTGACGATGATTTCGTCGAACGACAGCGCGAAGGCCAGCATCCCACCGGCCAGCAGTGCCGACCCCAGGTTGGGCAGGATGATGTAGCGAAAGGTCTGCCAGCCGTCGGCGCCCAGGTCCATCGACGCTTCGATCAGGTTGTGGGAGGTGCGGCGCAGGCGGGCGATCACGTTGTTGTAGACAATCACCACGCAGAAGGTGGCGTGACCGACGACGATGGTGAACATCCCCGGTTCGATGCCCAGGGTCTTGAAGGTCGCCAGCAGGGCAATGCCGGTGATGATCCCCGGCAAGGCAATCGGCAGGATCAGCATCAGCGAAATGCCCTGTTTGCCGAAGAAGTCGCGGCGGTACAGTGCCGCCGAAGCCAGGGTGCCGAGCACCATGGCGATCAGCGTGGCGATGGCCGCGACCTGCAACGACAGCTTGATCGCCTCCAGCACATCCGGGCGCGAGAAGGCGACGCTGAACCACTTCAGGGTCAGGCCCTTGGGGGGGAAGCTGAAGGCGGCGTCCTCGGTGTTGAAGGCGTAGAGGAAGATGATCAGGATCGGGAAATGCAGGAACACCAGCCCGCCCCACGCCGCGATCCGCAAGCCCCACGAGGCTCGGTCTTGAGAGTCAGAGCGCATCGAAAGCTCCCAGTCGCTTGACGATGGATAGATAGACCGCGATCAGCACGATAGGCACCAGCGTGAACGCCGCGGCCATGGGCATGTTGCCGATGGCGCCTTGCTGGGCGTAGACCATGCTGCCGACGAAGTAACCCGGCGGGCCCACCAACTGGGGCACGATGAAATCCCCCAGGGTCAGCGAGAAGGTGAAGATCGAGCCGGCGGCAATGCCCGGGATCGACAGCGGCAGGATCACCTGCGTGAACGTCTGGCGTGGCCTGGCGCCCAGGTCCGCCGAGGCTTGCAGCAGCGATGGCGGCAGGCGCTCCAGGGACGCCTGGATCGGCAGGATCATGAACGGCAGCCAGATGTAGACGAACACCAGGAAACGCCCCAGATGTGAGGTGGACAAGGTGCTGCCACCCACGCCCGGGATCCCCAGCACGAACTGCAACACCGGCCCCAGGCCCAGGTGCTGGACGAACCACTGCGCCACGCCGCCCTTGGCCAGCAGCAGCGTCCAGGCATAGGCCTTGACGATGTAGCTGGCCCACATCGGCAGCATCACCGCGATGTAGAAAAACGCCTTGGTCTTGCCGCGGGTGTAGCGCGCCATGTAGTAGGCGATCGGGAAGGCGACGATGGCGCTGGCGATGGACACCGCAATCGCCATGCTCAGGGTGCGCAAAATGATGTCGAAGTTCGAGGGCTGGAACAGCGCCGCGAAGTTCGCCAGCGTCAGGTCCGGCGTGACCGCCATGGTGAAGTCATCGAACGTGTAGAAACCTTGCCACAGCAACGTCAACAGCGAGCCGAGGTAGATCGCGCCGAACCAGAGCAGCGGCGGCACCAGCAACATCGACAGGTACAGGTTGGGCCGTCGGTACAGCAGGTTGGCAAAGCGCCGCAGCGGCGAACCGGGCGCAGGCGCTTGGGTGATGGCCAGGGTGTTCATCTCACACCTCGCCACTGACGGTGTCGTGCAGCGCGACCATCGCCTCACGGGCCCAGCGAACGCTGAGGGGCTGGCCGGTCTGGTGCTGGGCTGCGTTGTCGAGCCATTGGGTGTTGGCCTGGCTGAGGTTCAGGGTCTGGCCGTTGGCAAGTTTCAACTCGTAGCGTGTGGCGTTGCCCTGGTACTGGATGTCGTGCAGCAGGCCGTGGACCTCGATCTCACCGCTGGCCAACGGGCCCTCGGCGAAACGCACGTGTTCCGGGCGGATCGAGAACGGCTGTGGATAACCGCTGAGTTCCCGGGCCAGTTCGCCACGAATCACGTTGGAGGTGCCGACGAATTCGGCGACGAAGGTGGTCGCCGGTTTCATGTACAGGTTGCGTGGGGTGTCGACCTGTTCGATGCGCCCTTTGTTGAACACCGCCACGCGGTCGGACATCGACAGCGCTTCGGTCTGGTCGTGGGTGACGAAAATGAAGGTGATGCCCAACTGGCGTTGCAGCTTCTTCAACTCGCCCTGCATCTGTTCACGCAGCTTCAGGTCCAGGGCGCCCAAGGGTTCATCGAGCAACAACACCCGCGGACGGTTGACCAGCGCCCGGGCCAGGGCCACGCGTTGGCGCTGGCCGCCGGAGAGCTGCACCGGCTTGCGTTCGCCATAGCCACCCAAGGCCACCATCTCCAGGGCTTCGTTGGCGCGCTGGATGCGCTCGGCCTTGGCGACGCCTTTTACTTTCAAGCCGTAGGCCACGTTGTCGCGCACGTTCATGTGGGGGAAGAGGGCGTAATCCTGGAAAACGGTGTTCACGTCCCGCTGGTACGGCGCGAGCCCGGTGGCTTCTTCGCCGTGGATACGAATCGAGCCGGCACTGGGTTGCTCGAACCCGGCGATCAGCCGCAGGCAGGTGGTCTTGCCTGAGCCGGACGGGCCTAGCATGGAAAAGAACTCGCCGTCCTGGATATCAATGGAGACCCGGTCAACGGCTTTCACATCGCCGAACTGACGGGATACCTGGGTGAATTGGACTGCAAGCGTCATGGTGCGGGGCTCCAAAAAGCGGGGCGGGTATGAAATATCAACCTTGGAACGCGGTCCCGTGGCGAGGGAGCTTGCTCCCGCTGGGTGGCGCAGCCACCCCAAGACCAGCCGATGCGGTGGGTCAGGTAACATCGCGTCGATCTGTTTGGGCGTGCTTCGCACGCCAGCGGGAGCAAGCTCCCTCGCCACAGGGTTAACCATGTTCCCCCAAACAGGTTAATGCGATTTAGCGCCCACCCATGATCGCAATGTAGTCCTGGGTCCAGCGGCTGTATGGCACGAACTTGCCGCCCTCGGCCTGTGGGGTTTTCCAGAAGGCGATCTTGTCGAACTGATCGAAGCCGTTGGTCTTGCAGCCTTCGGCGCCCAGCAGTTCGCTGCCCTTGCACGCGGCCGGCACCGCAGGCAGGGAACCGAACCACGCGGCCACGTCCCCTTGGACTTTCGGTTGCAGCGACCAGTCCATCCATTTGTACGCGCAGTTGGGATGCTTGGCCTCGGCGTGGAGCATCGTCGTATCGGCCCAGCCGGTGGCGCCTTCTTTCGGAATGGTCGAGGCGATCGGTTGCTTCTCGTTCATCAGGCCGTTGACCTGATACGGCCAGGCACCGGACGCCACCACGCCTTCGTTCTTGAAGTCGCTCATCTGCACGGTAGTGTCGTGCCAGTAGCGGTGGATCAACGGCTGCTGAGCCCTCAGCAATTCCAGCACGGCCTTGTATTGCGCTTCGTCGAGCTGGTACGGGTCCTTGATGCCCAGCTCAGGCTTGGCGGTCTTGAGGTACAGGGCCGCGTCGGCGATGTAGATCGGGCCGTCGTAGGCTTGCACGCGCCCCTTGTTCGGCTTGCCGTCGGGCAGGTCCTGGGCGTTGAACAGCACGCTCCAACTGGTGGGCGCCTGCTTGAACACGTCGGTGTTGTACATCAGCACATTCGGGCCCCATTGGTACGGGGTGCCATAGGTCTGCTGGTTGACCACGTACCACGGCGCATCCTTCAGGCGCGGGTCGAGATTCTTCCAGTTGGCGATCAGCGCGGTGTTGATCGGCTGCACGCGCTTGCCGGCAATCAGCCGCAACGAGGCGTCGCCGGAGGCGGTGACCAGGTCATAGCCGCCCTTGGTCATCAGGCTGACCATTTCGTCGGACATGGCGGCGGTTTTCACATTGACCTTGCAGCCGGTTTCCTTCTCGAAACCGCTGACCCAGTCGTAGGCCTTGTCGCTTTCGCCGCGTTCGATGTAACCCGGCCAGGCAACGATATCCAGTTGGCCTTCGCCGGCACCGACGGCCTTGAGCGGTTCGGCGGCCTGGAGGCTGACGCTGGTCAGCAGCGCCGTGGTGAGTGCACTGAGCAATACGGTCTTGTGCGCGTACATGGAAATCCCTCTTGCTTTAATTATGGTCGGGGCAGTGTTCGAAGCGGGTGAAACGCCATGGCTGGCCTGTTATTAGAGTAGTGCTATTGGCTACAGATGCTGGCCGTGGCGGGCCATGATGTGGCGCACCACGCTGTAGTCCTGGAGCGAATCGCTGGACAGGTCCTTCCCGTAACCCGAACGTTTCAGGCCGCCGTGGGGCATTTCGCTGACCAGCATGAAATGGCTGTTGATCCAGGTGCAGCCGTATTGCAGCCGCGCCGCCACCTGCATGGCCTTGTCCAGGTTCTGCGTCCACACCGAGGAGGCCAGGCCGTATTCGGAGTCGTTGGCCCAGTCCACCGCCTGGCTGAGTTCGTCGAAACGGGTCACGGTGACGACCGGGCCGAACACCTCGCGCTGGACGATTTCATCGCTTTGCTTGCAGCCGGCCAGCAGCGTGGGTTGGTAATAGAAACCGGCGCCGGAATGCACCGCCGCGCCAGTGATGCGTTCGATGTGCGGCTGGCCGAGGGCGCGCTCGACGAAACTGGCCACGCGGTCGCGCTGGCGGGTGCTGATCAGCGGGCCGATCTCATTGTCGGCGTCGCGCCTGCCGGCAAAGCGCAGGCTGCTGACCGCTGCGCCGAGCTCGGCCACCAGGCGGTCGTGAATCCCGTCCTGGGCGTAGATCCGGCAGGCTGCGGTGCAATCCTGCCCGGCGTTGTAATAGCCGTAGGTGCGCACGCCTTCGACCACGGCCTGGATGTCGGCGTCGTTGCACACGATCACTGGCGCCTTGCCGCCCAATTCCAGGTGCGTGCGCTTGAGGGTTTTCGCCGCCGCCTGGAGGATCTTCTGCCCGGTGACGATGTCGCCGGTCAGCGAGACCATGCGCACTTTCGGGTGGCTGACCAGATGGCTGCCCACACCTTCGCCGCCCCCGCAAATGATATTGATGACGCCTCGCGGCAGGATCTTGGCCAGTGCCGGCGCCAGGGCCAGGATCGACAGCGGCGTGTGTTCCGAGGGCTTGAACACCAGGGTATTGCCGGCGGCCAGGGCTGGGGCGATTTTCCAGGCGGCCATCATGATCGGGTAATTCCACGGCGCAATGGACGCCACTACGCCGATCGGGTCGCGGCGCACCATGCTGGTGTAGCCGGGCAGGTATTCGCCACTGAGCTGGCCGGTCTGGCAGCGCACGGCGCCGGCGAAGAAACGAAAGACATCCACCGTAGTGCTCAGGTCATCCTGGCGCGCCAGATGCAGCGGCTTGCCGCAGTTCAGGGATTCGAGGCGGGCCAGCTCATCGGCGTTCTTTTCGATGGCGCTGGCGATGTCCAGCAACAGGTTCGAGCGTTGTTGCGGCGTGGTGCGCGCCCAGCCGTCGAAGGCGCGATGGGCGGCGAGGATCGCGGCTTCCACCTGTTCGGTGCTGGCCTCGGCGATGTGAGCCATCACCTCACCGGTGGCCGGGTTGAGGATCGGCTCGACAAGGCCTTCACCGGCAACGAGCTCTCCGTCGATCAGCAACGCGGTGCACAACGGGGTTTGCGTGCCAGTCATGTCCGATTTCTCTTTTTATATCGGTTGAAACACAGAACCTGTGGGAGCGAGCTTGCTCGCGATGACGGTCTATCCGTCGACAAATGCTTTGCTGACACTCCGCCATCGCGAGCAAGCTCGCTCCCACAAGGGGTCGTGGTGATGCAGCAAGACTAGTGCTCAGCCTCAAGGCCGACAAATTCGAAATACTCAAGGCTGCATTCGATTAAGTAGATGGCTTGCGCCCGCCATGGGGTTGTTCCCGGGCGACGGCCAGGAACGGGTCGACCGACGCCGGTCGCGCCGTGCCCCGGCGCCAGGCCAGGCCTACGTCGAGGGTCTGGTTGAGGTCTGCGATCGGTCGGGCTTCGATGATGTCGCCTTCCAGCGACCAGGGCCGGTAAGTCATGTCCGGCTGGATCGACACGCCCAATCCCGCCGCCACCAGGCTGCGCACCGCTTCGGTCGAGGCGGTGCGCAGGGTGATCCTCGGTTGCAGGCCGGCGCCGCGCCACAGGCGTTGGGCGTTGCGGTCCATTTCATCGACGTTCAGCTGGATCAGCGGTTCGCGGGCCACGTCGGCCAGGTTGATGCTGTCGTGTTCCAGCAACGGGTGCTGTGCCGGCAACCACAAGCGGTGTGGCGAATGGGTCAGGACTTCGGTCTGCAAGGCGTGGCGGTCTTCCAGGTTGGACAGGATCAGCACCCCGACATCGATTTCGCCGCTGACCAGCAAATGCTCGATGTACGGCCGTTCGTCCTCCATCACGCGGATCTCCACGTTGGGATAGGCACGCTGGAAACGGGTGAGCAGGTCGGCCAAGTAATAGCCGGCGACCAGGCTGGTGACGCCAATGGTGACTTGGCCGGCCACCTGATCGGTGCTTTGTTGCAGGCTGCGCTTGGCGTTTTCGACGGTGGCCAGGATCAAATGGGCCTGGCGCAGGAATTGATGGCCCTGATGGGTCAGGGTCATGCCCTTGGCATGGCGGCTGAACAGGCTGACGCCGATGTCCTGCTCCAGTTGCTGGATTGCCAAGGTCAGGGTGGACTGGGAAATGAAGGCGGTTTGCGCGGCGGCGGAGATAGAGCCGGTTTCGGCCACGGCGATGAAGTGGCGGATCTGGCGCAGGGTCATCATGGGCGTGTATCCGGTGGGTGATTTTATCGATGTGCTGGAGTGTATATCGTTTTTTTTGAAAGGTAGTTGAGTGTGTCTTCGGATGAGCTAGGCAACATCTGGAAGCAATCTTGCCTGCGGCGTCAGGGCACTTTCGATCTAGGCTGGGGGCCTTACGTTGACCCGACAATGTGGAGGCAACAAATGAACACCCGTGGATTGCTCGATCAGCTTCTCAAGTCCGGCCAGGAAATGTTGCAGAACAAGGCTGGCGGCTCACAGGGCAAGCCGTCCGGCGGCCTGGGCGGGTTGCTCGGCGGCTCCGGCAACCTGGGCGGGATGCTTTCCGGTGCGGGCGGCGGGGCCCTGGCCGCTGGGGCCATGGGCCTGTTGCTGGGCAACAAGAAAGCTCGCAGCTTCGGTGGCAAGGCCCTGGCCTACGGTGGCCTGGCTGCCTTGGGCGTGATCGCCTACAAAGCCTATGGCAATTGGCAGGCCCAACAGGGCACCGCGCCGAAAACCGAACCGCAGACCCTCGACCGCGTGCCCCCGGCTCAGGTTGAACAGCATAGCCAGGCGATCCTCAAGGCCCTGGTGGCGGCGGCCAAGGCCGACGGTCATGTGGACGAGCGGGAGCGGCAGTTGATCGAAGGTGAATTCACCAAGCTCGACAACGACCAGGAGCTGCAACACTGGCTGCACGCCGAACTCAACAAACCCCTGGACCCCACCGACGTCGCCCGCGCCGCCAGCACCCCGGAAATAGCCGCGGAAATGTACATCGCCAGTGTGATGCTGGTGGACGAGGAAAACTTCATGGAGAAGTCCTACCTCGACGAACTGGCGCGCCAACTCAAGCTGGAGCCGGGGTTGAAGGTTGAACTGGAAAAACAGGTGCGCCAGGCGACTGCCTAAAACAGTCCCAATGCTATTCCCTGTGGGAGCGAGCTTGCTCGCGATGCGCCCGGTCAGTCACAGCGTTTTTGACTGATACATCGCTATCGCGAGCAAGCTCGCTCCCACAGGGACGCACTCCATTGCGAGCCTCGGCCTGGTCAAAATCCTCCCACGCCGCCATACAGACGCCACGCCGCCCTCGGCTATACTCCCCAGCATTTCAAGTGCCCGAGGTTTTACTGTGAAGAATTGGACATTGCGCCAACGCATCCTGGCGAGTTTTGCGGTGATCATCGCCATTATGCTGCTGATGGTGGTTGTCTCTTATTCACGGTTGTTGAAGATCCAGGACAGTGGCGAAAAGGTCCGGACCGATGCGGTGCCAGGGGTGTACTTCAGTTCGATGATCCGCGGTGGCTGGGTCGACAGCTACGTCCTGACCCAGCAAATCGTCGGCCTCTCGGGGAACCGGGAAATCACCGCCGAGGACAAGGCCCGCTACCAGGGTTTCGAGCAGCACCTGCGCGAAGAGATACAGAACTACCAGAAGTTGATCCAGAACCCGGCCGACCAAGCCTCGTTCGACGAGTTCGAGGCCTTCCACCTGGCGTTCAATCAGGCGGTGGCAAAGGTCCTGGACTTGTACCAACGCAAGGACTACGAGGGGGCACGGCTGGCGCTGGAGAAAGACCTGACGCCCGCATGGATCGGTGGTCGCGGGCATTTGAATCAAATCATCGAACGTAATCGCGAGCTGGCGGAAAGCGCCACCCAGACCATTGGCGACGCGGTGACGGCGGCCAAGGTCGCCATGGGCCTGTCGTTCCTGGTTGCGCTGACCGTCGCCGTACTGTGCGGGCTGTTGTTGATGCGAGCGATCATGGCGCCGATGAACCGCATCGTCGAGATCCTTGCGATCATGCGCAGCGGCGACCTGAGCGGGCGCCTGAACCTGGCGCGCAAAGATGAATTCGGCGCCGTGGAAACCGGCTTCAACGACATGATGGCCGAACTGACCTCGCTGGTGTCCCAAGCGCAGCGCTCTTCCGTGCAGGTCACCACTTCGGTCACCGAGATCGCCGCCACCTCGCGCCAGCAGCAGGCCACGGCCACCGAAACCGCCGCCACCACCACCGAGATCGGCGCGACGTCCCGGGAAATCGCCGCCACCTCCCGGGACCTGGTGCGCACCATGACCGAAGTTTCCACCGCCGCCGACCAGGCTTCGGTGGCCGCCGGCTCCGGCCAGCAAGGCCTGGCGCGCATGGAGGAAACCATGCATTCGGTGATGGGCGCCGCCGACCTGGTGAACGCCAAGCTGGCGATCCTCAACGAGAAGGCCGGCAACATCAACCAGGTGGTGGTGACCATCGTCAAAGTGGCCGACCAGACCAACCTGCTATCCCTCAACGCGGCCATCGAGGCCGAGAAGGCCGGTGAGTACGGGCGCGGTTTCGCCGTGGTGGCCACGGAAGTGCGACGCCTGGCCGACCAGACCGCCGTGGCGACCTATGACATCGAGCAGATGGTGCGCGAGATCCAGTCCGCGGTGTCGGCCGGTGTGATGGGCATGGACAAGTTCTCCGAAGAAGTGCGCCGGGGCATGGCCGAAGTGCAGCAGATCGGCGAGCAACTGTCGCAGATCATCCATCAGGTCCAGGCCCTGGCCCCGCGGGTGTTGATGGTCAACGAAGGCATGCAGGCCCAGGCCACCGGCGCGGAGCAGATCAATCACGCCTTGGTGCAACTGGGCGATGCCAGTAGCCAGACCGTGGAGTCCCTGCGCCAGGCCAGTTCCGCCATCGACGAGCTGAGCCAGGTCGCCGTGGGGCTGCGCAGCGGCGTCTCGCGTTTCAAAGTCTGATGGGTGAGATCGATACCCGGCGTGGCGCCGCACCGACGGCCCGCCAGTCGTTGTTCCTGGTGTTCAGCATCGGCAACGAACGGTACGCTCTGCAGGCCAACGATGTGGTGGAGGTGCTGCCGCGCTTGCCCCTCAAGCCGATTGCCCGGGCACCGTCCTGGGTGGCGGGGGTGTTTGCCTGGCGCGGCACGATGGTGCCGGTGATCGACCTGTGCGCCCTGACGTTCGGCCAGAATGCCGAGGCCCGGACCAGTACGCGGTTGGTGCTGGTGCGTTATCAAAGCGACGGGCAACAAGCCGGGCAAGTGCTGGGATTGATCCTGGAACAGGCGACCGACACCGTGCGTTGTGATCCGGCCGATTTCAAACCCTATGGCCTGGACAATCGGCAGGCCCCGTACCTCGGCCCCGTACGCGAGGATGCCCACGGATTGCTGCAATGGGTGCGGGTCAATGACCTGCTCGACGAATCCGTTCGGGCGCTGCTGTTTCCTGCGCCGCCGCTGGGCCTCGACGACCTCGGGGCAACGCCATGAACAGCGATCAACGTTTTTTCGATTTTCTCAAGGAACGCATCGGCCTCGATGTGACCTCCGTCGGCACCGCGATCATCGAGCGGGCCGTGCGCCAACGGATCAGTGCCGTGCCCGGGCGAACCGCCGATGAGTATTGGCAGGCCCTGCAGCATTCGGCCACGGAGCAACAGGCGCTGATCGAAGCGGTGATCGTCCCGGAAACCTGGTTCTTCCGCTATCCGGAATCCTTCGCGACCCTCGCCAGGCTGGCCGTCAAGCGCCTGGCGGAGATCAAGTACCTGCGTGCGCTGCGCATCCTCAGCTTGCCGTGCTCCACGGGCGAAGAGCCTTATTCCATTGCCATGGCTCTGCTCGACGCGGGCCTGGGGCCGCATCAGTTCAAGGTCGACGGCCTGGACGTCAGCCCGCTGTCGGTGGCGCGGGCCAAGGACGCGCGCTACGGCAAAAACTCCTTCCGTGGCGCCGACCTGGGTTTTCGCGAACGGCATTTCGACGTCGCAGACGAGGGTTACCGCCTCAGTGAACGAGTACGTGAACAGGTGCGCTTGCAGGTGGGCAACCTGCTGGATCCGGCCTTGCTGGTGCACGAGGCACCTTACGATTTTGTGTTCTGTCGCAACTTGCTGATCTATTTCGACCAGCCGACCCAGCAGCAGGTGTTCCAAGTGCTCAAGCGCCTGACCCATCAGGACGGCGTGCTGTTTATCGGCCCCGCCGAGGGCAGCTTGCTGGGACGCCTGGGCATGCGCTCGATCGGGATAGCCCAATCGTTCGCCTTCAGCCGCCACGGGGCTGTGGAGCCTCAACCGGTGCCGGCGTTGATGCCGCCACCGTTGCCGATTCGTCAGCCGCCGCCCCGGGTCGTTGCGCCGGTGATTCGGCCGCGGCCGTTTACCGCGAACGTCACATCGATTGCTCCACCCAAGAGCAGCGACGCCGCGACCTTGCTGGCCAATATCGCCGCCCTGGCCAACGGTGGCAAAAGCGCCGAGGCCCGTGGGGCGTGCGAAGAGTATTTGCGCAGCCATGCGCCGAACGCCCAGGTGTTCTACTGGTTGGGCCTGCTCAGCGACATGGCCGGCAGCGCCCTTGAAGCCCAGGGTTTTTATCGCAAGGCGCTTTATCTTGAACCGCAACACGCCGAGGCCCTGGTGCATCTGGCGGCGCTGCTGGCTTCCCAGGGAGACGCGGCCGGAGCCCGTCGATTGCAGGAACGCGCCGCCCGTAGCGGGCGCACGGCGGACAGTGAGCACAAACGATGAGCGGTTCGGCTTCTTACAACGTCACCCATGACGATGCCCGGGCAATCGATGATTGCTGGAACCGCATCGGGGTGCATGGCGATAAATCCTGTCCATTGTTGGTCGAGCATATCCACTGCCGCAATTGCGCGGTGTATTCGGCGGCCGCCACCCGGCTGCTCGACCGTTACACCTTGCCGCAGGACCAACGGGACTTGTCCCTGGCCCCGGTGGACAACGAGGTGGTCACACGCTCGCTGCTGATGTTCCGCCTCGGCGAGGAATGGCTGGGCCTGACGACGCGCAGTCTGGTGGAAGTGGCACCGTTGCAGCCGATCCACTCGTTGCCCCACCAACGCTCACGGGCCTTGCTGGGCGTGGCGAATGTGCGCGGGGCACTGGTGGCCTGCCTGTCGCTGGTGGAACTGTTGGACCTGGAGCCCGGCGCGGCGGTTGCCGGTACACGGGTCATGCCGCGCATGTTGATTGTCGCGGCCAAGGGCGGGCCGGTGGTGGTGCCGGTGGATGAGGTGGACGGCATCCATGCCATCGATGAACGCATCCTGGCGAGCGCTTCGCCGTCGGCGGGCAAGTACACCCGTGGGGTGTTGCCCTACAAAGGCCGCAGCCTGCGTTGGCTGGATGAAGAACAGCTGCTGTCCGCCGTGGCCCGGAGCCTGTCATGACCCCTGACCAGATGCGCGACGCCTCATTGCTGGAACTGTTCAGCCTGGAAGCCGAAGCCCAGGTCCAGGTGCTGAGCACCGGCTTGCTGGCCTTGGAGCGCGATCCGACCCAGGCCGACTACCTCGAGTCGTGCATGCGCGCGGCGCATTCCCTCAAGGGCGCGGCACGGATCGTCGGGGTGGACGCCGGTGTCAGCGTGGCCCACGTCATGGAGGATTGCCTGGTCGGTGCCCAGGAGCGGCGCCTGGTGCTGGGGGCCGAGCACATCGATGCCTTGCTGCAAGGCACTGACCTGCTGACGCGCATCGCCACGCCGGGCAACAACGTCGGCGCCCCTGACATCGACGCCTATGTGGCGTTGATGGGGCGTTTGCTCGACCCCAACGCTGCTCCAATGCCGGCGCCGGTACCGACAGGCATCGAGGTGCCTGTCGACCCCGTCAGTGTCGAGCTGCTCGTTCCGGAACCGTTCGCGGCACCGGAGCCGGCTCCGAAGAATAAACGGGTCACTGAAGGCGGCGAGCGGGTCTTGCGGGTCACGGCCGAACGCCTCAACAGTTTGCTCGACCTGTCGAGCAAGTCCTTGGTCGAGACCCAGCGCCTCAAGCCCTGGCTGGCGACGCTGCAACGGCTCAAGCGCCAGCAAGGCACGGGCTTGCGCGCCCTTGAAGAGCTGAACGTGCATCTCAAGGACCATGCCCTGAGCCTCCAGGCCCAGGAAGCCCTTGGCGATGCCCGCCGCTTGCTCGCCGAAACCCAGCAGTTGCTGGCGCAGAAAACCGTCGAGCTGGATGAGTTCGCCTGGCAGGCCAGTCAACGGGCGCAGGTGCTGTACGACACGGCGCTGGCCTGTCGCATGCGGCCGTTCGCCGATGTGCTGTCGGGGCAGGTACGTATGGTCCGTGACCTGGGCCGCAGCCTGGGCAAGCAGGTGCGCCTGGAGATCGAAGGTGAGAAAACCCAGGTCGACCGCGATGTGCTGGAAAAACTCGAAGCGCCACTGACCCACTTGCTGCGCAACGCCGTGGACCACGGCATCGAAGCCCCGGAGCAACGGATACTGGCCGGCAAGCCCGCCGAAGGCCTGATCCGCCTGCGCGCCTCTCATCAGGCTGGTCTGCTGGTCTTGGAGTTGGCGGACGACGGTGCCGGGGTAGACCTGGAGCGGGTGCGCCGCAGCATTGTCGAGCGCGGTCTTTCTCCCGAGCAAACCGTCGCCAGCCTGAGCGAAGAGGAACTGCTGACCTTTCTGTTCCTGCCTGGTTTCAGCCTGCGCGACAAAGTCACCGAAGTGTCCGGGCGCGGCGTCGGCCTGGACGCGGTCCAGCATATGGTCCGGCAGTTGCGCGGGGCGGTGGTGCTGGAGCAGACGGCGGGCGAGGGCAGTCGTTTCCATCTCGAGGTGCCATTGACGCTGTCGGTGGTGCGCAGTCTGGTGGTGGAAGTCGGCAATGAGGCGTATGCCTTTCCCCTGGCCCACATCGAACGCATGTGCGACCTGGCGCCGGAAGATATCGTCCAGGTCGAAGGGCGTCAGCATTTCTGGCACGAAGGCCGGCATATCGGCTTGGTCGCCGCCAGCCAGTTGCTCAATCGCCCGCCGACGCAGAACGGCGGCCAGACCCTCAAGGTCGTGGTGATCCGCGAGCGCGAGACGATCTACGGTGTGGCGGTGGAGCGGTTCATCGGCGAGCGAACCCTGGTCGTCCTGCCCTTGGACGAACGCCTGGGCAAGGTCCAGGACATTTCCGCCGGGGCCCTGCTCGACGATGGCTCGGTGGTGTTGATTATCGATGTCGAAGACCTGTTGCGCTCGGTGGAAAAATTGCTCGATACCGGGCGCCTGGAGCGCATCGCCCGGCAGGACCAGGCCCAGGCCCCGCGCAAGCGGATCCTGGTGGTGGACGATTCCCTGACCGTGCGCGAGCTGCAACGCAAGTTGCTGCTCAATCGCGGCTACGACGTGGCGGTGGCGGTGGATGGCATGGATGGTTGGAATGCGTTGCGCTCAGAGGATTTTGACTTGCTGATCACCGATATCGACATGCCGCGCATGGACGGTATCGAGCTGGTATCGCTATTGCGGCGCGACAACCGTTTGCAGTCGTTGCCGGTGATGGTGGTGTCCTACAAGGACCGCGAAGAAGATCGTCGCCGTGGCCTCGACGCCGGCGCCGACTATTATTTGGCCAAGGCGAGTTTCCACGACGACGCCTTGCTCGACGCCGTGGTTGAATTGATCGGAGGGGCCCGCGCTTGAAGATCGCCATCGTCAATGACATGCCCCTGGCGGTCGAGGCCCTGCGTCGCGCCCTGGCGTTCGAGCCGGCGCATCAACTGGTCTGGGTGGCCGCCAACGGAGCCGAGGCGGTGCAGCGTTGCGCCGAATACACCCCGGACCTGATCCTGATGGACTTGCTCATGCCCATCATGGACGGGGTGGAGGCCACTCGGCGGATCATGGCCGACAGCCCCTGCGCTATCGTGATAGTCACCGGGGACAGCCAGCAGAACGTCCACCGGGTGTTCGAGGCCATGGGCCATGGCGCGCTGGATGTAGTCGATACCCCGGCCCTGGGCGTCGGTAATCCGGCAGACGCGGCTGCACCGCTGCTGCGCAAGATCGCCAACATCGGCTGGCTGATCGGTGAGCGCAACAAGCATGAGCGCCCCGCACCGGCGGCGCTGCGAACGGCGGTGTCGCGCAAGAGCCTGGTGGTCATCGGGTCGTCGGCGGGCGGGCCGGCGGCGCTGGAGGTGCTGCTCAAGGCGTTGCCGCGGGACTTTGCCCCAGCGATCGTGCTGGTCCAGCATGTGGATGAGGTGTTCGCCGCAGGCATGGCCGAGTGGCTGGGCAGTGTTTCGGGTCATACGGTGCGCCTGGCCCGGCACGGCGAGACGCCGCAAAGTGGCACGGTGTTGCTGGCCGGGACCAACCATCATCTGCGTTTGTTGAAGAACGGCACCCTGGCCTATACCGCCGAGCCGGTGAACGAGATCTACCGGCCCTCCATCGACGTGTTTTTTGAAAGTGTCGCCCAGTACTGGAGCGGTGACGCGGTGGGCGTACTGCTCACCGGCATGGGCCGCGACGGTGCGCAAGGGCTTAAACTCATGCGCCAGCAGGGCTATGTGACCATCGCTCAGGACCAGCGCAGCAGCGCGGTGTATGGCATGCCCAAAGCAGCGGCCGCCATCGATGCCGCTGTCCATATTCTAGCCTTGGACGCCATCGCGCCACGGCTGTTGGAGATTGTGACCCCATGAAGAACCCCGCGAGCCTTGCCCCAGGCCGTACCCAGGTAGGCCATCATGAATGATCTGCAGCTCGACGATTTCAAGCGCGATGAGAACGCCGCCATGGTCTTGCTCGTCGACGATCAGGCGATGATCGGCGAAGCGGTGCGGCGCGGGCTGTCGAATGAAGAAAACATCGACTTCCACTTCTGCTCCGATCCCCACCAGGCCATCGCCCAAGCGATTCGCATCAAGCCGACGGTGATTCTCCAGGACCTGGTGATGCCCGGCCTGGATGGCCTGAGCCTGGTGCGCGAGTACCGTAACCATCCCGCCACCCGCGATATCCCGATCATTGTCCTGTCCACCAAGGAGGACCCGCTGGTCAAGAGCGCGGCGTTCGCCGCCGGGGCCAACGACTACCTGGTCAAGCTGCCGGACAACATCGAACTGGTGGCGCGCATCCGCTATCACTCGCGTTCCTACATGATGCTGTTGCAGCGCGACGCGGCCTATCGCGCACTGCGAGTCAGCCAGCAGCAACTGCTCGACACCAACCTGGTGCTGCAACGATTGATGAACTCCGACGGCCTGACCGGGCTGTCCAATCGCCGGCATTTCGATGAGTACCTGGAGTTGGAATGGCGCCGGGCGATGCGCGACCAGAGCCAACTGTCGCTGCTGATGATCGACGTGGACTATTTCAAGGCCTACAACGACAACTTCGGTCACCTGGAAGGCGACGAGGCCCTGCGCAAGGTCGCCACGGCGATCCGCGAGGCGTGCAGCCGTCCGTCCGACTTGCCGGCCCGCTACGGCGGCGAGGAGTTCGCCCTGGTGCTGCCTGGCACCTCGCCGGGCGGCGCCCGGTTGATGGCCGAAAAGCTGCGCCAGAGCGTAGTCGCCCTGAAAATCCCCCACACCACACCCGATGGCGGCGAGAACCTGACCGTCAGCATCGGCGTCTCGACCGTCACGCCGCAGCAAGGTGGCGATTGCCGGCAACTGATCTCGGCGGCGGACAAGGGGCTGTACCTGGCCAAGCACAATGGGCGTAATCGGGTGGGGGTCGAATAATACAGCTGGGCGAGGTGGCTTTCGTGGCGAGGGAGCTTGCTCCCGCTGGGCTGCGCAGCAGGCCTGAAACCAGACGGCTCGGAGTATCAGATGAGTTGAGTCGCTCCTTTTGGGGCTGCTGCGCAACCCAGCGGGAGCAAGCTCCCTCGCCACGGGGCCGGTGTTCAGCCATATCCCTGAGTTTCATGCCTAAAGCCGCCAGGCGGGCTGCCGCTGGCGTTTGATTACGTTATACTCGCCGGCTTTCAAAAGTTCGCCAACGAGTGCTGCCCGCCATGGAAATCAACCCGATCCTTAACACCATCAAGGACCTGTCCGAGCGCTCCGAAACTATTCGGGGGTATCTTTGACTACGATCAAAAGCATGAGCGCCTGACCGAAGTCAATCGCGAGCTTGAAGATCCGAGTGTCTGGAACAACCCATCGTACGCCCAGGAACTGGGCCGCGAGCGTTCTGCGCTGGCGCAGATCGTCGAGACCCTGGACGAGTTGTCCAGCGGTCTGGCCGATTGCCGCGACCTGCTGGACATGGCTGTCGAAGAGAACGATGAAGGCGCGGTCGGCGATGTCGTCGCCGAGCTGACACGCCTCGACGAGAACCTCGCCAAGCTGGAATTCCGTCGCATGTTCAGCGGCGAGATGGACATGAACAACGCCTACCTGGACATCCAGGCCGGTTCCGGCGGCACCGAGGCCCAGGACTGGGCCAACATCCTGCTGCGCATGTACCTGCGCTGGGCTGACAAGCGTGGTTTCGACGCCACCATCATGGAACTGTCGGCCGGTGAAGTCGCCGGGATCAAGGGCGCCACCGTGCACATCAAGGGCGAATACGCCTTTGGCTGGCTGCGGACCGAGATCGGCGTGCACCGCCTGGTGCGCAAGAGCCCGTTCGACTCCGGCAACCGTCGCCACACCTCGTTCTCGGCCGTGTTCGTTTCGCCGGAAATCGACGACAACATCGAGATCGAGATCAACCCGGCGGACCTGCGCATCGACACCTACCGTTCCTCCGGGGCCGGTGGCCAGCACGTCAACACCACCGACTCGGCGGTACGGATTACCCACGTACCGACCAACACCGTGGTCAGCTGCCAGAACGAGCGTTCCCAGCACGCCAACAAAGACACCGCGATGAAGATGCTGCGGGCCCGCCTGTACGAGCAGGAAGTGCAGAAGCGCAACGCGGCGTCCCAGGCGCTGGAAGACACCAAGTCGGACATCGGCTGGGGTCACCAGATCCGTTCGTACGTGCTCGACGCCTCGCGGATCAAGGACCTGCGTACCAGCATCGAACGCAGCGATTGCGACAAGGTGCTCGACGGCGATATCGATGAATACCTGATCGCCAGCCTCAAACAAGGGCTGTAACGCGACACCCATGCGGCGGGCGGGCACGCTTCCATCAAGAAGCGCGGCTCGCCCGCAAACTCCGGCCCGGGCCGGGGGCAACGAACCTGTGATGGAATCCTTAAAGACATGAGCGACCTAGAACTCGACCCGCAAGCCCTGCAACAGGAAGAAAACTCCCTGATCGCCCTGCGCAAGGAAAAGCTTGCTGCCGAGCGCGCCAAGGGCCAGGCCTTCCCCAACGACTTCCGCCGCGACGCCTACTGCGACGTTTTGCAGAAGCAGTATGCGGACAAGACCAAGGAAGAGCTGGCCGAGGCGGCGATTCCAGTCAAGGTGGCCGGTCGTATCATGCTCAATCGTGGTTCGTTCATGGTGATCCAGGACATGACCGGGCGCATCCAGGTCTACGTCAACCGCAAGACCCTGTCGGAAGAAACCCTGGCGGCCGTCAAGACTTGGGACCTGGGCGACATCATTGCCGCCGAAGGCACCCTGGCCCGTTCCGGCAAGGGCGACCTGTACGTCGAGATGACCAGCGTGCGCCTGCTGACCAAATCCCTGCGCCCGCTCCCGGACAAGCACCACGGCCTGACCGACACCGAGCAGCGCTATCGCCAGCGCTACGTCGACCTGATCGTCAACGAAGAGGTGCGCCAGACCTTCCGTGTACGTTCGCAAGTCATCGCTCACATCCGCAGCTTCCTGATGAAGCGTGACTTCCTGGAAGTCGAGACGCCGATGCTGCAGACCATCCCTGGCGGTGCGGCGGCCAAGCCGTTCGAAACCCACCACAATGCCCTGGACATGGAAATGTTCCTGCGCATCGCGCCGGAGCTGTACCTCAAGCGGCTGGTGGTCGGTGGGTTCGAGAAAGTCTTCGAGATCAACCGCAACTTCCGTAACGAAGGCGTTTCGACCCGGCACAACCCCGAGTTCACCATGCTCGAGTTCTACCAGGCCTACGCCGACTACGAAGACAACATGGACCTGACCGAGGAGCTGTTCCGCGAGCTGGCGCAGCTTGTTCTCGGGACTACCGACGTGCCGTACGGCGACAAGGTGTTCCACTTCGGCGAGCCGTTCGTGCGCCTGTCGGTGTTCGACTCGATCCTCAAGTACAACCCTGAGATCACCGCCGCCGACCTGCAGGACATCGACAAGGCCCGCGCCATCGCCAAGAAGGCCGGCGCCAAGGTGCTGGGCTTCGAAGGCCTGGGCAAGCTGCAAGTGATGATTTTCGAAGAACTGGTCGAGCACAAGCTGGAACAGCCGCACTTCATCACCCAGTATCCGTTCGAAGTCTCGCCGCTGGCCCGTCGCAACGACGAGAACCCAAGCGTGACCGACCGTTTCGAGCTGTTCATCGGTGGGCGTGAAATCGCCAACGCCTATTCCGAGCTCAACGATGCCGAAGACCAGGCCGAGCGTTTCATGGCCCAGGTGGCCGACAAGGACGCCGGCGACGACGAAGCCATGCACTACGATGCCGACTTTGTGCGCGCCTTGGAGTACGGCATGCCGCCGACCGCCGGCGAAGGCATCGGCATCGATCGCCTGGTGATGTTGTTGACCAACTCACCGTCGATCCGGGATGTGATTCTCTTCCCGCACATGCGGCCTCAAGCGTAAGTGCTTCAACTAAAAAGCCGCCTGGAAGGGCGGCTTTTTATTGCCTGTCTGGTACAAACGTATCAATTGGTTAGTTTTTCAAAGAGCGAGGAAGACCTGTCGTGAATCGTGCAATGGCTTCAGAAGGTGCAGCGGGCGTCGCCACGGCTGTCGCTGAAAGTGTTCAGTACCAGGGCCGCAAGGCCAGCCGACAGGGCAGTGAGCAGCGTCGCCAGGAGATTCTCGATGCGGCCATGCGCATTGTCGTGCGCGATGGCGTGCGCGCGGTGCGTCATCGCGCGGTGGCCGCCGAAGCGGGCGTGCCGCTGTCGGCCACCACGTATTATTTCAAAGATATCGATGACCTGCTCACCGACACTTTCGCCCAATACGTGGAACGCAGCGCAGCGTTCATGGCCAAGTTGTGGGCCAACAACGAGGGCCTGCTGCGGGAAATGGTGGCCTATGGTGACGGCAGCGCTCAGTCGCGTTCGCAACTGGCGGATGACATTGCCCGGATGACCGCCGATTACGTACGCCATCAACTGGACAGTCGTCGTGAGTACCTGATGGCCGAGCAGGCCTTTCGCCAGGAAGCCCTGCTCAACCCGCGCCTGGCGGAGTTGGTGCGCTCCCACCAGCAGATTTTGCTGCACGGCACGTGTCAGTTTTTCCAGGTATTAGGCTCCCGCGAGCCGCAACAGGATGCCAAAGTGTTGACGGCGATTATCGGACGGATGGAATATCAGGGCTTGCTCAATGGCGCCGAGCCGGTAGCCGATGAAGATATGCTCGGCATCCTGACCCGCTACATGCACCTGGTACTGGCGTCGGTGTGACCCTTTTTGGGTTACAGCAGCCCCTTGTGGCGAGGGGATAAATCCCCTCGCCACAGATGCCATAGGGAGTTCAAATGAAAGCCTGGCGTGCCGTTGTACTGGCCGTGTCGTTGCTGCTGCTCAGTGGCTGCCTGGTGTCGTTCAAGGCGCCGTTGCCTGACAGCGAAGCCGCGCCCGCGGGCCTGCTCGGCCACTGGACCAGCACCAATGCCTGGGGCGAACCGTTGAACCTGGAACTGACGCAGGTCGGCAAGCACCGCTACCAGGCCATCAGCTACTTCAGGGCCAGGCCCCATGAGCGCGAAGCCATTCCCCTGACCGTGTCCCGTCACGGCAGCCGCTGGTACCTGTCGGCCAAGGTACCGGCCCGCTATGGCGGACATTTCCTGATCGCCGGTTTCGAATTGACCGATAAACAGGAGTTGGTGATCTACAACCTGGACCTGGAGCAGATCAACCAGGCCATCGGTCAGAAACTCCTCAGCGGCCAACCGAACCAGAGCGAGGAGGGAGAAGGTGTGTTGGTGGACAGCGACATGAACAAGGTTTTCAGCTACCTCGACGATCCGGCCAATTCCGATGTGTTCTCGGAAGCCGTGCGTTACCAGCGACTGGCCAAATCCCAATAATTGCTACAAGCGGACGTTTTTTCACAGGAGTTCCGGGTGGACGATTACCAGCAGACGATACGCACCTTGTCCGATCGCATTGTGCTGGCGCAAACGCCGATTCGCATCCTCGATGCGGTGAAGTGGGACGAGAATATCCGCAAGGGGTTTCTCAAGGCCAAAGGCAAGGAAATGCCCGCGGTGGATCGCGACTATTACCTCAACCGGCCACTGTCCTTCGATTCCAGCAAAGTGAAGCTGGAGTTCCAGAACATCGAGCGTGACATCACCCGTCAACTGGGGCAGTTCAACCCGGTTGGCCAGATCATGCGCCGCATGTGCAAGGAATACCGCATGGTGGTGCGCATGCTCGAAGCCCGTGGCACCGAGGATTTTGGGCTGATCTCCCAGGAACTCTATGGCGCCGCCTCCGATGCCTTCCACGCCGGCGATCCGACCCTGGCCGACCTGGGCCTGATGCTTTCCGATTACCTGAATAACATCGATGGCCGTGGCGACCTCAAGGACGAGCCGAAAGTCCTCAGCGCCAAGGAAGCCGTCAACCTGTTGCAGCACCGCCTCAACCGGGTGTTCGGCGAAGCCGAGGAAACCATCCGGGTGTTCGAGTCCGATGGCATCGTGGCCGACGCGGCGGCGGGCGCGGACTACATCAAGATCCGCACCGATGCGATGTTCAACGAGCGCGATGTGCGGGCGCTGGAGGTCCATGAAGGGCTGGTGCACGTCGGCACCACCCTCAACGGCCTGAACCAGCCGATCTGCACCTTCCTGTCCAAGGGCCCGCCCTCGTCCACGGTGACCCAGGAAGGTCTGGCGATCCTGATGGAAATCATCACCTTTGCCTCTTACCCGAGTCGCCTGCGCAAACTGACCAACCGCACCCGGGCCATTCACATGGTGGAGGAGGGCGCCGATTTCCTGCAGATCTTCGAATTCTTCCGCGAGCAGGGTTTTGAAATGGCCGAAAGCTATGGCAACGCCAGCCGGGTGTTCCGTGGCTCGGTGCCGACCGGCCTGCCATTCACCAAAGACTTGTCCTACCTCAAGGGCTTCATCATGGTTTACAACTACATTCAGCTGGCCGTGCGCAAAGGCAAGCTGGAGCAGGTGCCGCTGCTGTTCTGCGGCAAGACCACCCTTGAGGACATGCGCACGTTGCGCCAGTTGGTGGACGAAGGCCTGGTGGTGCCGCCCAAATACCTGCCCGAGCAGTTCCGCGACATGAACGCCCTGTCGGCCTGGATGTGTTTCTCCAACTTCCTGAACCACTTGAGCCTGGACCGGATCGAAGCGGATTATTCCAATATCCTTTAAGCATCACACTGCCCAATTGTGGGAGCGGGCTTGCTCGTGAAAGCGGTGGGTCAGATAACGATGATGTCGACTGACCCACCGCTTTCGCGAGCAAGCCCGCTCCCACAGGGGACTGTGTTCCAATTCTGTTTTTTGCGAGGTTTCACCGGATGCGAATCCTCGGCATCTTTTGCCTGCTGCTGGCCCTGAGCGGTTGCAGCTCACTGCTGTTCTACCCCGAGCGCGGCCTGCCGTTTACCCCCGAGCGGGCCAAGCTCGAGTACCGCGACGTCACCCTGACCACCGCTGATGGCCTCAAGCTGCGGGGCTGGTGGCTGCCCGTCAAACCTGGCGTGGAGGTCAAGGGCACGGTGCTGCATTTGCACGGCAACGGCGGCAACCTGGCCTGGCACCTGGGCGGGAGCTGGTGGTTGCCGGAGCAGGGGTATCAGGTGTTGATGGTCGATTACCGGGGGTACGGCGTGTCCGAAGGCGAGCCGAGCCTGCCGGCGATTTACCAGGACATCGACGCCGCGTTCCAATGGCTCGATCAGTCGCCCGATGTCCAGGGCAAGCCGCTGGTGCTGCTCGGCCAGAGCCTGGGCGGTTCGCTGGCGGTGCATTATCTGGTGGAACATCCCCAGCGGCAACGGCAGCTCAAGGCCTTGGTGCTCGATGGCGTGCCGGCCAGTTACCGCGACGTCGGGCGCTTTGCCTTGAGCACATCATGGATGACCTGGCCGTTCCAGGTGCCGTTGTCCTGGCTGGTGCCGGACGGTGACAGCGCGATCAGTTCCGTGGCGCAATTGAATGGCGTACCGAAATTGATCTATCACAGCTTGGATGACCCTATCGTGCCTCTTTCCAATGGCATTCGTCTGTATCAAGCTGCGCCGCCACCGCGGGTTCTGCAACTGACTCGCGGCGGCCATGTGCAGACATTCGCCGACCCGACCTGGCGCACCGTGATGCTGCGCTACCTCGACGACCCCCAGCACTTCGACGGCCTGCGTCGCTTGGGCGAGGTCCCGAACTACCCGAAATCACCCGTTGAATCTGCTGAGAGTGCGCAATGAGCGAAGAACGTAACGCCATCCCCCTGATCATCACCGGTATCTGCAGCATCATCGGCACCGTCGCGGTGCTGTGGTACTACGGTTACCTGCACTTCGCCAAGCCCGAGGACGCGTTGCTGCTCAACCAATTCACCATGCTCAAGACCGTGCCGGGGGAGGACTACAAGGTGTCCCTGGAACCGGCTCCCCAGGTCGCCCAGTGCATCGATGGTGTGCTGGTGTTGTTCGACACCGAGCAGAAAGGCCTGACCGGTGTGCTGATCAACGAGAAGAAACGCGCGGTGCGCTGCATGGGCCAGGAGACGCCGCAGAAGCTTCAGCCGTAACCCCAAGGACGCTACAAACCCCCTGTGGGAGCGGGCTTGCTCGCGAAGGCGTCGGGTCAGCTACCTACTACAGTGACTGACACACCGCCTTCGCGAGCAAGCCCGCTCCCACAGGGGAATAAGCCATTAAAAAGCCCCGCCTGATTGAAGTCAGGCGGGGCTTTTTTGTTGCACTCAGCCGATCAGTTGGCGCTCATGGTCGAGCGCGGAGCCACTGGCTGGTTGTCGTTGGAGATGGTCACTTCCACGCGACGGTTCATGGCGCGGCCCGAGACGCTGGTGTTGTCGGCCACCGGGAATTCCTTGCCGTAGCCCTGAGTCACGATACGGGCTGGGTCTACGCCCATCTTCACCAGCTCGGTGCGCACGGAGCTCGCGCGGCGTTCCGACAGCGACTGGTTGTAGGAATCCGAACCGGTGCTGTCGGTATAGCCTTCGATGATCACCTTGCGGTCCGGGTTTTCTTGGAGGAACTGCGCCAGTTTGTTTACGTTCGTTATGCCGCTGGCGCGCAGGTCGGACTTGTTGGTGGCGAACAGCACGTCGCCGAAGGTCACCAGGGTGCCGCGTTCGGTCTGTTTGGCGTTCAGGCTGTCCTGCAGTTGCTTGATCTGCGCGTTGCGAGCGTCGAGCAGCGCACGGGCGCGTTCGTCGCCGGCGTTTTTCAGCTCGGCTTCGGCGTTGCGCAGGGCGATGGTCTGCTTGGCCACTTCGACGCGCTGATTGGTCAGGTAGGCCAACTGGTCGACCTTGGCTTCGTCTTCCTTGTCCAGGTAGGCCTTGTCGGCCTTGGCCAGGAAGTCGGCGGCGTCTTTGGTTTCCAGCGCAGCTACCTTCGTCGCGGCCGGGTCGGCCTGCAGGCCGTTGTAGTTGGTCCGCGCCTGTTCCAGGTTCGCGTTCGGGTCATGGGAGCAAGCGGCCAGGGCTACGCAGGCTGCGAGCAGGGCGGGCATCATCAAGTGTTTGTGCATCATAGTCTGTCGTCCTTTTATCAATGAGAAGTACGTCTTGGCGTGAACGGCTTACTGAACCTTGTTCATGCCTTCCTGACGCAGTTCCTGAACCCCTTTCTGAGAATCCTTGAGTGCTTGTTCGGCCTTGGCGGCCTGGGCCTTGCGCTCGGCGACGCGGGCATCCCACTCGGCCTGTTCGGCCAGTCGCTTGGCTTCGTCGTATTTCTTGTCATGCATGGCGATTTCGGCTTGCTTCAGTTTGTCCTGGGCCGATTTCATTTCCACAGCGGCGAATTCGGTGCCGCCGGCGCTGACCGCGCTGTTGACCGCCGATTGGGTCACTGCGTACTGCTCAGACGGTGGATTGCCGGCGCAACCGGCGAGAATGAAGCTGCTGCCGATCGCCAGGGCAGCCAGCTTCAAGCCGCGAAGGCCAGTGGATGAGGGTTTGGCAGTGCAGGTATTCATAGGCTTCAACTCCATTGGAAAACTCCTGAAAAAACGACAAATCCATGCTGGGACCGAAACCGTGACGTCTGGTTAGGCGTTGGCGCCAAGGCGCGTTTATTTAAACAACCGTTCCAGTATGGTTACTCGGTGTGACCCGATGCGTTTTTCAAAAGTTCAGCGAGGATGGCCATTCGCCAAAAGGAATTACTGACTGATCGGTCAGCGGCAGAAAAGCTGAACTTTCAGGGCGCGCAGCGGTATTCCCGGCGTAGGGAACGTGCGTTTTTTTGGAGGGCGCGTGCGTAGGCGCTGCCGAGCGAAGCGAGGCTGCGATCTTTCCCCTGCCGCTTGAGTCTCAAACGAAAAGATCAAAAGATCGCAGCCTTCGGCAGCTCCTACAAGATTTGCGCTGTAGGGAAATCAGTGTTTGGATTTGTCGTTCTGCAAGGAAAGTTCGTGCAGATGCCGACGGGACAACGCGAGAAATCGCGGGGTCGGGCCCACGTCTTCGTACAGCGGGTCACCTTCTTCGTCGGTGGCCACGACTTGTGAACCCTTGATGTAGGGGAAGCTCGCTTCCAGCTCTTCCAGCGCGGCCCCGATCAGTTCGCCCAGTAGCTCCTCGGGGTGGCGCTTGGGGTACATGTCGCAAATCGCCGCCAGGCGCGCGGCGGCTTCCACGTCCAGATGGATCGTGTAGCCGGTCTGGGTCAGGCGACCCTTGGCGTTTTCTTCCCAATGCTGGGCAAGCTCACGAATTTTCATGATGACCTCAATCAGCCTGCTCGTGGCAGTCGCGGTGAGTGACAAGCCGTTGTGTGGCTTACTCATGAGACTAGCTTTGTTGGACAAGGTTTAAAGTCCCTTCGTCGCTTGTCATAAGCGGCGGGCATCGGCACTCTCTAAGCCAAGAGCTGTCCGGATTTTTTTGCTGGAGAAATGCTGATGACCGATATCGATGCCCGCTTGCGCGAGGATGTCCACCTGCTCGGCGAACTGCTGGGCAATACCATCCGCGAACAGTACGGAGACACGTTTCTCGACAAGATCGAGCAGATCCGCAAGGGGGCCAAGGCGGACCGACGCGGCTCCGTGGACGCCGAACTCAGCGCCAGCCTCAACCAACTGAGCGAGGACGAATTGCTGCCGGTGGCGCGGGCGTTCAACCAGTTTCTCAACCTCGCCAACATTGCCGAACAGTACCAACTGATCCACCGTCGCGACGAGTCGCAACCGGCGCCTTTCGAAGCACGGGTCCTGCCCGAGCTGCTCGCCCGGTTGCGGGCCGAGGGCCATGGTGCCGAGGCGCTGGCCCGGCAGTTGGGTCGCCTGGAGATCGAACTGGTCCTCACGGCCCACCCCACGGAAGTGGCTCGCCGTACGCTGATCCAGAAATACGACGCCATCGCCGCGCAATTGGCCGCCCAGGATCACCGCGACCTGACCAGCGCCGAGCGCGCGCAGATTCACGAACGGCTGCAGCGCTTGATCGCCGAAGCCTGGCACACCGAAGAGATCCGCCGCACCCGACCGACCCCGGTGGACGAAGCCAAGTGGGGGTTCGCGGTGATCGAGCATTCGCTGTGGCAGGCCATCCCCAATTACCTGCGCAAGGCCGATCAGGCCCTGCATGCCGCCACCGGCTTGCGTCTGCCGCTGGAGGCCGCGCCGATCCGCTTTGCCTCATGGATGGGCGGCGACCGTGACGGCAACCCGAATGTCACTGCCGCCGTGACCCGCGAGGTGCTGTTGCTGGCACGGTGGATGGCGGCGGACCTGTACCTGCGTGACGTTGACCAACTGGCGGCCGAGCTGTCCATGCAAAACGCCAGTGAGGCCTTGCGTGCCCAGGCCGGCGACAGCGCCGAACCGTATCGCGCCGTGCTCAAGCAACTGCGTGAACGCCTGCGCGCCACCCGCAACTGGGCCCACGCCTCCTTGAGTGCCGCCACGCCACCCGGCGCCGAGGTGTTGCAGCACAACCGCGAACTGTTGGACCCCTTGGAGCTGTGCTACCACTCCCTGCACGAGTGCGGCATGGGCGTGATTGCCGACGGGCCGTTGCTCGATTGCCTGCGCCGGGCGGTGACCTTCGGCTTGTTCCTGGTGCGCCTCGATGTGCGTCAGGACTCGACGCGTCATAGCGCCGCCATGACGGAAATCACCGACTACCTGGGCCTGGGCCGCTATGAGGATTGGAACGAGGAGCAGCGCATCAGCTTCCTGCTCGAGGAGCTGAACAACCGGCGCCCGCTGCTGCCGGCCCATTTCAAGCCGTCGGCCGACACCGCGGAAGTGTTGGCGACATGCCGGGAAGTGGCGGCGGCGCCAGCGGCGTCCCTGGGTTCCTATGTGATCTCCATGGCCGGCGCGGCTTCCGATGTCCTCGCCGTGCAGCTGTTGTTGAAGGACGCCGGCGTGTTGCGGCCGATGCGGGTGGTGCCGCTGTTCGAAACCCTGGCCGACCTGGACAACGCCGGGCCGGTGATCGAGCGGCTGTTGCTGCTGCCCGGCTATCGCTCACGGCTGCAAGGCCCCCAGGAAGTGATGATCGGCTATTCCGACTCGGCCAAGGATGCCGGAACCACGGCGGCGGCCTGGGCACAGTATCGGGCCCAAGAGCGGCTGGTGGACATCTGCCGCGAGCAGCAAGTCGAACTGCTGTTGTTCCACGGTCGTGGCGGCACCGTGGGCCGTGGCGGCGGTCCGGCGCATGCGGCGATCCTGTCCCAGCCACCCGGTTCGGTGGCCGGGCGTTTCCGCACCACCGAACAAGGCGAAATGATTCGTTTCAAATTCGGCCTGCCGGACATCGCCGAACAGAACCTCAACCTTTACCTCGCCGCGGTGCTTGAAGCGACGTTGCTGCCGCCGCCGCCACCCACGCCGCAGTGGCGGGACTTGATGGACGAACTGGCGGCTGACGGCGTCAGTGCCTACCGCGCCGTGGTGCGGGAGAACCCACAATTCGTCGAGTACTTCCGCCAGTCCACCCCTGAGCAGGAACTCGGGCGCCTGCCCCTGGGCAGCCGTCCGGCCAAGCGTCGGGCCGGCGGCATCGAAAGCCTGCGGGCGATCCCGTGGATCTTCGGCTGGACCCAGACGCGCCTGATGCTGCCGGCCTGGCTCGGCTGGGAAACCGCACTGAGCAAGGCCCTGGAGCGCGGCGAAGGTGAGTTGCTGGGGCAGATGCGCGAGCAATGGCCGTTCTTCCGGACCCGCATCGATATGCTGGAGATGGTGCTGGCCAAGGCCGACGCCGATATCGCGCGCTCTTACGACGAGCGTTTGGTGGAACCTGGGCTGCTGCCTTTGGGTGCGCATTTACGCGACCTATTGTCGCAGGCCTGCTCGGTGGTCCTTGGCTTGACCGGTCAGTCGCAGCTACTGGCACATAGCCCAGCCACGCTGGAATTCATTCGCCTGCGCAACACCTACCTCGACCCGTTGCACCTGTTGCAGGCCGAACTGTTGGCGCGCTCGCGGCAGCAGGATGTCGCCCAGGGCAGCCCCGTGGAACAGGCGTTGCTGGTGTCTGTGGCGGGGATTGCCGCCGGTTTGCGCAATACCGGCTAACATCAGTCAGCGCACCGAAACGGCTCGTCCGGCATTCCCGGGCGTTGTCCGCTGGGGGAGGGAGCAGGTCGAGCAGGCGACAGTTTGTTGTTCGGTTGCGACGCTCGCCACCCCCTCCGAAGGTCGTATCGGGCGCGGGTTACTCCGACTTTCGGCGGCTTGTGTGGGTCGGGCCTGCTGTGTATCTTGATCAGCCTTTGGCCGTTTGGGCGGTCACGATCCTGTTTTTCGAAGATTGGCCCCACGAGGCGAATCCGAGCGTTTTACATAAAAAAATTGAGGAGCACATCGATGCGCGTCATTCTGCTGGGAGCTCCCGGGGCCGGTAAAGGTACTCAGGCAAAGTTCATCACCGAAAAATTCGGTATCCCGCAAATCTCCACTGGCGACATGCTGCGTGCCGCGGTCAAGGCGGGCACTCCACTGGGCGTTCAAGCCAAGAGCATCATGGATGCCGGCGGCCTGGTGTCGGATGACCTGATCATCGCCCTGGTCAAGGATCGCATCGCTCAACCCGACTGCGCCAATGGCTTCCTGTTCGATGGCTTCCCGCGCACCATTCCCCAGGCTGAAGCCCTGGTGACTGCTGGTGTCGAGCTGGATGCGGTGGTTGAAATTGCCGTCGAAGACGAGGAAATCGTCCAGCGCATTGCCGGTCGACGCGTTCACGAACCTTCCGGTCGCGTTTATCACACTGTCTACAATCCGCCGAAAACCGAAGGCAAGGACGACGTGACAGGTGAAGAGCTGGTGCAACGCAAGGACGACACCGAAGAAACCGTGCGTCATCGCCTGTCGGTCTACCATTCCCAGACCAAGCCGCTGGTGGATTTCTACCAGAAGCTGTCGGCTGCCAATGGCAAGCCGAAGTACAGCCACATCGAAGGCGTCGGTTCGGTTGAAGCGATCACGGCCAAGGTGCTTGCAGCCTTGAGCTGAAAAGTCTGATCAGTTGCATCAACTACGGCCCGCTTGCGGGCCGTAGTTGTTTATACTGGCGCACTTTTTTTCCCACCTGATTTACGGACACATCGATGAGCACCTTGCTGGCCCTGGACACCGCGACCGAAGCTTGCTCCGTTGCCTTGCTGCACGACGGCAAGGTCACGAGCCATTACGAGGTGATCCCGCGCCTGCATGCGCAGAAACTGTTGCCGATGATCCAGCGACTGTTGAACGACGCCGGGACAACCTTGCAGGCGGTGGACGCGATTGCCTTCGGTCGTGGGCCCGGGGCTTTTACTGGCGTGCGCATCGCCATCGGTGTGGTGCAGGGGCTGGCCTTTGCCCTGGAGCGGCCGGTGTTGCCGGTGTCGAACCTGGCGGTACTGGCCCAGCGGGCGATGCGTGAGCACGGCGCCCGCCAGGTGGCGGCAGCCATCGATGCACGCATGGACGAAGTGTACTGGGGCTGCTACGGCGAAACCGACGGCGAGATGCGCCTGGTCGGTTCCGAGGCGGTATTGCCACCCGAGGCCGCGGCGTTGCCAAGCGGGGCCGACGGTGACTGGTTTGGCGCTGGCACAGGTTGGGGTTATGGCGAGCGCATCGCTGTCCGGCTGACCGGCCAGGATGCCACCCTGCTGCCTCACGCCGAAGACCTGCTGGCCCTGGCCCGCTTCGCCTGGGCACGGGGCGAAGCCATTGCAGCCGATGATGCGCAACCGGTGTACCTGAGGGACAAGGTGGCAACACCCAAGTCCGAGCGGTAACTCGACAGCGACGGGTATTCAAGCGAGCACCGTTGTGGCGAGGGAGCTTGCTCCCGCTGGGGCGCGAAGCGGCCCTAACGTCTCATTCGCACCGTTCTGGTCCAGGTATTGGGGCTGCTTCGCAGCCCAGCGGGAGCAAGCTCCCTCGCCACAACGGTCTTCCCCAAGCGTTGTGCTCGCAAAAGTCATTTTCGGCTCCAAAAGTCACACTCAAATATTGCCAGTCGTCACTTTTTCGCCCCGTTTTTAAACCTTTTTGACTTTATGTGTTCTAGTTATCACTTGCGCATTTGCGCGGCTGCGAAAGTGCCGCTAAATTGCCATCATTGATACCGAGCATTCTGTTATGCGTATAGACGGCTTTTCATCCCAGTCCTACCCCATCAAGCGTCGGCCTCGTGCGGGTAAAGCCACTGAGCCGGAAAACTTCGATGACATCGACGGCGACCTGGAATTTCCGTCCGAGGAGCAACTGGCCGCCCGCGCCGCCAAAGCCTCCGCGCAGCGCCTGAGCAATCTTCCTGCCCGTCAGCAAGACATGATTTATCACCGTGCGATGAGCCGCAGTGTCGCCACGGCCCTGGCGAGCTACTTGAGCACCGCCGGTTTCGTCGATTGGGATATGGAAGTGCTGGGACTCGATCTCTACATCTGATGGTCTTGCCTTACTACCTGGGCTGTCCGTCCTGGAGCGAAAACGCCTGGCGCGATTACCTTTATCCCCAGGACGCCAAAAGCACCGATTTCCTCAATCTCTATTCCCAAGTGTTCAATGCCGTGGAAGGCAATACGACCTTCTATGCCAGCCCGTCTGCGGCTACGGTCCAGCGCTGGGCCGACATCATGCCCGAGCACTTTCGTTTCACCGCCAAGTTTCCCGGTGACATCAGCCACAATGGCGACTTGCGCGAGCGCCTGACGGCCACCGAAACTTTCCTGCAACTGCTCAGCCCCTTGGGCGAGCGCGTCGCGCCGTACTGGCTGCAACTGTCCAAGGCCTTCACTCCGAATCGGTTAGCGGAATTGGCAGGGTTCATCGACGCCTTGCAGCGCCCCTTGGCCGTGGAAGTCCGTCACGATGAGTTCTTCGCCAAGGGCGACGCCGAGCGACGCCTCAATCGGCTGTTGCTCGATCGCGGCGTCGAACGCATCTGCCTCGATCCCCGGGCCTTGTTCAGCTGTACCTCCCTTGATCCCGCCGTGCTTCACGCGCAATCGAAAAAGCCCCGCGTGCCGCCCCGGCCCGCAGCGTTCACGCAACGTCCGCAAGTGCGCTTCATCGGCCATCCGGTGCTGGAAGCCAACGAGCCGTTCCTGACGCCCTGGGTGGAGAAAATCGCCGGTTGGATCGAAGAGGGACGCACGCCTTATATCTTCCTGCACACTGCCGACAACCTGCTGGCGGCCCGGCTCGCGCAACGCTTTCACGAGCGTTTGATGAGTCGATTACCTGGCTTGCCGGCCCTGCCTGCGCTATATAGAGAACCCGCCGCCGAGCAACTGGGTTTGCTCTGAGGCCCACTCCTTCTCTGCTCAGGAGCGAACTACATGGATGCGCAAACTCGTCGAGCCCAGGCGTTCAAGGCCTTGCACGAACGTGAAGGGGCCTTTGTCATTCCCAACCCGTGGGATGCCGGTTCGGCCAAGATGCTGGCCAGCCTCGGCTTTGAAGCCTTGGCCACCACCAGTGCCGGTCACGCCTTTTCCTTGGGCCGACCCGATGGCGCGCTGGGCCTGGAGGACACGTTGGCTAACGTACGGGCGATTGTGGCGGCCACTGACCTGCCGGTGGCCGTCGACCTGGAGAACGGTTTTGCCGATGCCCCCGAGGACTGCGCGCGTAACTTGCTCCGTGCGGCGCAGGCCGGTGCGGTGGGTGGTTCGATCGAGGATGCCACGGGGCGCGAAGACAGCCCGATCTATTGCTTCGACCACGCCGTGGCGCGGGTCAAGGCCGCCGCCGAGGCCGTGCGCAGCTTGCCGTATCCCTTCCTGCTGACGGCCCGGGCGGAAAACTTCCTGCACGGCAATCTGGATCTGGATGACACCATTCGCCGCCTGGCAGCTTTCGCGGACGCGGGGGCCGACGTGCTGTACGCCCCGGGGCTGAGCAGCGCCGGACAAGTGCTCGCGGTGGTGCAGGCCGTGGCGCCGAAACCGGTGAACGTGCTGATGTCCGGGGCGCTGGACCTGACCGTCGCGCAGTTGAGCGAGTTGGGCGTCAAGCGCATCAGCGTCGGGTCAGCTCTGGCCCTGGCCGCGTATGGCGAGTTCTTCCGCGCCGCCGAGGAAATCCAGGAGCAGGGCACGTTCACCTTCACGCGCCGCTCGATGCCGTTCAAGCAGGCCAACCAATTATTCAAGGGTTGATGCCCGAGGCATTGTCGTGCGGTTTTTGAAAACTCTTGCGATCGTGGCACTGCTCGTTGGCGTTGCCGTGCTGGCGGTATGGCGCGGCTGGGTGGCACTGCCGCCCCAATGGAATCCCTGGGCGCCCTTGGACGTCAATCTCGCGCCCAACCTGCTGACCCGCTTCAAACTCATGGCCTTGCGCAACGACCCGCAGCTGTGTGACCAGGCCCTCGCCACCTCGGGGCTGCGCACCGCGCGCCAGGCCGACAGTGGCGCCAATACGTCGTGCCCGTTGACCAACGTGTTGAGGGTGCAGGGCGGTGAGGTGGCGCTGAGCAGCAGTTTCCTCGCCAGTTGTCCCCTGGCGGTGGCGTTCGCGCTGTTCGAGCGCCATGGGTTGCAGCCGGCGGCGATGGCCGCCTACGGGCAAAGAGTGACGCGGGTCGATCACCTCGGCAGTTTCGCCTGCCGCAATATGTACGGTCGTGAGAGCGGTGCGCGTAGCCAGCACGCCACCGCCAGTGCGTTGGACATCGCCGGGTTTCGCCTGGCCGATGGGCGCACGATCAGCGTGCTCAGGGACTGGCCCAAGGACAATGCCGATGCGCGCTTTCTGCGTCAGGCTCGGGACGGCGCCTGCGATATGTTCAGTGTGGTCTTGAGCCCGGATTACAACGCGGCGCACCGCAACCATTTTCATCTGGACGTCGGGCCATGGTGGATCTGTCGCTGATTCAGGCGGCGATGCGCAGGTTCTGCAGCACGATCGGACGTGCCCAGCGGGTGTCGAAGTCAAGTTGCTTCTGCTGTGCCACGAGCTCTTCTTCCGGGAACGGCGGAAAGGGTTTGTCCAGCAGGTCCAGTTCGAACTCGGCGATCGGCAGGTGCAATGGGCGCGGTTGTGGCGCCGGGCCCGGCTCTGGCAGCGGTTGGCCTGCGGCGAGGACGAGTGGGCGAACCCAGTTGCTTTCGAAGGTCTGCTGTTTTTGCTGGGCGGCGATTTCTTCCGGCGGGAAGGGTGGGAAGGGCTTGTCCAGCAGGTCGAGTTCGAATTCGGCGATGGGCAGGAACAGCGGTTCAGGCGGCTTGACCGGCGTTTCCGTCACTTCACAGGTACGCTGGCTGACGATGTGCGCCAGCAGCTCGGCGCCGAGGGTCGGTTCAACGGCCTCATCGAGGGGCTCTGGCTGGTAGCTGCCAGGCGCCGGTGCGTTATCACCCAGTTGATCGGCCAGGGCCCGGGCAAAAAAATCCTGCCAGAGGTGACTGACGCCGCTCAGCGCTTGGGTGTTACGCAGGCTGTAATCGCCGTAAGGGGAGATAACGCCTATCGATGTGGATTGAATGTCTGACATTTTTCTCGGTCGACGCTCAGCTCTGGCAAAATGCCGTTCACCGTTGTTATCGGCCGTTTTTGCCGATCCTTAATTTTTTGAGCATGTTTCCATGAATGAACAACCCGCGGCCTGTCGCATCCATGTCGAGGCCCTGGCCCCGGCCTTCCAACCGCAGGCCGAGCACTGGGCCGAGCGGCTTGGCCTGCCTTTGCAAGGGGACGATGGCGAGTTTGCCTTGCAGGTCGGTGAGCAGGGGTTGCAATTGCAGCAGTTGGGCCCGGATGCACCCGGGCCGGTGCGCGTGGACTTCGTCGAAGGCGGTGCGGCCCATCGGCGCTTGTACGGCGGCGGCAGCGGCCAGATGATCGCCAAGGCGGTCGGCATCGCCCAGGGTGTGCGTCCGCGGGTGCTGGATGCCACGGCCGGGTTGGGCAAGGATGCGTTTGTGCTGGCCAGCCTGGGCTGCGATATGAGCCTGATCGAGCGCCAGCCGCTGATTGGCGCCTTGCTGGAGGATGGCCTGGCCCGTGGGGCCGAGGACTTCGAGGTGGCGCCGATCGTGGCGCGCATGCGTTTGCTCAAGGGCAATTCCATCGAGGTGATGCGCAACTGGGAAGGCGAACCGCCCCAGGTGATCTACCTCGACCCGATGTTCCCTCATCGTGAGAAAACCGCCCTGGTGAAGAAGGAAATGCGCCTGTTCCGCCCCCTGGTGGGCGATGATCCGGACGCCCCGGCACTGCTCGCCGCGGCCCTGGCCCTGGCGACGCACCGGGTGGTGGTCAAGCGCCCGCGCAAAGCCCCGAGCATCGAAGGGCCGAAGCCGAGCCATGGGCTCGATGGCAAATCCAGTCGCTACGACATCTACCCGAAGAAAGCGCTCAAGCCCTGAGACCGGGTCGCCTGCATCGCGAGCAAGCTCGCTTCCACATTGGATCTGTGGTGCTCATCAAACCCTGTGGGAGCGAGCTTGCTCGCGATGACGCCCTTCCTGCCTGCGAAAGGCTACCGGTCGAGCTAAGGCCGATAAGCCCGCATGAACAGCCCCACCACTTCCTGCACATGAGCCTCGGCCGCTTCCGGTTTCTGGGGTTCGCCGCAGCCAGACAACAACCGGAAATTCGCCGCGCCCTTGATCAGGCAGAAAAAATGCTCGGCGGCATTGCGCGGTTTATCGATGCTCAGGGCTCCGCTCTGGTTAACCTTGGCCAGCAGCCGCTCCATGCCTGAGAGCATCCGCTGTGGGCCTGCTTCGTAGAAAATCGTCGACAGCTTCGGGTCCTGGCTGCCCAGGGCCATGATCAGCCGATGCAGGTTCAGGGATTCGTCGCTGTTGATCAGTTGGTTGAACCCGCGGGCGATGTTCAACAACACCTGTTCGATCGGAACGCCGTCGGGCCATTCATAAAACAGCGACGGCACCTGCTCTTCGCATTTGGCGATCACGGCAGCGGAGAACAGTGTCTCCTTGTCGTTGAAATGGCTATAGACCGTCAGTTTGGAAACCCCGGCCTCGGTGGCGACGGCGTCCATGCTGGTATTGGCGTAACCCATGCCCAGGAACAAGCGTTTCGCCGCATCGAGAATGGCTTGGCGCTTGGCCAGGTCCTTGGGGCGACCAGGGCCGCTGGGGGGTGAAGGATTGTTCGACATTTCTTCGCTTTAATACTGGACTGGTGAGTTTGCTATTAATAACATACTCATCAGTATAATTATTCCAAGCACCATTAGCGAAAGGTCACTCGCCATGTTCCGCTATGCCCTGCCCCTCGCCGTGCCAGTCACCCTGGTTTTTTTATTGTCTGCGTGCGGTCATGACGAACCGGTGCCCGTCGCCGTGCGCCCGGCCATGGTGGTCAAGCCCGAGCCGTCGGCCCAGGCGATGGACAGTTACCCTGGCGAAGTGCGGGCCCGTTTCGAGCCCGACCTGGCCTTTCGCATTGGCGGCAAGGTGAGCCGACGACTGGTGGAAGAGGGGCAGCGGGTCAAGGCCAATCAACCGTTGGCCGAGCTCGATCCCGAAGATGTGCGCCTGCAACTGGAAGCGACCCGTGCCCAGGTCGCCGCCGCCGAGGCCAACCTGAACCTGGTCCGCGCCGAGCGTGACCGCTACAAAACCTTGATGGAACGGCAGATGGTCAGCCGCTCCCAGTACGACAACGCCGAAAACCTTTATCGCTCAGGCACCGCGCGGCTCAAGCAGATCAAGGCCGAGTTCGATGTCGCCAACAACCAGGCCAGCTATTCGGTGTTGCGTGCGCCCCAGGATGGCGTAGTGGCCCGGCGCTCGGTGGAAGTCGGGCAGGTGGTTTCGGCCGGGCAAACTGTCTTCACCCTGGCCACCGACGGTGAGCGCGAGGTGTTGATCAGTCTGCCGGAACAAGGGTTTGGCCGGTTCAAGATCGGCCAGCCGGTCTCGGTCGAGCTGTGGAGCCAGCCCGACCAGCGTTTCAGCGGGCGTATTCGCGAACTGTCACCCGCGGCCGATCCCAAGTCCCGTACCTTCGCCGCCCGCGTGGCCTTCACCGCCGGCAGTGTTCCGGCCGAGTTGGGCCAGAGCGCGCGGGTGTTTATCCAGACCGCCGACAAGGTGCCGCTGTCGGTGCCCTTGTCGGCCCTGACGGCTGAAAACGGCGCGACGTATGTCTGGGTGGTCAACGCCAACAACACCTTGAAAAAAGTCCCGGTGCGGGTCGGCGCCTTCGGCGAAAAGACGGTGCCGGTGCTGGAAGGCCTGAGCCCCGACGACTGGGTGGTGGCTGCCGGCGTGCATGTGCTCCTCGACGGCCAGCAGGTGCGGCCAGTGGATCGCTCCAACCGCGTGGTCAACCTGACGGCCAAGGAGTAATCCGCGATGGGTTTCAATCTTTCCGAATGGGCGCTGCGTAACCGCCAGATCGTACTGTTCCTGATGCTGTTGCTGGCCATCGTCGGCGCGCTTTCCTACACCAAGCTCGGCCAGAGCGAAGACCCGCCGTTCACCTTCAAGGCCATGGTGATCCGCACCAACTGGCCAGGCGCCACGGCCGAGGAAGTTTCGCGACAAGTCACTGAGCGCATCGAAAAGAAACTGATGGAAACCGGTGACTACGAGAAAATCGTCTCGTTCTCCCGACCCGGGGAATCCCAGGTGACCTTCATGGCCCGCGACTCCCTGCATTCGGCGCAGATTCCCGAGCTGTGGTACCAGTTGCGCAAAAAAATCGGCGATATTCGCCACACCTTGCCGCCGGGTATCCAGGGGCCGTTCTTCAACGACGAATTCGGGACCACCTTCGGCAATATCTACGCACTGACCGGCGACGGCTTCGACTATGCCGTGCTCAAGGACTACGCCGATCGCATCCAGCTCCAACTGCAGCGGGTCAAGGACGTGGGCAAGGTCGAGCTGCTCGGGTTGCAGGACGAGAAGATCTGGATCGAGTTGTCGAACGTCAAGCTGGCGACCCTCGGCCTGCCCTTGGCGGCGGTCCAGCAGGCCCTTGAAGAGCAGAACACGGTTTCCACTGCGGGCTTCTTCGAGACTGGCAGCGAGCGCTTGCAGCTACGGGTTTCGGGGAATTTCCAGACGGTGGAAGAGATCCGCAACTTCCCGATCCGGGTCGGCGATCGTACGTTCCGCATCAGCGACCTGGCGGACGTGCGCCGTGGTTTCAACGATCCGCCAGCGCCACGCATGCGCTTCATGGGCGAGGACGCCATCGGCCTGGCCGTGGCGATGAAGGAAGGCGGGGATATCCTGATTCTGGGCAAGGCCCTTGAAGCCGACTTTGCCCGTATCCAGAACACCCTGCCGGCCGGCATGCAATTGCGCAAGGTTTCGGACCAGCCGGCGGCGGTGAAGACCGGGGTCGGTGAGTTCGTCCAGGTGCTGGTGGAAGCGCTGACGATTGTGTTGCTGGTGAGCTTCTTCTCCCTGGGGTTGCGCACTGGGATGGTGGTTGCCCTGGCGATCCCGCTGGTGCTGGCGATGACGTTCGCCGCCATGTACTACCTGGGGATCGGCCTGCACAAGATTTCCCTCGGCGCGTTGGTATTGGCCCTGGGGCTGCTGGTGGACGACGCGATCATCGCGGTGGAGATGATGGCCATCAAGATGGAGCAGGGCTTCGACCGGATCAAGGCCGCCAGCTTCGCCTGGACCAGCACTGCATTCCCGATGCTCACCGGTACGTTGATCACGGCGGCGGGCTTCCTGCCGATCGCCACCGCGCAATCGGGCACCGGTGAGTACACCCGTTCGATTTTCCAGGTGGTGACCCTGGCGTTGCTGGCGTCCTGGGTGGCCGCCGTGGTGTTCGTGCCGTACCTGGGGGAAAAGCTCCTGCCAGACCTGGCGAAAATTCATGCGGCCAAACATGGCACGACTGACGGCCAGACCGACCCTTATGGCACGCCGTTCTATCAGCGTGTCCGGCGGATGGTGGAATGGTGCGTGCGTCGGCGCAAAACCGTCATCCTGCTGACCGTGCTGTTGTTCGTCGGCTCGGTGGTGTTGTTCCGGTTCGTGCCGCAACAGTTCTTCCCGGCATCGGGGCGGCTGGAGCTGATGGTTGACTTGAAGCTGCAGGAAGGCGCCTCCCTGAGCAATACCGCCGAGCAGGTCAAGCGCCTGGAAGCGCTGCTCAAGGATCATGCCGGCATCGACAATTACGTGGCCTACGTCGGCACCGGTTCACCGCGTTTCTATCTACCCCTGGATCAACAACTGCCGGCTTCCAGCTTTGCCCAGTTCGTGGTGCTGGCCAAGACCATCGAAGACCGCGAGCCTTTGCGCAGTTGGTTGATCGCGACCCTGAACGAGCAATTCCCGACCCTGCGCTCGCGGGTCACGCGCCTGGAAAACGGCCCGCCGGTCGGCTATCCGGTGCAGTTCCGTGTCACAGGCGAGCACATAGAAGAAGTCCGCGCCCTGGCACGGAAAGTGGCCACGAAAGTTCGCGAAAACCCCTACGTGGTCAATGTGCACCTGGACTGGGAAGAGCCGAGCAAGGTGGTGTACCTGAACGTCGACCAGGACCGTGCCCGGGCCTTGGGTGTCAGCACGACCGACCTGGCGAGTTTCCTGCGCAGCTCCCTCACCGGCTCCAGTGTCAGTCAGTACCGGGAAGACAACGAACTGATCGAAATCCTGCTTCGAGGTACGGTGCATGAACGCACCGAGCTGTCGCTGCTGCCGAGCCTGGCGGTGCCAACCGACAACGGCCAGAGCGTGGCCCTGTCGCAGATCGCCACTCTGGAATACGGCTTCGAAGAGGGCGTGATCTGGCACCGCAATCGCCTGCCGAGCGTGACCGTGCGGGCCGATATCTACGGCAAGGAGCAACCGGCGACCCTGGTCCAGCAGATCTTCCCGACCCTGGAGCCGATTCGTGCCGAGCTGCCGGACGGTTACCTGTTGGAGGTGGGCGGTACGGTGGAGGATTCGGCCCGCGGCCAGAAATCGGTGAATGCCGGTGTGCCGTTGTTCATCGTGGTGGTGCTGACGTTGCTGATGCTGCAACTGCGCAGTTTCTCCCGCACGGCCATGGTGTTTCTCACCGCGCCCCTGGGGTTGATCGGCGTCACGCTGTTTTTGCTGGTGTTCCGCCAGCCGTTCGGCTTCGTCGCCATGCTCGGCACCATCGCGCTGTCGGGGATGATCATGCGCAACTCGGTGATCCTGGTGGATCAGATCGAACAGGACATCAAGGCTGGCCTGGCGCCTTGGCAGGCGATCATCGAAGCCACGGTGCGCCGCTTCCGCCCGATTGTGCTCACCGCACTGGCCGCGGTGCTGGCGATGATCCCGCTGTCACGCAGCCTGTTCTTCGGGCCGATGGCGGTGGCGATCATGGGCGGCTTGATCGTGGCCACGGCGTTGACGCTGTTGTTCCTGCCGGCGTTGTATGCGGCGTGGTTCAGGGTCAAGAAAACCTGATTAAGAGGTGCACACCGAACCTGTGGCGAGGGAGCTTGCTCCCGCTGGGCTGCGCAGCGGCCCCAAGCTTTTGCGGTTGCTGCGCAACCGAGCGGGAGCAAGCTCCCTCGCCACAGGATCGTGGTTTGTCAGCTAGGCAGTGTGCTCATCGCGAGCAAGCTCGCTCCCACAGTTGTTTTGGGCTGGGGCTCAGAGGGTGCCGAAGACTTTCTTCGCCAAACTGGTCGCCGCAGCCGCCGGGTTCTGGCGAATGGTGGCTTCCTGCTTACCGATCATTTCGAACAATCCATCCAGCGCCTGTTCGGTCACGTAGTTCTCGATGTTGGCGCTCTTGGCATCCAGCACGCCGAGCGTCGCGGCCTGGCCGGCGAAGGCATTGTATTTCTGGGCCAGGCCGACCTTGTCGGTGGCTTGCTTGACGATGGGCAGGAACTTGGCGCGGATCTGCTCGCGGCTGCTCTTGTTAAGGTACTGCGTTGCCGAATCGCTGCCGCCGCTCAAGATGCCCTTGGCATCGCTCACGCTCATGTTCTTCACGGCATTGACCAGGATCGGCTGGGCCTGGACCACGGCGGCCTCGGCAGCCTGGTTCATGCTGGTTTCCAGTTGATCGACCTGCTCACCCATGCCGAAGGCCTTCATCTTGCTGGCGACTTTGCCCAGCTTGCCTGGCAGTTCGATTTTCACATCCGGGTTGTTGCTGAAGCCGCCGGGTGTGCCCAGTTGCTTGACCGCCACCTGTGCGCCTTGGGTCAAGGCGTCCTTGAGGCCGCCCGTGGCATCTTGTTGCGACAGGTCGCCCAGGGACAGGGCCATGGCATTGGCGCAGATCAACAGGCCCGCGCACAGGCCGGTGAAACGGAGGGTAGAGCGGAGCATGATGGCGTCCTTGAAAAAAGTTGGAAAAAGCAATCAGCGTGCGGCGTTGACGCGGATCTTCAACGGCTGCGGATCCTTGCCATCGAGTTGCACGGCGTGTTGTTCGGTGGTGATGAACATCAACTGGCCATCCACTTCGATGCGGGCGCTCACGGCATAACGATGGCCGGGCTTGACCTGGGCGGGATCATAACTGAGGTGGAACGGCAGCGGGACCTGGCCTTTGATCGGGCCGCTCTGTTCATCGAGCACCACCGCAGGAGCGTCGGCCAGGGAAACGTCCTGCAGGCTAACGCTCAAGGTCGCGTTGGGCGGCAGGGCGATGCGTTGCAGATAGAAGACTTCGCCGTCGAGGGACGCGGCGGGTGGTGTTGTCGATTGGCAAGCGGCCAGCAAGGCCATGGATGCAAGCAGAGCGAGTTTTTTCATGGGGCAAGCACCTGGCTCGTTGACGCCAGCCACACACCGGCGTCAACGAGCATTTAGCGGATTTGCGTCCAAGCATCCCTGCGTAACGGCGCGGCTCAGGAGCCGAACACGGGCGCTTGAACAGTTTCAGCCAGCGATGCTGGCGCCAGGCTCAGGGGGATGTCAACGTGTTGATCGCCGCCATCCCAGGTGAAGGCCTGTTCGGTATCAAGGAAAAGAGCGGTACCACCTTGGTACATTTGCACCTTTACCGAGAGTTTCTCGCCTACGGACGCCCTCTCGGAATTGATCTGGAAGCGATATTGCCAAGGCTGCTGGAGAGGCTCCCTTGGCGCCATGTTCGAGCCCTGGCCGCCGCTGGTGCTGATCTGCACACCGTCGGCATTTCGAACGCTGATTTCGGCACGGCCGGCTTCCGGAAGTTTGTAGCCTGCGGGCAGTTGCAGGTTGAGGGTGATGATGTTCATGTTGAATTCCTTTTCAATACGTCGACATTGACGTGACCTCATCCTAGAGGCCTGCTCCAAAGTTCTCTGTAAGTCTTTTCTTCGTTTGACGTCGCCTTGGCCGCTGCGTGGCGTCGGAGTACGCCTGCCAATTGACCGATGCACTCACCGGAACCGTTCCATGTTCGGTGTGAGTGATCGGTCAATGTCAAAGGTCGGGGCTGACGGCGATTTCCGCCGCATCTTCAGTGCGATGCAACGCCACCTGGCGAATCGACAGGCGAATCTCCGCCGGCAGTACCCGCTTGGCCGCGCCTTCGGCCAGTTCGCCCAGCAATGGGTGGTAGCTGAGTTTGCCGGCCTCGTCGCGGCGTAGCACATCGAGGTCCAGCATCGTCTGGATGAAGTGGCGGAACAGGCTCTTGTCGAAGAATTCCGGTGCGTTCAGGCCATGCAGGATCGACAGGCGCTGGGCCATGACGGTACAGAGGTCTTCCAGCTCTTCGGCGCTGATGGTGTTCTGACCGCTGTTGAGCAGCAGCGAGACGGTCATGTAGAAGCGCTGCAAGGTCTGGGCAATGCTTTTGGACAGCAGGGTCAGCAGCACGAAGTGCCGTGAACTCGGCGCCGGACGCAGGTACAGGTCGTTTTCGAAACGCAGCAGGCCCTGTTCGACAAACGCGTCGAGCCATTGGTCGACCACGCCGTCCAGCTCTTCCTGCGACCAGCGAATGAACAACTCCGATTGCAGGTACGGGTACAACGCATGGGTGTAGCGCAGGATCTGTTCGCGGCTCATGCGCGAGCTGCTCTGGAAGAAGCTCGCCAGCAACGCCGGCAGGGCGAAGATGTGCAGCACGTTGTTGCGGTAGTAGGTCATCAGCACCGCGTTCTGCTCGTCCAGGTACAGAATCTTGCCCAGGGCATCGTTCTGTTCCGACAGCAGGTCCATGCCCTTCACGTGTTCGATCAGCGCTTGGCCATCGCCTTCGGGCAGGGTGGTGTGGGGCGAGTACGGGACTTTGCGCAGCAACGCCAGGTACAGGTCGAGCACCCGCGCCATGGCGCGGTCGTCCAGGGCCAGGCGGCTGGTGGACAGCAGCGCCAGGGCGACCAGGTTGACCGGGTTGATGGCCGCGGCTTCGTTCAGGTGACGGGCCACGCGCTCGCCGAGGCGATGGGTGGTTGCGTTGAGCCAGGCCGGTTTGAATTGCGGGCCCAGTTCCTGTTGGCGCCAACCGGGTTGTTCGCCGTCGAGGAATTCCGCCAGCTTGATCGGTTCGCCGAAGTTCACCGCCACCTGGCCGAAGCGCTGCTTGAGGGCGCCGATGACTTTGAAGATGTCGAAGATCGATTCTTTCTTCTTGCTGGCCCCGCGCAGTTCGCCCAGGTAGGTGCGGCCTTCCAGCACCCGCTCATAACCGATGTAGACCGGCACGAACACGATGGGCATGCGCGACGAGCGCAGGAAGCTGCGCAGGGTGATGGCGAGCATACCGGTCTTGGGTTGCAGCATGCGCCCGGTGCGTGAGCGACCGCCCTCGACGAAATACTCCACCGGAAAGCCTTTGGTGAATAGCGTGTGCAGGTATTCGTTGAACACCGCGGTGTAGAGCGGGTTGCCCTTGAAAGTGCGGCGCATGAAGAACGCCCCGCCTCGGCGCAACAGGCCGCCGATCACTGGCATGTTGAGGTTGATGCCGGCAGCGATGTGCGGTGGCGTCAGGCCGTTGCGAAACAGCAGGTACGACAGCAGCAGGTAGTCGATGTGGCTGCGGTGGCACGGCACATAGATGACTTCGTGGCCCTGGGCGACGTTCTGCACGCCTTCGATGTGGTTGACCTTGATGCCGTCGTAGATCTTGTTCCAGAACCAGCTCAGTACAACCTCCAGGAAACGGATCGCGGTGTAGGTGTAGTCCGAAGCGATCTCGTTGCCGTAGCGCAGGGCCTGGGCCTTGGCTTTTTCCGGGGCGATCTTTTCCCGCTCGGCTTCCTCGGCGATCGCCTGCTTGACCAGTGGCTGGTTCAACAGACCCTTGACCAGGTTGCGTCGGTGGGAGATGTCGGGACCGATGACTGCCGCTTTCAAGTTGCGGAAGTGCACCCGCAGGATCCGCTGGGCCATGCGCACGGTGCGTTCGTGGCCCTTGTCGTGTTCGATCAGTTCGCGCAGGTGGATCGGTGCGGAGAATTGCACGCGGGTCTTGCGCCCCAGGATCATGATGCTCAACAGACGGCGCAAGCGCCCGGTGACGGCCCAGCTGTCGGCGAACAACAGCTTCCAGGGGCTGGATTCGCTGTCGGGCGACTGGCCCCAGAACACGCTGACGGGGATGATCTGGGCGTCTTCGGCGGCATTGTGGGTCAGGGCGTCGACCAGCCGCGTCAGGGTGGGTGGCGCGCCACGTTTGTCCTGGCGGCCGAGCCAGTCCGGCGCGGGAGTCAGGTAGAAAAACGCCGCCGGCTCCAGCAGGTTGCCCACCGAGACCGGCAGCACCGGACGGGGCAGGCCGGCCTTGGTGCATTCGGTGTCGAGCACCGCCAGGTCGGTGAGCGAAGGGTCTTGCAGGACGTAGAACACCGGACGACTGCGGTCGAGGTTGAGGGTAAAGGACGACTGGTTGATGGTCTCGGAGCGAACCCAGAGGTACAACAGTCGGCGCAGGGTGCCAAACACAAGACGGCGGAACGGGGAGCGGGTCATACGGCTTCTGCATGAGTGGATAAAACCGAGCGGTTGCTCGGGCCCGCTAGTGTGCCGGATTCATCGAAAATCGGCAAAAAAGCGCCGAAGTAAAGTCAGTTGAGAGTTTTCCCGTGTGTCATATACTCGGCAGGTTACCGCCCCGGCCTCCCATGGACGGCCAGACGGTGGTGAAAGTTCGTACGGCTTTCCATCGAAAAGTCGACTTATAAGATAAAAATGGGAGTGAGCATCATGGCAGCACGGGAAACCGGCAGTGTGAAGTGGTTCAACGACGCCAAGGGTTACGGCTTCATCCAACGCGAAGGCGGGGCGGATGTATTCGTGCATTACCGCGCGATCCGCGGCGAAGGCCACCGTTCCCTGACCGAAGGCCAGCAGGTCGAGTACGCGGTCGTGGAAGGGCATAAGGGCTTGCAGGCTGAGGATGTGGTGGGGTTGTAAACCGCGCTTGCCGTCACAGTAATCCCTGTGGGAGCGGGCTTGCTCGCGAATACGGTGTATCAGTCACAAGGATATTGCCTGACACACCGTATTCGCGAGCAAGCCCGCTCCCACATTGGGATCTGTTTTAGCATTGCAAGTGGCGTCGAGCCTGGCAATCGCAACAGGCCTACCCAGCTGTCACGCCGTCTTCCAGGTAATCTCTTCTTCCCCGTCGGCGCTGATGCGAATCCAGCGGTCCGCCGATTCTTCTCCTTCTTCCTCCACCCATGACCCAGGCGCGCAACGCACTTCGACGTTCAGTGCGGCGAAGGCGGCGCGGGCGCAGGCGATGTCGTCTTCCCACGGGGTCTGGTCGCTTTCCAGGTACAGGCTGTTCCATTTGCCCACGGCCTTGGGCAGCCAGGTCACGGGGATGCTGCCGGCCTTGCACTTGTAGGTCTGGCCTTTCTGTACCCAGTCGCTGCACGGGCCCAGGGCCTGGCCGAGCCAGGCGGCGATGGCCTTGTGGTCGACGTCGGCGTCCTTGAGGTAAATCTCGATATCGGGTTGGCGCATGGATGTCCTCGCTGCGGTCTTGAAAAATCCATTCGCGGATTTAACTGGCCCTGAACGGTTGCCCGGGGCCCGGAATCAAAAAGGTTATTGAAGAACGAAATAATCGTAGCGCATCGACACCGTGACCTCGAATGGCTCGGCCTGCTCGATCACGCTGGCGCGGCGTTCGGCGCTGGCGCGCCAACCGTGGGGCGTCATGGCCAGCAGGTTGGCGCGATCCTGGCCGTTGTCGAGGGTCAGCTTGAATTCGAGGGTTTCGCTGTGATCCAGCGCCATGCCCGACGGCACCAGGGCCAGGTGCTTGTCGTCGGTGTAGGCGCGCACTTCGTCGTACAGGCGCTCGCGCAACTCCATCAGGTGGCCGGCGGTGGGGCCGACCTTCATCAGGCCGCCGCCGGGGCTGAGCAGGCGCTTGGCCTCTTGCCAGTCCAACGGGCTGAACACGCTGGCCAGGAACTGGCAGCAACCGTCCGCCAACGGCACCCGGGCCATGCTGGCGATCAACCAGGTCAGTTGCGGGTTGCGTTTGCAGGCACGCTTGACCGCCTCTCGGGAAATGTCCAGGGCATAGCCATCGGCCTGGGGCAACGCCTCGGCGATTTGCGCGGTGTAGTAACCCTCGCCGCAGCCGATGTCCAACCAGCGCCCGGGCGCGCGCTCGGCGGCCAGTTCCGCCAGGAGCCGGGCGACCGGGGCGTAGTGCCCGGCGTTGAGAAAGTCGCGGCGGGCTTCGACCATCGCCTGGTTGTCGCCGGGATCGCGGCTGTTCTTGTGCTGCACCGGCAACAGGTTCAGGTAACCCTGCCGCGCGCGGTCGAAGCGGTGACCGGCGGGGCACACCACGCCGTTGTCCACCGCGTTCAGCGGTTCACTGCAGATCGGGCAGGCGAGCATCAGGCGAGCAACTTGATCAGCGTCTTGTAGTAGATCTCGGTCAGCACGTCGAGATCGGCGGCCAGCACGCGCTCGTTGACCTGGTGGATGGTCGCGTTGACCGGCCCCAGCTCGACCACTTGCGTGCCCATGGTGGCGATAAAACGACCGTCGGACGTGCCGCCGCTGGTGGACGCTTTCGTCTCGCGCCCGGTGACGTCCTTGATGCTCGACGACACCGCGTCCAGCAGCGCCCCCGGCTCGGTGAGAAACGGCAGGCCGGACAGCGCCCAGTCGATGTGCCAGTCCAACTGATGCTTGTCGAGGATATCGGCGACGCGCTGTTGCAGGCCTTCGACGGTGGATTCGGTGGAGAAGCGGAAGTTGAACACCGCCTCCAGGTCACCGGGGATCACGTTGGTCGCGCCGGTGCCGGAATTGAGGTTGGAGATCTGAAAACTGGTGGGCGGGAAGAAGTCGTTGCCATGGTCCCAATGCTCGGCGGCCAACTCTGCCAGAGCGGGGGCGGCCAGGTGAATCGGGTTTTTCGCCAAGTGTGGATAAGCCACGTGGCCTTGCTTGCCGCGCACGGTCAGCTTCGCGCCAAGGGAGCCGCGCCGGCCATTCTTGACCACATCGCCCACCAGGGTGGTGCTCGACGGCTCGCCGACGATGCACCAGTCCAGTCGTTCCTGACGGGCCTTGAGGCGTTCGACCACGGCTTTGGTGCCGTGGTGGGCCGGGCCTTCTTCATCGCTGGTGATCAGGAAGGTCAGCGAACCCTTGTGGTCCGGGTAGTCGGCGACGAACCGTTCGGCCGCCACCACCATCGCCGCCAGGCTGCCCTTCATGTCCGCCGCACCGCGCCCACAGAGCATGCCTTCTTCATCGATGACGGCGTCGAACGGGTCGAGCTGCCAGGCCTTCACCGGACCGGTCGGCACCACATCGGTGTGCCCGGCGAAACACAGCACCGGGCCGTCATGCTTGCCATGGCTGGCCCAGAAGTTATCCACATCCTCGATGCGCATCGGCTCGAGCGTGAAGCCCGCGTTGCCCAGGCGCTGCATCATCAGTTTCTGGCAATCGGCATCCACCGGCGTCACGGACGGGCGGCGGATCAGGTCGCAGGCGAGTTGCAGGGTCGGCGAGAGGTCGGCGTGGGCCGTCATGGAAAACTCCGGAAACATGGAAAGGAAACACGGGCTCTGTGGGAGCGGGCTTGCTCGCGAAGCTTTTAGCGGCAGTGATGACGCCTTCGCGAGCAAGCCCGCTCCCACAGGTCCTGAGTTCGGCCGTTGGATTGCATTTGGGCCAAGGTTCGCAAAATGGCGGTTATCTTATAGCAAAACGAACACCATTGGCCCCTGGTGCGGGACAGGTGGAACACAAAACCTGTGGGAGCGAGCTTGCTCGCGATGGCGGTGTATCAGTCGACATCGATGCTGGCTGATCCGACGCCATCGCGAGCAAGCTCGCTCCCACAGAGGTTTTGCTTAAATTGCCGAGACAAAGCCCTATAATGCGCGCCGGTTTTTGGGGTAATGGTCATGAGTACAGAAGATCCACGGTTTGCCGGCATCGCCCGTTTGTATGGCATTGAAGGCCTGGAGCGCTTGCGGGCGGCCCATGTGGCGATCGTCGGTGTCGGTGGTGTCGGTTCCTGGGCGGCGGAAGCCATCGCCCGTTGCGGCGTGGGCGAGATTTCGCTGTTCGATCTGGACGATGTCTGCGTCAGCAATGCCAACCGCCAGTTGCACGCCCTGGACAGCACCGTCGGCAAACCCAAGGTCGAAGTGATGGCCGAGCGGCTGCGGGGGATCAACCCCGACTGTACGGTGCACGCGGTGGCCGACTTCGTCACCCGCGACACCATGGCCGAGTACATCACGCCGAACATCGACTGCGTGATCGACTGCATCGACAGTGTCAACGCCAAGGCTGCTCTGATCGCCTGGTGCAAGCGCCGCAAGATCCAGATCATCACCACCGGCGGCGCGGGCGGGCAGATCGACCCGACGCTGATCCAGGTCTGCGACCTCAACCGTACGTTCAACGATCCACTGGCCTCCAAGGTGCGCTCCACCTTGCGCCGCGACTATGGTTTTTCCCGCACGGTGACCCGCCATTACAGCGTGCCCTGCGTGTTCTCCACCGAACAACTGCGCTATCCGAAGCCGGACGGCAGCATTTGCCTGCAGAAGAGTTTTGTCGGCGACGGCGTCAAGCTCGACTGCGCCGGCGGGTTTGGTGCGGTGATGATGGTCACGGCGACGTTTGGCATGGTCGCGGCGACCAAGGCGGTGGATAAGATCGTGGCGGGTGTGCGGCGACCGGCGGACAGGGTCAAGCCTCAGGTTTGAGGGGGCTGATGGCCTCATCGCGAGCAAGCTCGCTCCCACATGGGGTCGGGCTGAATGCAGTATTTGCGTACACCAAATCCCCTGTGGGAGCGAGCTTGCTCGCGATGGCGGTTACTGAGTCAACTCAAACATCCGCTTCAACACCGCATTCAAGCCATTGCTACGCGACGGCGACAGCTGCCGCGACAATCCCAGCTGGTTGAACCAATCCGGTAGGTCCACCTGTTGCAACTCATCAGCGGACAGCCCGTTGACCCGCGCCAGCAGCAACGCCACCAACCCGCGGATCAACCGTGCATCGCTGCTGGCGCAAAACTGCCAGTGCCCGTCGTGCAAGCGACCCACCAACCACACCTGGCTTTCACAGCCATGGACGAGGTTGGCCTCGCACTTGTCCTCGTCCCTCAGGGGCGGCAGACGTTCGCCCCATTGCATCAGCAATCGGGCCCGTTGCTCCCAGCCTGACGCGTCCCGGAAGATCTGCAGCGCCGTGGTGGCATCGGTCGGCAGGTTCATCGCAACATCTCCAAGGCTTGGTCGAGGGCTTCGAAGAACCGTTCGACGTCGGCGGAATCGTTGTACAACGCCAGCGACACCCGAATCGCACCGGACAGCTTCAAATGTTTGAACAGTGGCATCGCGCAGTGATGCCCGGCGCGCACGGCAATGCCTTGCTCGGTCAGCAGGTGGGCCAGGTCGGCGTTGTGGATGCCTTCGACCACGAAACTGACCAGAGCCAGGCGCGGGTTGCCCAGCAGGCGAATGCCGTTGCGGGCTTGCAGGCCATGGCGCAGGTAGTCATGCAGCGCCGCTTCATGGTCGATGACCGCTTGCGGATCGAGGGCGGACAGGTAGTCCAGGGTCGCGCCCAACCCGATCACACTGGCAATCGGCGGCGTGCCGGCTTCGAAGCCCAGCGGCGCCGGACGGAAGGTGGCGCTGTGGTAATCGGCTTGTTGCACCATTTCGCCGCCGAACTGCCAATGGCGCAGCTTGCCAAGGGCTTCGGTACGGCCGAACAGCACGCCCAGCCCGTCGGGGCCATAGAGTTTGTGGCTGGAAAACACGTAAAAGTCGCAGCCCAGCGCTTCCACGTCGTGGCGGCCATGGACCACGCCTTGGGCGCCGTCGATCACCGTCAGCGCGCCTTGGGCCTTGGCCAGCGCCAGCAGCGCCGGCACGGGTTGCCAGGCCCCCAGCACATTGGATAACTGGCTCACCGCCAGCAAGCGCGTGCGGGGGCCGATCAGTTCGGCGGCGGCGCCAGGGTCGATCACCCCGTCGGCATCCAGTGGCAACACCACCAGGGTCAACGAACGGCGCTCGGCCAGTTGCTGCCACGGCAGCAGGTTGGCGTGGTGCTCCAGGGCGCTGATGACGATCTCATCGCCCGGGTTGAATAAATGTTCCAGCCCGTAGGCCAGCAGATTCAGCGCCGAAGTGGCGCCGTGGGTGAAGACCACCTGCCCGCAGTTTCCGGCATTGAGCCATTGCGAAGCCTTGAGGCGGCTGTCCTCGAACGCCTGGGTGGCATGGGCGCCCGGCAAATGTTGCGCACGGTGCACGTTGGCCGCGCCGTTGGTGTAGTAATGCGTCAGGGCATCCAATAGTGCTTGGGGTTTTTGCGTGGTGGCGGCGTTGTCCAGGTAGGTCTGGCCTTGCCGTTGCAGGGCGGCGATGGCCGGGAAATCGGCACGCCAGGGGGATTGGATCAACATGCTTTCGGGCCCTGCTGGAGTTACGCCGGACCTTGTGGGAGCGGGCTTTTTTTGTGGGAGCCGAGCTTGCTCGCGATGGCTGCGACACGGTTTAACTGCAAGACCGCATCATCGTTCATCGCGAGCAAGCTCGGCTCCCACAAAGGCTCGTCACCACAGGTGCTGGTGTGAAGCTTAGTTGTGGGCGTGCAGTGCTTCGTTCAGCTCGATGGCCGACTTATGCGTCTTGCATTCCACCGCGCCGGTCTCGGAATTGCGGCGGAACAACAGGTCGGGCTGGCCGGCCAGGTCGCGGGCCTTGACCACTTTCACCAGTTGGTTGTTTTCGTCCAGCAGCGCGACTTTGGTGCCGGCGGTCACGTACAGGCCCGACTCCACGGTGTTGCGGTCGCCCAGCGGGATACCGATACCGGCGTTGGCGCCGATCAGGCAGCCTTCGCCGACCTTGATCACGATGTTGCCGCCGCCCGACAGGGTGCCCATGGTCGAGCAACCGCCGCCCAGGTCCGAACCCTTGCCGACGAACACGCCCGCCGAGACACGGCCTTCGATCATGCCCGGGCCTTCGGTGCCGGCGTTGAAGTTGACGAAACCTTCGTGCATGACCGTGGTGCCTTCGCCCACATAGGCGCCCAGGCGGATTCGCGCGGCGTCGGCGATGCGCACGCCGGCCGGGACCACGTAGTCGGTCATTTTCGGGAACTTGTCCACCGAGAACACTTCCAGCAGTTCGCCACGCAGGCGGGCTTCGAGCTGGTGCTCAGCCAGTTCGGCCAGGTCGATCGCGCCCTGGCTGGTCCAGGCCACGTTCGGCAGCAGAGGGAAAATCCCGGCCAGGTTCAGGCCGTGGGGCTTGACCAGGCGATGGGACAGCAGGTGCAGCTTGAGGTAGGCCTCAGGGGTGGAGCTCAGTTGGGCATCTTCGGCCAGCAGGGTGGCGACCAGTGGCTTGTGGCTTTCAGCCAGGCGGGTCAGCAGGGCAGCTTGTGCGGCATCGACGCCCTTGAGGGCTTCAGCCAGTTGCGAGGCCTGGGCGGTGGTGAAGGTGATGGCTTGGTTGCCTTCGCTGTAGCCGAGGATCGGCGCGATGGCTTTGACGATGTCGGTCGATGGGTTGAGCAGCGGCTGTGCGTAGAACACTTCCAGCCAGGCGCCTTGACGGTTTTGAGTGCCGACACCGAAGGCCAGGCTGAACAGGGTAGTGGACATGAAATTACCTCTACAAAATGGACTGGGCAGGCTTACTTGATTTCTGCCGCATAGATATCTGGCTTGAAGCCAATCAGGGTTCGGTCACCGAGATCGAGCACCGGGCGCTTGATCATCGAGGGTTGGGCGAGCATCAGTTCGATGGCTTTCGTCTGGTCGAGATCGGCTTTGCGTTCGTCGTCGAGTTTGCGAAAGGTCGTACCGGCACGGTTCAACACCACTTGCCAGCCATGCTCGTTGCACCATTGGGTCAGGTGTTCACGGTCGATGCCGGCGGTCTTGTAGTCGTGAAAGTCGTAGCGTACAGCGTGTTCATCGAGCCAGGTGCGCGCCTTTTTCATCGTGTCACAGGCTTTGATGCCGAAAAGGTGCAACGTTTTGCTTGAATCGGTCAAGGAACTGCCCCCTTTGCAGGTGCTGGAAATAAAAGGTGAAGGATTATGCCATGACCGGACGGTTTCGCGACGGCCCAGGTTGATGTACACCAAAACCTGTGGGAGCGAGCTTGCTCGCGATGGCGGTCTTACATCCAACATTGATGTCGACTGGCTACACCGCTATCGCGAGCAAGCTCGCTCCCACAAGAGGTGGGGCTGCGACGTAGGTGTAACGGCCAAGTTAATCCTAGGCGGTTAATATGGCACTTCAACGGCAAGCTGTTGCCGGATGTGTGTCGCTGTCATTGGAAACCGCTATGCAGAGCGCCTATACCGTCCTGATCCTGTTGATGCTGGTGGGTGTTTCGCGCCTGCTCGGACGGTTGATCCCGCTGCCGCTGCCCCTGGTACAGATCGGCGCCGGTGCCGTGCTGGCCTGGCCGTCCCTGGGGCTGCACGTGGCCCTCGATCCTGAGTTGTTCCTGTTTCTGTTCCTGCCACCGCTGCTGTTCTCCGACGGTTGGCGCATGCCCAAGCGCGAGTTGTGGCGCCTGCGCGGGCCGATCCTGACGCTGGCGGTGGGGCTGGTGTTGTTCACGGTGGTGGGCGCCGGTTATTTCATTCATTGGCTGCTGCCAAGTATCCCGTTGCCGGTGGCCTTCGCCCTGGCGGCGGTGCTGTCGCCGACCGACGCGGTGGCGGTGTCGGCGATTGCCCGCGACCGCTTGCCCGGCCCCCTGATGCACATGCTCCAGGGTGAGGCGCTGATGAACGATGCGTCGGGCCTGGTGACGTTCAAGTTCGCCCTGGCGGCGGCCATCACCGGGGTCTTTTCCCTGGCCAACGCGAGCCTGACGTTCGTATTGGTGGCGGTCGGCGGCCTGCTGGTCGGCGTGGCCCTGAGTTGGCTGCTGGGCCGGCTGCGGGCGTGGATGATTGCCCGGGGTTGGGACGACCCGGCCACCCATGTGGTGTTCATGTTGCTGCTGCCGTTTGCCGCCTATGTGCTGGCTGAGCGCTTGGGCGCCTCGGGCATTCTCTCGGCGGTGGCGGCGGGGATGATGCAGAGCTGGCTCGACCTGCTGCCGCGCCAGACTGGCACGCGGCTGCTCAATCGCAGTGTCTGGTCGCTGTTGGAATTCGCCTTCAACGGCTTGATCTTCCTGCTGCTGGGCTTGCAACTGCCGGACATCATCAAGGCGGTGACCCGCCTCGAAACCACGCTCTGGCCGACGTTGTTCTACCGTTACCTGGATGTGCTGGCGATTTTCCTGGTGTTGCTGGTGCTGCGGTTTGTCTGGGTGCAAAGCATCTGGCGTCTGTCGGGGCTGTTGCGCCGCTGGCGTGGCAAGGGTGAGCTGATCCTGGTGCCGAACGCACGTTCCTGCTGGCTGTTGACCTTCGGCGGGGTGCGCGGCGCGGTGACACTGGCGGGCGTGCTGTCGGTGCCATTGCTGTTGGGCGCGGGCGAGGCGTTTCCCGAGCGGGACCTGCTGATCTTCATCGCCGCCGGGGTGATTCTGCTGTCGTTGATCGCAGCTTGTATCGCCTTGCCGTTGTTGCTGCGGGGCATCGAGAAAAGCCCCGACGACAAACGTCGCAATGAAGTCCGCGAGGCCTGGCGCAAAACCGCTGAAGCGGCGATCCATGCGCTGGAGGTGGAAGAACCGACCGAGGCGGGCAGTACGCCGGATGCGGCCCAAGCGGCGCTGGCGACCGAGGTCAAGGCGCGGCTGATGTCCGAGTATCGTCATCAGCTCGACGTGTTCAACGACTCCGCCGAAGCCCAGGCGCTGGCATTCGAGATGGACCTGCTGGAGCGCCGGCTGCGCCTGAAGGCTTTTCGGGCGCAGCGGCTGGAGTTGTATCGCCTTAGTCGTCATCACCAGATTGGCGATGATGTGCTGCGTGAGGTGCTGGGGGAGTTGGATCTGGCGGAGGCGAATTTGGGGTTGGGGAAATAATATCGGCCTCATCGCCCGAAGAGTCAGGGGTCGATCACAAACTCTATGAACATACCTTGCGATGGGTAAAGTCAAATACGAATGGTGGGCGATCCTGTGCTGCTACAAGCTGTAACGCCCAGGAACCGATTTCTCAAGCCCGATGTGCTTTACGAACTCACCCAGGTCGACCTCTGGTATGTCTTTCTCTTCGGTTGAGGTCATTTCTTGTCCTTGCTGGTTTGAAAAAGCCCGGCGGGCCGGGCTAGTATCAGGCAGCTTTTACTGGCTTTATCAGGCTTTCTGCGGGGATGCCGAACATATCGTGAAGCTTCCAGATCATGGGCAGAGTTAACGAGCGTTTACGGTTGAGCACCTCGTATGCGCGGTTCGTTTTTCCGATAGCGGGAGCCAGATCGGCCGCGGTGAGTCCGGATTGCTCCATGCGAAATTTGATGGCTTCGATTGGGTCAGGCAAATCAACCGGGAAGTTCTTGGTTTCGTAGGCCTCGATCAGAGTGATCATGACTTCGAAAGCATCGCCTTCCGGGGTGCCAGGTTCAGGCTCATTCTCAAACAGGGGAGAGATATCTTTGAGAGCTACCCGGTATTCTTCATCGGTGCGGATTGGGCGAATGTTCATGATGATTACTCCATTTCCACGGTGTTTGCGTCGATCCCATCGTACCGACGATGAGTGCCGACAAACTTGATGTACACAGCGCCGAAGCGGTAGGCAATGGCGACCACCAGGCGGCAGTCGTTACCCTTGATGTTGAACACCACGCGGCGACTCCCCCGCTTTGAAGAAACCAGTCTGTTCCTAGCGCTCTTCAGTCGTTTGACTCTGTGCTCAACATTGATCACCTGTCTTAACAGAAAGCTTTGTAGACCTCGAACAGCAAATAGATCGCCAGGATGGTCTAGGATCTTTTGGAGTAACAGCGCGGCCAGTCCCAATCGCTCTGTCTCCTTGAGAAATTTCATGAATAGCTCCCTTCCGTTACTCGCTCCACTTAATGTGCCAATTTAGGCCATTAAGCCTAAAAATGATGGTTAGTGTGCCGTATTGGGGACATTAGCCTTGCTTGTCACACGGGACCAATCCTTACCCTTATAAAAAGCAAAGCCGCCCGAAGGCGGCTTCAATCGACACGCAGTTGAGCTTGATTTGCCCTTCTGCGCCGCTGGGTCAACCCCGAGAGGGACCCAGACTCCTGCCAGCTTCGCTGGTGACGGGGGCGATCATGGCTACTGGTATTAGCGAATTCAAGCCAGCTTGCACGCTCTAAACAGCGTTGCCTGGGATGTGTCGACGTACTAAGCCAACGAAATCAATGGTTTCGCTTATCGCAGTACGTTTTATTTCTTTTCTTGTCTGAGAAGGCGATCGTGGTCTGACAGACGCACCGAAGTTTCCGACAAGTTTTTAAGGTTGTCCGTCGGAAGCGAGGGCTCTAGCCTCTGGGTGTCGCTGCCAATTCAGCGACCGGACGTGAGAATCCGAACACCCACTATGCGCATAGGCGCCGGCCATATAAAGTGCAGGCGCGTTTCGTCCATACATCGTGTTATGGCGGCTGTGCGCGGGCATGTTTCGACATGGCCGGGTTTTTGGTGGGTGTTAACCCGGATTCTCACCCCGCGTACGGCTGCCACTCTCTCTAAGTCCGTGAGAAGACTTTGTGGCAGCTCCAACACCCAAGGAGCATCAAATGATCAAAGAAACTCCAAACCCTCCCAAACCCGCATCCACTTTCCCTTACGGCGATTACGCACCGGAAAAGCTGCAAGAAGCCGCTGATCGTGCGCTGGATCATTACCTCAAGCCTGACGACAGCGAGTCAGACCCCAAGCCCTCGGCGCAGTTGTTCACCGTGTCGGACAGCGTTGATACCGAAGCCTTGCTAGCCAACCTCAGCGAAACCCTGGCTTCGGCCAATGCGATGCTCAGCGACCTGGCGTTTGGCCTGGAAGGCTCGCGGCGGCATGTAGCCTTGGGAGTGGCGCAGATGATTGAGTTGGGGACGTTGTTGGCGAACAAGGCGTTGGATCGGGTAGAGCTTCGGACTTGATGCAGTAAATGCCGGCCGCCCGGCCCACACTGATCGTTCCCACGCTCCGCGTGGGAATGCCGCCAGGGACGCTCTGCGTTCCGCTTCTGGAAGGTGACGCAGAGCGTCACGGGATGCATTCCCACGCGGAGCGTGGGAACGATCAGTCCCGCTAGAGCAAGCTCCCTCGCCACAACAGCGGTCCACTTCAGTCCGATACAGCCATCAACCCCGACGCTGGATGAACGCGCGGATCCGCTCCGCCGCTTCCACGCATTCGGCCAATGGCGCGACCAGGGCCATGCGCACGCGCCCGGCGCCCGGGTTGACGCCATCCACATCGCGGGACAGGTAGGAGCCCGGCACCACGGTCACGTGTTCCTGTTCGAACAGGTCCCGGCAGAACGCTGCATCATCGCCGGCTACATTCGGCCACAGATAGAAGCTGCCATCGGGACGCTGTACGTCCAGCACCGGGCTGAGGATTTCCAGCACGGCGTCGAACTTCTCCCGGTACAGCGCGCGGTTGGCCCGTACGTGCACTTCGTCGTTCCACGCGGCGATGCTCGCCAGTTGGGTCTGAACCGGCATCGCGCAGCCGTGGTAGGTGCGGTACAGCAGGAAGCCCTTGAGGATGTCCGCGTCGCCAGCGACGAAACCGGAGCGCAGGCCGGGCAGGTTGGAGCGTTTGGACAGGCTGTGGAACACCACGCAGCGCTTGAAATCCTTGCGCCCCAGTTCGACGCAGGCACTGAGCAGGCCCGGCGGCGGGGTCTGTTCGTCGAAGTACAGTTCGCTGTAGCACTCGTCCGCCGCGATCACGAAGTCATGCTCATCGGCCAGGGCGATGAGTTTTTTCAGCACGTCCACCGGGATCAACGCGCCGGTCGGGTTGCCGGGGGAACACAGGAACAGGATCTGGCAGCGCTTCCAGATGTCCGGCGATACGGCGTCGAAATCCGGGTTGAAGCCGTTTTCGTCCAGGCACGGCAGGTAGTGCGGCTTGGCCCCCGCCAGGAATGCCGCGCCTTCGTAGATCTGGTAGAACGGGTTCGGGCTGACCACCAGGGCATCGTCGCCCCGGTTGACCACGGTCTGGGTGAAGGCGAACAAGGCTTCACGGGTGCCATTGACCGGCAGCACGTGGCGCGCAGGGTCCAGCCAGCCGTTCGGCACGTTGAAGCGACGCTCGCACCAGCCGGTGATGGCTTCACGCAGTTCCGGGATGCCCAGGGTGGTCGGGTACACGGCCATTTTTTCCAGATTGCTGGCCAGGGCTTCAGCTACGAAGCTGGGCGAGCGATGCTTGGGTTCGCCGATGGACAACGCGATGGGGCGTTTGTCGGGGTTGGGCGTGACGCTGCCGAGCAGGGCGCGGAGCTTTTCGAACGGGTAGGGCTGCAACTGGTTCAAAGCGTTGTTCATCGAGGGCCTCGTTCAATGTGGGAGCGGGCTTGCTCGCGAAAGCGGTGGGCCAGTGAATGATTATGCTGACTGACCCACCGCTTTCGCGAGCAAGCTCGCTCCCACAGGGGGGAATTTGTTCGTTCAGATGCTGATGCGTGTCAGGTGAGCATCGGGTTCCTGGTTGACGCTCAGGTGCCGGACGATGGCCTCCTGCAGGCGGCTGCACAGTTGCGGATCGGACAGCGGCTGGTTGTGAGCGTCGGTGATGAAAAACACGTCTTCTACCCGTTCGCCGAGGGTGGCGATCTTGGCGTTTTGCAGCGACAGATCGAACTCCAGGAAAATATGGCCGATCCGCGCCAGCAGGCCCGGGCGGTCCGGGGCACTGAGTTCCAACACGGTGACCTGGCGCTGGGCGTCGTTGTGGATCGTCACCTGGGGCGCAAAGGCAAAGTGCTTGAGCTGGCGCGGTACCCGGCGCTGGATGATGGTCGGGTAGTCCGCCGGGTTGCGCAGGGCTTCGGTGAGGCCGTCGCGAATCTGTTTGACCCGCGCAGGGTTATCGCCAATCGAGTCGCCGTCGGTGTCGAGCACGATGTAGGTGTCGAGGGTGAACTGGCTGCTGGAGGTGATGACCCGGGCGTCATGGATGTTGAGGTTGAGCTGGTCCATCGCCGCCACGGTCACGGCGAAGAAGTCGTGCTGGTCCGGCGCGTAGATGAAAATCTGCGTGCCGCCTTCGAACTCGCGCTGGGTGGTTTCCTTGATCAGCACCAATGGTCCGCCATCGGTCGGTTGCTGCAGGATCGCGTCGCTGTGCCAGGCCACGTCGCCGGCGGTGTGGCGCAGGAAATAGTCATCGCCCAATTGCGACCAGAGCTGTTCGACATCGTCTGGATCGGTGCCGCCACGCACCAGGATGTCCAGGGCCGCGCTTTGGGTGCGACGGATCTGTTCTTCGCGGTCCACCGGGTTTTCCAGGCCGCGGCGCAAGGCCCGCTTGGTCTCGGTGTAGAGCTGGCGCAACAGGCTGGCGCGCCAGGAGTTCCACAGACTCGGGTTGGTGGCGTTGATGTCGGCCACGGTCAGCACGTAGAGGTAATCCAGGCGCGTTTCATCGCCAACGATCTGGGCGAAGTCGTGGATCACCTGCGGGTCGGACAAGTCCTTGCGCTGGGCGGTGGTGGACATCACCAGGTGGTTCTGCACCAGCCAGACGATCAGCCGGCTGTCCCATAGGGGCAGTTGATGGCGCTGGCAGAATGCTTCGGCGTCCACCGCGCCAATCTCGGAGTGGTCGCCCTGGCGGCCCTTGCCGATGTCGTGGTACAGCCCGGCCATGTAGATCAGCTCGGGCTTGGGCAGCTTGCCCATGAGCTTGCTGGCCAGCGGGAATTTCTCCGACACCTGGGTGTACTGCAACTTACGCAGGTGCTTGATCAGGTTCAGGGTGTGGGCATCGACCGTATAGATGTGGAACAGGTCATGCTGCATCTGCCCGACGATGAAGCCGAACTCCGGCAAATAACGCCCGAGAATCCCGTAGCGGTTCATCCGGCGCAGGTTGCGGTGCACGCCGATCTTGCACTTGAACAACTCGATGAACAGGCTGGTGTTGCGGATGTCGTGGCGAAAATCTTCATCGATCAGATGACGGTTTTCTCGCAGCAAGCGGATGGTGTCGGCGCGTACGCCCTTGATTTCCGGCTGCTGGGCCATGAGCACGAAGATCTCGAGCATGGCGAAGGGCGTGCGGCGGAAGACGTTGGCGTTGCGCGCTTCGATGTAGCCGTCGTGCAATTGGAAGCGTGAGTTGATCGGCTGCGGCGGCTCTTCGTCTTCGGGGGCGAGGATGACTTCCTCGAAGTGCTGGATGATCAGCTCGCTGAGCTGGGCGATGCTCATCACCACGCGGTAGTACTGCTGCATGAAGTTTTCGATGGACTGCTTGGCATCCTGCCCTTCGAAACCCAACAGGCCGGCGATGGAGCGTTGGTGATCGAACAGCAGGCGGTCCTCGGCGCGCCCGGCGAGCATATGCAGGGCATAGCGGACCTTCCACAGGAATTCCTGGGACGAGGCCAGCAAGGCGTTTTCGCTTTCCACCAGGAAACCTTCGCCGGCCAGGGCGCGCAGGTTCAGCGTGCCGTACTGGCGACGGGCGACCCACAGGATCGTCTGGATGTCTCGCAGCCCGCCGGGCGAGCCCTTGACGTTGGGTTCCAGGTTGTATTCGGTGTCGTTGTACTTGTGGTGGCGGGCCTTCTGCTCGGCGTGCTTGGCCAGGAAAAAATCCTTGCTGGGCCACATGTGCTCTGTGCTGGTGACATCGAGCATGCGTTGGCGCAGACGCTCGGGGCCGGCGATGGTGCGGCTTTCCATCAGGTTGGTGATCACCGTCAGGTCGGCGCGGGCCTCCTCGGCGCATTCCTGCACCGAGCGCACGCTCTGGCCGACCTCCAGGCCGATGTCCCACAGCAGCGTCAGGAAACGCTCGATGGAATCGCGGAAAACCTCATGGTCGGCGCTGTCCAGCAGGATCAGCAGGTCGATGTCTGAGTAGGGGTGCAGCTCCCCGCGCCCATAGCCGCCCACCGCCACCAGGGCGATGTCGGCGTCTTCACTCCAATCGAACTGCTCCCAGGCCTTTTGCAGGATGTTATCGACGAACCAGGCGCGGTCCTCTATCAGCCGGCGAATGTCCCGGCCAGTGCGAAAGCGCTGGTCGAGCACTTCATGGGCCTGGCGGATCGCCTTCTTGAACGCCGAGATGGGGCTTGCCTTCAGGGCCAGTTCAGCCTGGAACTGGCCGCGGTCGAAGAGTTCGGGATCCACCTGCGGCATTGAATGGCTTTCCTTTCTATCTATATCTATCGGATCTATAGCTGGATTCGGATCAGGCGGAAACGCGCGCGATGGTGTCATCGCTACGCAGGGTGAAGATTTCATAACCCGTCTCAGTGACCAGCAGGGTGTGTTCCCACTGGGCCGACAGCTTGCGGTCCTTGGTGATGGCGGTCCAGCCGTCGCCCAGCACCTTGGTGTCGGCGCGGCCCTGGTTGATCATCGGCTCGATGGTGAAGGTCATGCCCGCCTGCAGTTCCATGCCGGTGCCGGCACGGCCGTAGTGCAGGATCTGCGGTTCTTCGTGGAATACCTTGCCGATGCCGTGGCCGCAGAACTCGCGCACCACCGAGAAGCCGTTCTTCTGCGCATGCTTCTGGATCACTTCGCCAATGTCCCCCAGGCGGCAGCCCGGCTTCACCAGTTCGATGGCCATGTACATACATTCCTGGGTGACCTTGGACAGGCGCTGGGCCCACTCCGGCACGTTGCCGACATGGAACATGCGGCTGGTGTCGCCGTGATAGCCGTCCTTGATGACGGTGACGTCGATGTTCAGGGTGTCGCCATCCTTCAACGGTTTTTCGTTGGGGATGCCGTGGCAGACCACGTGGTTGATCGAGGTACAGATCGACTTCGGGAAGCCTTTATAGTTGAGCGGCGCCGGGATGGCCTTCTGCTCGTTGACGATGTAGTCGTGGCAGATGCGGTCCAGCTCTTCGGTGGTCACGCCCGGCTTGACGTAGTCGGCGATCATCTCCAGCACTTCGGCGGCGAGTTTGCCGGCGACACGCATTTTGGCGATGTCCTCGGGTGTCTTGAGGGTAACGGTCATACAGGCTCTCTCTGCGCCCGACGGCGCTGTTCAAAACGAAATGGGCGGCGGATGATGACCAGCGCGGCCCTGAAAAACGCGATTCTAACAGACGATCAGTACAATGAGCTCTCCAGGCTGGAACTCTGTGGTGAGGGGATTTATCCCCGTTGGGCTGCGCAGCAGCCCCAAATCAGGCCGCGTGGTGTATCAAGTCGATTGAATCGCCTGGTATGGGGCCGCTACGCGCCCCAGCGGGGATAAATCCCCTCGCCACAGAGGATTTCAGAATCCGTGTTCCGTTTTGGCCCTCGCTGTGGTATAAAATGCGCCGCTTTCCGGGGATGACCCCGCAAGCTTAAATCCACACACGTGTCGACACGATGACCTGGGTGCCTTCGGCTTATATAGCCGCTGGTTGGTCATTGGGATACGTGGAGGCCAAACCCGACTTATCAAGGAACTATCATGTCCCAAGTCAACATGCGCGATATGCTGAAGGCCGGTGTGCACTTCGGTCACCAGACCCGTTACTGGAACCCGAAAATGGGCAAGTACATTTTCGGCGCGCGTAACAAGATCCACATCATCAACCTTGAAAAAACCCTGCCGATGTTCAACGAAGCACTGACCTTCGTAGAGCGCCTGGCCCAGGGCAAAAACAAGATTCTGTTCGTCGGCACCAAGCGTTCCGCTGGCAAGATCGTTGCTGAAGAAGCAGCACGTTGCGGTTCGCCGTACGTCGATCACCGCTGGTTGGGCGGCATGCTGACCAACTTCAAGACCATTCGCGCTTCCATCAAGCGTCTGCGTGACCTTGAAGTCCAGTCCGAAGACGGTACTTTCGCCAAGCTGACCAAGAAAGAAGCGCTGATGCGCACTCGCGATCTTGAGAAGCTGGACCGCTCCCTGGGCGGTATCAAGGACATGGGCGGTCTGCCTGACGCACTGTTCGTGATCGACGTTGATCACGAGCGCATCGCGATCACCGAAGCCAACAAGCTGGGTATCCCGGTCATCGGCGTTGTCGATACCAACAGCAGCCCGGAAGGCGTTGACTACATCATCCCAGGCAACGATGACGCCATCCGCGCCATCCAGCTGTACATGGGTTCGATGGCTGACGCTGTGATCCGTGGTCGCAATAACGTGAATGGCGGCACCGAAGTCTTCGCTGAAGAAGCTCCGGCAGCAGCCGCTGAGTAATTGACGCCCCTGGCGTTGACTCAGTAAGCAAAAAGGGGGCTTGGCCCCCTTTTTGCCACCTCGAAAACCATTTGCCGCCAGCGCAGTGACTTGTTTGTAACCTGCCGCGGCCTATAAGCAGTGGTTTTCCAGGAAGAATTGATCGCCCGTTCGATCGGGTGGAATGGTTGAAAACCTATCCAAGAGGATTTTGAAATGGCAGAGATTACTGCAGCGTTGGTCAAAGAACTGCGCGAGCGTACCGGCGAAGGCATGATGGATTGCAAGAAAGCCTTGACCAAGGCTGGCGGCGACATCGAGAAAGCCATTGATGACATGCGTGCTTCGGGCGCCATCAAGGCTGCCAAGAAAGCCGGCAACGTCGCCGCTGAAGGCGCCATCGCCATCAAGGACGACGGCAAGGCTGCCGTTCTGCTGGAAGTCAACTCCCAGACCGACTTCCTGGCTCTGCAGGATGACTTCAAGGCATTCGTCGCTGCCAGCGTCGAGAAAGCCTTCGCTGACAAACTGACCGACGCAGCTCCGCTGATCGAGTCCCAGGAAGAAGCACGCCTGGTCCTGGTCGGCAAGACCGGCGAAAACGTCAACATCCGCCGTCTGGTTCGCGTTGAAGGTGACGTGGTCGGTACCTACCTGCATGGCAACAAGATCGGTGTTGCAGTTGTCCTGAAGGGCGGCGACACCGAGCTGGCGAAAGACATCGCCATGCACGTGGCAGCTACCAACCCTGAATTCCTGCTGCCTTCGGACGTTTCGGCTGAAGCGATCGAGCGCGAGAAGGGCGTTTTCCTGCAGCTGAACGAAGAGAAGCTGAAAGGCAAGCCTGCTGAAATCGCAGAAAAAATGGTCAGCGGCCGTATCTCCAAGTTCCTGGCCGAAGCCAGCCTGGTTGAGCAGGCCTTCGTCAAGAACCCGGAAATCAAGGTTGGCGACCTGGCGAAGAAAGCCGGTGCTGAAATCGTTTCGTTCACCTACTTCAAAGTAGGTGAAGGCATCGAGAAGCCGGTTGATGACTTCGCTGCTGAAGTTGCTGCCCAGGTAGCTGCTGCCAGCAAGCAATAAGACGGTTTTTACAACTGTCGCCCTGAAGAGGCTGCCCGCTTAACGCGCGCAGCCTCTTTTCGGATGGGGATGCCGATTTTTATTGGTTTCCTATCGGAACTGGCTTACAAAGCCGTGTTCCGATGGCGCTGTGTCAGCGTCAAGCTTGGCTTTGTACGAAAAGTCGCCGAGCGGCGATCAGGCAAGGCGAAAACTGGCGAGGAAGCGGAGTTTACTGGTTGTAAATGAGCATTCCGAGCCAGTTTTCAACGCAGTATGATCGTCGCGCAGGCACTTTTCGTGCAAAGGCTAGAGTGAACGCAGGCTGCAAACAGCCTGCAAAGAATTTTTTGAACACATACGCCGCAGGAGAGATTCGCAATGGCTCAGCAGGGCAGTGGTTATCAGGCTCGCTATAAACGCATTCTACTCAAGCTTAGCGGCGAGGCCCTGATGGGCTCGGAAGAGTTCGGGATCGATCCGAAAGTGCTGGATCGCATGGCCCTGGAAGTTGGCCAGTTGGTCGGGATCGGCGTTCAGGTCGGCCTGGTCATCGGCGGCGGCAACCTGTTCCGTGGCGCGGCGCTGAGCGCGGCCGGCATGGATCGGGTCACGGGCGACCACATGGGCATGCTGGCCACTGTGATGAACGCCCTGGCTATGCGCGATGCGCTGGAGCGTGCCAATATCTCGGCCATCGTAATGTCGGCCATTTCCATGGTTGGCGTGACCGATCACTACGATCGTCGCAAAGCCATGCGCCACCTCAACGCCAAGGAAGTGGTGATTTTTGCCGCCGGTACCGGTAATCCGTTCTTCACCACGGATTCGGCCGCCTGCCTGCGAGCGATCGAGATCGATGCCGATGTCGTGCTCAAGGCAACCAAGGTCGACGGCGTCTATACCGCTGACCCGTTCAAAGACCCGCATGCCGAGAAGTTCGATCATCTGACCTACGATGAAGTACTGGATCGCAAGCTGGGTGTCATGGATCTGACGGCTATCTGCCTGTGCCGCGACCACAAGATGCCGCTGCGTGTCTTTAACATGAACAAGCCCGGTGCCCTGCTGAATATCGTCCATGGCGGCGCCGAAGGAACACTGATCGAGGAAGTTCAACAATGATCAACGAAATCAAGAAAGACGCTGAACAGCGCATGCAGAAAACCCTGGAATCCCTGGCGCACAACTTCGGTCGCATTCGTACCGGCCAGGCGCACCCGAGCATCCTGGAAGGCGTCATGGTGCCTTACTACGGCGCCGACACGCCGATCAAGCAGGTGGCCAACATCACCGTCAAGGACGCGCGTACCCTGCAGGTCGTGGCTTTCGAGCGCAACATGCTGGGCGCGGTCGACAAGGCCATCGGCAGTGCCGGTCTGAACCTGAATCCGACCAACCTGGGTGAGCTGCTGTTGATCTCCATGCCGGCCCTGACTGAAGAAACCCGTCGTGGTTTCACCAAGCAGGCCCGCGATGTGGCTGAAGACGCTCGCGTCGCCGTGCGCAATATCCGTCGCGATGCCAACAGCCAGCTCAAGGATCTGGTCAAGGAAAAGGAAATCAGTGAAGACGAAGAGCGTCGTGCCACTGGCGAAATCGACGACCTGACCAAGAAGTACGTGGCTAAGATCGACGCGGATTTGGCGCAGAAAGAAAAAGACCTGATGGCCGTATAAGGGTCTCGTTTTCATGGAAAAGACCAAGCAGGCCGTGCCGTTCGCGGTTCCGCGTCACGTGGCGATCATCATGGACGGCAACAACCGCTGGGCCAAGAAACGCTTTATGCCTGGCGTCGCCGGGCACAAGGCGGGGGTCGATGCGGTTCGTGCGGTCATCGAGGTGTGCGCCGAGGCGGGGGTCGAAGTGCTGACCCTGTTCGCCTTCTCCAGCGAGAACTGGCAGCGGCCGGCCGATGAAGTCAGCGCCTTGATGGACTTGTTCCTCAAGGCCCTGCGTCGTGAGGCCAAGCGCCTCAACGACAACAAGATCAGCTTGCGCATCATCGGTGATCGCTCGCGCTTCCATCCTGAATTGCAGGCTGCGATGCGCGAGGCCGAGGCCGCGACGGCGGGCACCAATCGGTTCGTCCTGCAGATAGCCGCCAACTACGGCGGCCAGTGGGACATAGCCCAGGCTGCCCAGCGACTGGCGCGGGAAGTCCAGGCCGGGCACTTGCGCCCGGAAGACATCACCCCTGAACTGTTGCAGACCTGCCTGGCGACTGGTGACCTACCATTGCCGGACCTGTGCATCCGCACCGGTGGCGAGCATCGCATCAGCAACTTCCTGCTCTGGCAGTTGGCTTATGCCGAGCTGTACTTCTCCGACCTGTTCTGGCCGGACTTCAAACACGAAGCCATGCGCACCGCACTGGCCGATTTCGCTTCCCGTCAGCGTCGCTTCGGTAAAACAAGCGAGCAGATCGAAGCTGGAGCCCGGGTTTAATGCTTAAACAACGAATCATCACTGCCTTGATCCTGTTGCCTATCGCCCTGGCTGGTTTCTTCCTGCTCGAAGGTGGCGGCTTTGCGCTGTTCATCGGGCTGGTCGTGACCTTGGGTGCGTGGGAGTGGGCGCGGCTGGCGGGTTTCCCTGCGCAGTCGGCGCGCGTGACCTATGCGACGGCTGTGGCGGCCATGCTGTTCATCATGTACGTGGTGCCCGGCCTCGCGCCTTGGGTGCTGGGTGCCTCGGTGCTGTGGTGGGCGACGGCGACCTTCCTGGTCCTGACGTATCCACGGACGACGCATCATTGGGCCAATACGGCGACCAAGCTGGTGATCGGCCTGTTGATCCTGCTGCCAGCCTGGCAGGGGCTGATCTGGATCAAGCAAGGCCCGTTGGGTAACTGGCAGATCATGGCCGTGATGGTATTGGTCTGGGGGGCCGACATTGGTGCCTATTTCTCCGGTCGGGCCTTCGGCAAGCGCAAGCTCGCGCCGCAAGTCAGCCCGGGCAAGAGCTGGGAAGGGGTCTATGGTGGCCTGGCCTTGAGCCTGGTGATCACCACCGTGGTCGGTTTCGTGCGGGACTGGACGGTCGCGCAACTGTTCATAGGCCTTATTGGCGCCGCCCTGATCGTATTCGTGTCGGTGGTCGGCGACCTGACCGAAAGCATGTTCAAGCGTCAGTCCGGGATCAAGGACAGCAGTAACCTGTTGCCGGGTCACGGTGGTGTGCTGGATCGCATCGACAGCCTGACTGCCGCGATCCCGATCTTTGCCGTGCTGTTGTGGATGGCGGCATCGTGAGTCGCCCACAGCAGATCACTGTTCTTGGTGCGACCGGTTCGATTGGTCTTAGTACGCTGGATGTCATAGGTCGGCATCCGGAGCGCTACCAGGTGTTCGCCCTCAGTGGCTTCACGCGTTTGAGCGAATTGCTGGCGTTGTGCATTCGCCACACCCCGCGGTTTGCCGTGGTGCCTGAGGTTGGCGTGGCGCGGACGTTGCAGGACGATCTGCGCGCAGCCGGCCTGCAAACCCGTGTGCTGGTGGGGGAGGAGGGGCTCTGCCAAGTGGCTGCCGACCCTGAAGTCGACGCCGTGATGGCGGCGATCGTCGGTGCGGCGGGCCTGCGTCCGACCCTCGCAGCGGTAGAAGCTGGCAAGAAGATCCTGCTGGCTAATAAAGAGGCGCTGGTGATGTCCGGCGCGCTGTTCATGCAGGCTGTACGCAAGAGCGGCTCGGTGTTGCTGCCGATCGATAGCGAGCACAATGCGATTTTTCAATGCATGCCGCGGGATTTTTCCCGTGGTCTCGGCGCGGTGGGTGTCCGGCGGATTTTGCTGACAGCCTCCGGTGGTCCGTTCCGGCAGACGCCGCTGGAAAAATTGGTGCATGTTTCACCCGAGCAGGCCTGTGCCCATCCGAACTGGTCCATGGGGCGCAAGATTTCCGTGGATTCGGCCAGCATGATGAACAAGGGCCTGGAGCTGATCGAGGCCTGTTGGTTGTTTGATGCCAAGCCGTCGCAGGTCGAGGTGGTGATTCACCCCCAGAGCGTGATTCACTCCCTGGTGGATTACGTCGATGGGTCAGTGCTGGCCCAGTTGGGTAACCCGGACATGCGCACTCCAATTGCCAACGCCCTGGCCTGGCCGGAGCGTATCGACTCGGGCGTTGCGCCGTTGGACCTGTTCGCTATCGCTCGCCTGGATTTCCAGGCGCCCGATGAGCAGCGCTTCCCCTGCCTGCGCCTGGCGCGCCAGGCGGCCGAGGCGGGCAACAGTGCGCCGGCCATGTTGAACGCGGCCAATGAAGTGGCCGTTGCCGCATTTCTCGATGGACGTGTCCGTTACCTCGAGATCGCGAGTATCATCGAGGAAGTCTTGAATCTCGAGGCCGTGGTTTCGGTCGATGACCTCGATACAGTATTTACGGCGGATGCCAGGGCTCGTGAGTTGGCGGGCCAATGGCTGCAGCGCCACGGGCGTTGAAGCTGCGATACGTTAGCCAGGGTTGCCCTGGACAGGATTGCGGAGAAAACAGATGAGCGCGCTCTATATGATTGTCGGCACCCTGGTTGCCTTGGGGGTGTTGGTCACTTTTCACGAATTCGGTCATTTCTGGGTTGCGCGTCGCTGTGGCGTCAAGGTCCTGCGTTTTTCCGTGGGCTTTGGCATGCCATTGCTGCGCTGGCACGACAAGAAAGGCACCGAGTTCGTCGTGGCGGCCATCCCGTTGGGTGGCTACGTCAAGATGCTCGACGAGCGTGAAGGCGAAGTCCCGGCCGATCAGCTCGATCAATCCTTCAATCGCAAGACCGTCCGTCAGCGTATTGCCATCGTCGCGGCGGGGCCGATCGCCAACTTCCTGCTGGCCATGGTGTTTTTCTGGGGCCTGGCCATGCTGGGCAGCGAGCAGGTGCGCCCGGTCATCGGTGGGGTAGAGGCCGGTAGCGTTGCCGCCCGTGCCGGGCTGGGTGCCGGGCAGGAAATCGTCGCCATCGATGGCGAGCCGACATCGGGCTGGGCGGCGGTCAATCTGCAGTTGGTACGTCGCCTGGGTGAGAGCGGTTCGTTGCAATTGATGGTGCGCGAGCAAGGCTCCACAGTGGATTCGCCTCGCGAACTCATTTTGGACAACTGGCTCAAGGGCGCGGACGAGCCGGATCCGATCCGCTCCCTGGGGATCCGGCCATGGCGTCCAGCCTTGCCGCCGATCCTCGCCGAACTCGACCCGAAAGGCCCGGCCCAGACCGCTGGTCTGAAGACCGGCGATCGGTTGCTGGCCCTCGACGGCCAGCCGGTCAGCGACTGGCAACAGGTCGTCGATTCGGTTCGTGTACGTCCTGATACCAAAATTGTGCTGCGCATCGAGCGCGACGGTGCTCCAATCGATGTCCCGGTGACCCTGGCCGCCCGTGGCGAGAGCAAGGCGCCGACCGGTTACCTGGGCGCGGGCGTCAAGGCGGTCGACTGGCCACCGGAAATGATCCGCGAGGTCAGTTTCGGCCCAGTGGCGGCGATTGGCGAGGGTGCGCGTCGTACCTGGACCATGAGCATCCTGACGCTGGACTCGCTCAAGAAAATGTTGTTCGGTGAGCTCTCGGTAAAAAACTTGAGTGGACCGATAACCATTGCTAAAGTGGCGGGCGCTTCTGCCCAGTCGGGCGTCGCTGATTTCCTGAATTTCCTTGCTTATCTGAGCATTAGCCTGGGGGTTCTGAATTTGCTGCCCATTCCGGTACTGGATGGGGGGCATCTGCTGTTTTATCTGATCGAGTGGGCGCGTGGTCGTCCCTTGTCGGATCGGGTGCAAGGTTGGGGGATACAGATCGGTATCAGCTTGGTGGTCGGGGTCATGTTGCTTGCCCTCGTCAACGATCTGGGTCGTCTGTAACGCTTCGCTGAATTGCGAATCTGCCGCATTTTGCGGCAGTTTGTTTATTGCCAGTTGGAATAAGAAAGGACTTCATGAAACGTCTGCTGCTAACTGCGGTTCTCACCGTATTGATGATCGCCGAAGTTCACGCCGAGTCCTTCACTATCTCTGATATTCGCGTCAATGGCCTCCAGCGGGTCTCCGCGGGTAGTGTCTTTGGTGCCTTGCCGTTGAACGTCGGCGAGCAGGCGGATGATCGGCGCCTGGTGGAATCCACGCGTGCGCTGTTCAAGACCGGCTTTTTTCAAGATATCCAGCTGGGCCGTGACGGCAATGTCCTGGTCATCACGGTTGTCGAGCGCCCGTCGGTCGCCAGTATCGAGATCGAAGGCAACAAGGCGATCTCCACTGAAGACCTGATGAAGGGCCTCAAGCAATCCGGCCTGGCCGAAGGCGAGATTTTCCAGCGAGCCACCCTCGAAGGCGTGCGTAACGAGCTGCAGCGCCAGTACGTTGCCCAGGGCCGCTACTCGGCCACCGTCGACACCGAAGTGGTGCCGCAGCCGCGCAACCGCGTCGGCCTGAAGGTCAACATCAACGAAGGTACCGTGGCGGCCATCCAGCACATCAACGTGGTGGGCAACACGGTTTTCCCGGATGAAGACCTGATCGACCTGTTCGAACTCAAGACCACCAACTGGCTGTCGTTCTTCAAGAACGACGACAAGTACGCCCGTGAAAAACTCTCCGGTGACCTGGAGCGCCTGCGTTCCTACTACCTGGACCGTGGCTACATCAACATGGACATCGCTTCGACCCAGGTGTCCATCACCCCGGACAAGAAGCACGTCTACATCACCGTCAACGTCAACGAAGGCGAGAAGTACACCGTTCGTGACGTCAAGCTCAGCGGTGACCTGAAGGTTCCCGAGGACCAGGTCAAGTCGCTGCTGCTGGTACAGAAGGGCCAGGTGTTCTCGCGCAAGCTGATGACCACCACCTCCGAGCTGATCACCCGCCGCCTGGGTAACGAGGGCTACACCTTCGCCAACGTCAACGGCGTGCCGCAGCCACACGATGAAGACCACACCGTCGACATCACGTTCGCCGTGGACCCGGGCAAGCGTGCCTACGTCAACCGCATCAACTTCCGTGGCAACACCAAGTCCGAGGACGAAGTGCTGCGCCGTGAAATGCGCCAGATGGAAGGTGGCTGGGCGTCGACCTACCTGATCGACCAGTCCAAGACCCGCCTGGAGCGCCTGGGCTTCTTCAAGGAAGTCAACGTCGAGACACCGGCAGTGCCGGGCGTCGATGACCAGGTCGATGTGAACTACAGCGTCGAAGAGCAGGCTTCCGGCTCGATCACCGCCAGCGTCGGTTTCGCCCAGAGCGCCGGTCTGATCCTCGGTGGCTCGATCACCCAGAACAACTTCCTGGGTACCGGTAACAAGGTCAGCATCGGCTTGACCCGCAGCGAATACCAGACCCGCTATAACTTCGGTTTCGTGGACCCCTACTGGACCGCCGACGGCGTGAGCCTGGGCTACAACGCCTTCTACCGCACCACCGACTACGACGAGCTGGACTCTGACATCTCCAGCTATGCGGTGGACAGCTACGGTGTCGGCGCCAACATCGGCTACCCGATCAGCGAGACCTCGCGCCTGACCTTCGGCCTCACCGCCCAGCAGGACAAGATCAACACCGGTCGCTACACCGTCGACGAGATCTTCGACTTCGTTAACAAGGAAGGCGACAGCTACCTGAACTTCAAGGCGTCCGCCGGCTGGTCCGAATCGACCCTGAACAAGGGCGTGCTGGCGACCCGTGGTCATTCCCAGAGCCTGGTGTTCGAAACCACCACTCCTGGCAGCGACCTGTCGTTCTTCAAGCTCGACTACCGTGGCCAGCTGTTCCAGCCGCTGTCCGACAACTACACCATGCGTCTGCACACCGAGCTGGGCTATGGTGACGGCTACGGCTCGACCGACGGCCTGCCGTTCTACGAGAACTACTATGCCGGTGGTTTCAACTCGGTACGTGGCTTCAAGGACAGCACCCTGGGTCCGCGCAGTACGCCGAGCCGGGGCAACAATCCAGGCACCATTGCCGACCCGGACCAGGACCCGCTTCCGTTCGGTGGCAATGTCCTTATCCAGGGTGGTCTGGAAGTCCTCTTCCCGATGCCGTTCGTCAAGGATCAGCGTTCCCTGCGTACCTCGGTATTCTGGGACGTAGGTAACGTATTCGACTCCAAGTGCAGCGACACTACCAATGCCAACGGCACCCGATCCGATACTCAGTGCAACGACATCAGTCTGAGCAACCTGGCCAGCTCCGTCGGTGTGGGCGTGACGTGGGTCACCGCGCTGGGTCCTTTGAGTTTCGCGCTGGCAATGCCGATCAAGAAGCCGGATGACGCTGAAACCCAAGTGTTCCAATTCTCCCTCGGCCAGACGTTCTAAGCGTCTGACCCAAGATAACGACAATGGATTTTGTAGGAGTGCATCGTGCGTAAGTTGACTCAATTGGTTCTCCTGGCGACCGTGCTGGTCGCCGGTCCGGCTTTTGCCGACATGAAAATTGCCGTGCTGAATTATCAGATGGCTCTGCTGGAATCCGACGCGGCGAAGAAGTACGCCGTGGATGCCGAGAAAAAATTCGGCCCTCAACTGACCAAGCTCAAAGGCCTGGAAAGCAGCGCCAAGGGCATCCAGGATCGTCTGGTCGCCGGTGGCGACAAGATGGCCCAGGGCGAGCGCGAGCGTCTGGAGCTTGAATTCAAGCAAAAGGCCCGTGACTTCCAGTTCCAGTCCAAGGAGCTGAACGAAGCGAAAGCCGTTGCCGACCGCGAAATGCTCAAGCAACTCAAGCCGAAGCTCGACAGCGCCGTGGAAGAAGTCATCAAGAAAGGTGGTTTTGACCTGGTGTTCGAGCGTGGCGCAGTGATCGATGTCAAGCCTCAGTACGACATCACGCGCCAAGTGATCGAGCGCATGAATCAGCTGAAGTAATCCATGACAGCGACTATCAAGCTCGGCCAGTTGGCCGAGTTCCTTGGCGCCACCCTGCGTGGCGACCCGGAGAAGACAATTACTGGGCTAGCCACTTTGCGAGAGGCTGGCCCAGCTCAGTTGAGCTTTCTGGCAAACCCTCAATACCGCAAGTACCTGGTCGACAGCCGGGCCGCCGCGCTGTTGCTCAAGGCCGCTGATGCCGATGGGTTTACCGGCGATGCCTTGATCGTGCCCGATCCGTACCTGGCGTACGCCCGCATTTCCCATCTATTCGATCCCAAGCCGACATCGGCCGCCGGTATTCATCCCAGCGCCGTGATCGCCACAGATGCCGTGGTGGACCCTACCGCCAGCGTCGGTCCGTTCGTGGTTATCGAAAGCGCGGCCCGAATCGGTGCCGGCGTCACGCTGGGCGCCCATTGCGTCATTGGTGCGCGCAGCGAGATCGGCGAAGGTGGCTGGCTGGCGCCACGGGTCACCCTGTATCACGATGTGCGCATCGGCAAGCGGGTGGTGATCCAGTCCGGCGCCGTGCTGGGTGGCGAAGGGTTCGGTTTTGCCAACGAGAAAGGCATCTGGCAGAAGATCGCCCAGATCGGTGGTGTCACCATCGGCGATGACGTGGAGATCGGCGTCAACACCGCGATCGACCGCGGTGCCCTGGCCGACACAGTCATCGGTAATGGCGTCAAGCTCGACAACCAGATCCAGATCGCCCACAACGTCCAGGTCGGTGACCACACCGCCATGGCCGCCTGCGTGGGGATCTCCGGTAGCACCAAGATCGGCAAGCATTGCATGCTCGCCGGTGGCGTGGGCCTGGTGGGCCATATCGACATCTGTGACAACGTATTCCTGACCGGGATGACCATGGTGACCCACTCGATTACCGAGCCAGGCGCCTATTCTTCCGGCACAGCCATGCAACCGGCAGCCGAATGGCGCAAGAGCGCGGCGCGTATACGCCAGCTCGACGACATCGCGCGGCGCCTCAAGCAGGTGGAAAAGCGTGTAGGGGACGTGACCCCTGGCGGTAATGCTTCATCAGATGGCTGATACCATTTCCATATCAAGTGTGCACAGCCGTTAGGGCATCTTGATTTGCTAGCGGAGTGCGCGTCACTCGTGCGCTCCCAATCTTTACATAGGCTTCCCCCCGAAATGATGGACATCAACGAGATTCGCGAATACCTGCCTCACCGTTACCCGTTCCTGCTGGTGGATCGGGTGGTGGACCTGGACGTTGAAGGCAAGCGCATTCGCGCCTATAAGAATGTCAGCATCAACGAGCCGTTCTTCAATGGTCACTTCCCCGCGCATCCCATCATGCCGGGCGTATTGATCATCGAGGCGATGGCCCAGGCTGCCGGGATCCTTGGTTTCAAAATGCTCGACGTCAAGCCTGCCGATGGCACGCTCTATTACTTCGTCGGTTCCGACAAGCTGCGCTTCCGCCAGCCGGTCACCCCGGGCGATCAGTTGATCCTCGAAGCCAAGTTCATCAGTTGCAAGCGCCAGATCTGGAAATTCGAATGCCAGGCTTCGGTCGACGGCAAGCCAGTCTGCTCCGCTGAAATCATCTGTGCGGAACGCAAACTATGAGTTTGATTGACCCTCGCGCAATCATCGATCCGACGGCCGTCCTGGCCGCCGATGTCGAGGTCGGCCCGTGGTCGATTGTCGGCGCAGGTGTGGAAATCGGCGAGGGTACGGTGATCGGTCCCCACGTAATTCTCAAGGGACCGACCCGGATTGGTCGTCACAATCGCATCTACCAGTTTTCTTCGGTAGGCGAGGACACGCCCGATCTCAAGTACAAAGGTGAAGAAACCCGTCTGGTCATTGGCGATCACAACGTGATCCGCGAAGGCGTGACGATTCACCGTGGCACCGTCCAGGATCGTTCCGAAACGACCCTGGGCGACCACAACCTGATCATGGCTTACGCACACATCGGCCATGACAGCGTGATTGGCAACCATTGCATCCTGGTCAACAACACCGCGTTGGCCGGCCATGTGCACGTGGACGATTGGGCGATCCTGTCCGGGTTCACCCTGGTGCACCAGTATTGCCATATCGGCGCCCACAGCTTTTCTGGCATGGGCACCGCCATTGGCAAGGACGTCCCAGCCTATGTCACGGTGTTTGGCAACCCGGCCGAAGCCCGCAGCATGAACTTCGAAGGCATGCGCCGTCGTGGTTTCAGCGAAGAAGCGATTACGGCCCTGCGTCGCGCCTACAAGGTGGTGTACCGCCAGGGCCTGACCGTCGAGCAGGCGCTCGCCGAACTGGCCGAGGCTTCGGCGCAATACCCGGAAGTCGCGATCTTCCGCGACTCCATCCAGTCTTCGACCCGCGGCATCACTCGCTGATCATGGCTAACGTGCGCGTTGCACTGGTGGCGGGAGAGGCTTCCGGTGACATTCTGGGCGCGGGTCTGATGCGAGCGCTCAAGGCGCAGCACCCCGCAGTGGAATTCATCGGCGTCGGTGGGCCATTGATGCAGGCCGAAGGCCTGACCTCCTATTTCCCGATGGAACGCCTGTCGGTGATGGGGCTGGTGGAAGTGCTCGGTCGCCTGCGCGAGCTGCTGGCCCGGCGCAAGAAACTGATCCAGACCCTGATCGAAGAAAAACCGGATGTGTTCATCGGCATCGATGCGCCGGATTTCACCCTCAATATCGAACTCAAATTGCGTCAGGCCGGGATCAAGACCGTGCACTACGTCAGCCCGTCGGTCTGGGCCTGGCGGCAGAAGCGGGTGCTGAAGATCCGCGAAGGCTGCGACCTGATGCTGACGCTGCTGCCGTTCGAGGCCAGGTTCTACGAAGAGAAGGGCGTGCCGGTGCGGTTTGTCGGGCATACCCTGGCCGATACCATTCCCCTGGAGGCCGACCGCGAGGCTGCTCGCCAGGCGTTGGGCTTGCCCGACGGACCGCTGGTGGCCTTGATGCCCGGTAGCCGGGGCGGCGAAGTGAGTCGCCTGGGTGGCTTGTTCTTCGACGCCGCCGAACGCCTTCGGGCGCTGCGCCCTGGTGTGCGTTTTGTCCTGCCGTGTGCCAGTCCGCAGCGGCGCGTCCAGCTGGAAGCCCTGCTGGTCGGTCGCGATTTGCCGGTGACGTTGCTCGATGGCCGTTCCCATGACGCGTTGGCGGCCTGTGATGCGGTGTTGATTGCCTCCGGCACTGCTACCCTTGAGGCGTTGTTGTATAAACGCCCGATGGTGGTCGCCTATCGCCTGGCGCCGCTGACGTTCTGGATTCTCAAGCGCATGGTCAAGAGCCCCTACGTGTCCTTGCCGAACCTGCTGGCCCAACGCCTGTTGGTGCCGGAGCTGCTGCAGGACGATGCGACCGCCGAGGCGCTGGCCGCCACGCTCTCGCCCTTGATCGACGGCGGCGAGGAACAGACTCGGGGCTTTGACGAAATTCACCGTACCCTGCGTCGCGATGCCTCCAACCAGGCGGCTGACGCGGTACTGACCCTGATCGGCGCAAAACCATGAGCAATGTAAAGCTACAGATGGGCCTGGATTTCAACCTGGTCGCCGAAGTGGAAGAGCTGGTGGCCGGTGTCGATGAAGTGGGGCGCGGCCCGTTGTGCGGCGCGGTGGTGACGGCGGCGGTGATTCTCGACCCGAACCGACCGATCCTGGGGCTCAATGACTCGAAGAAACTCACGGAAGCCCGTCGCGAAAAACTCTACGACGAAATCTGCGAGAAAGCCCTGAGCTGGTGCATCGCCCGGGCCGAAGTCGAAGAAATCGATGAGCTCAATATCCTGCACGCCACCATGCTCGCCATGCAGCGTGCGGTGCAGGGCCTGCACATCACGCCGAAGTTGGCGATGATCGATGGCAATCGCTGCCCGAAACTGTCGATGCGCGCCGAAGCGGTCATCCAGGGCGACGGCAAGGTGCCGGCCATCGCGGCGGCCTCGATCCTGGCGAAGGTCAGCCGTGACCGGGAAATGAGCGCCTTCGAGTTGATCTACCCGGGCTACGGCATCGGCAGCCACAAGGGCTACCCGACCCCCGTTCATCTGGAAGCCCTGGCGCGCCTGGGGCCGACGCCGATTCATCGGCGCTCGTTCGCCCCGGTGCGGCTGGCCTATGAGGCCCGTGATGGCTTGATCGAAAGCGAGAGATTCGCCTGATTCATTGTGGCGAGGGAGCTTGCTCCCGCTTGGGTGCGAAGCGCCCATAAGAAGGGGCTGCTGCGCAGCCCAGCGGGAGCAAGCTCCCTTGCCACGTATCCAATCACTTCAATGAGCGGTATGGGTTGCAGGCTGATGTTTTACCCAAGGCCCGGTACAATCCGGGCCTTGTTGTTTTCATGACTTAACGCAGGATCACTATGCCGGCTTCATTCGTTCATCTACGCCTGCACACTGAATACTCCCTGGTCGACGGTCTGGTGCGGATCAAGCCTCTGGTCAAGACCCTGGTGGGCATGAACATGCCTGCCGTGGCGGTTACCGACCAGAACAACATGTGCTCGCTGGTCAAGTTCTACAAGGCCGCCATGGGCGCCGGGATCAAGCCGATCTGTGGCGCCGACCTGTGGCTGTCGAACAAGGACCCGGACGCGCCGCTGAGCCGTATCAGCCTGTTGGTGATGAACGCCGTGGGTTATCGCAACCTCACCGAGCTGATCTCCCGCGGCTTTATCGATGGCCAGCGCAACGGCTCGATCATCATCGAGCGCGAGTGGGTGGCCGAGGCCAGTGAAGGGCTGATCATGCTGTCGGCGGCCAAGGAAGGTGAAATCGGCCTGGCCCTGCTCAGTGGCAATCCCGACGAGGCCGAGACCCTGGCCCGTGACTGGATGGCGGTGTTCCCGGACCGTTTCTACATCGAGGTGCAACGCACCCACCGCCCCAATGACGAAGAGCACCTGCATGCCGCCGTGGCCCTGGCCGACAAGATCGGCGCGCCGCTGGTGGCGACCAACGACGTGCGGTTCATCAAGCAGGAAGATTTCGAAGCCCACGAAACGCGGGTCTGCATCGGTGAAGGCCGTGCCCTCGACGACCCGCGTCGGTCGAAGAACTACAGCGACCAGCAATACCTCAAGAGCGCCGAGGAAATGGCCGAGTTGTTCAGCGACTTGCCCGAGGCGCTGGAAAACACCGTCGAGATCGCCAAGCGCTGCAACATCGAAGTGAAGCTGGGCAAGCACTTCCTGCCCAACTTCCCGATTCCCGATGGCATGACCATCGACGAGTATTTCCGCAAAGTCTCCTTCGATGGCCTCGACGACCGCCTCCGCGTCCTGTTGCCCAAGGACACCACCGAAGATTACGAAGCCAAGCGCCAGGTCTATGTCGATCGGTTGAATTTCGAGCTGGATATCATCATCCAGATGGGTTTTCCCGGTTACTTCCTCATCGTGATGGACTTCATCCAGTGGGCCAAGAACAACGGCGTGCCGGTGGGCCCTGGCCGTGGATCGGGTGCCGGGTCGCTGGTGGCCTATGTGCAGAAGATCACTGACCTCGACCCGCTGGAATATGACCTGCTGTTCGAACGTTTCCTCAACCCTGAGCGGGTATCCATGCCCGACTTCGACGTCGACTTCTGCATGGACGGTCGCGACCGGGTCATCGACTACGTGGCCGAGAAATACGGCCGCAACGCGGTGAGCCAGATCATCACCTTCGGTTCCATGGCCGCCAAGGCGGTGGTGCGTGACGTGGCGCGGGTGCAGGGCAAGTCCTACGGTCTGGCGGATCGTCTGTCGAAGATGATTCCGTTCGAGGTCGGCATGACCCTGGAGAAGGCCTACGAGCAGGAAGAAATCCTGCGGGACTTCATCAAGGTCGACGAAGAGGCCGCGGAAATCTGGGAGATGGCCCGCAAGCTCGAAGGCGTGGTGCGTAACGTCGGTAAGCACGCCGGGGGCGTGGTCATCGCGCCGACCAAGTTGACGGACTTCTCGCCGATCTATTGCGACGAAGAAGGCGACGGCCTGGTGACCCAGTTCGACAAGGACGACGTCGAGGCGGCGGGCCTGGTGAAGTTCGACTTCCTCGGCCTGCGGACCCTGACGATCATCGACTGGGCGCTGAAAACCATCAACCGCGACCGGGCCAAGGTTGGCGAAGAGCCGCTGGACATTGCCTTCATCCCGCTGGATGACAAGCCGACCTACAGCCTGTTGCAAAAAGCCGAAACCACGGCGGTGTTCCAGCTTGAATCCCGGGGCATGAAAGAGCTGATCAAGAAGCTCAAGCCCGACTGCCTGGAAGACCTGATCGCACTGGTGGCCCTGTTCCGTCCGGGCCCCCTGCAATCGGGCATGGTGGATGACTTCATCAACCGTAAGCACGGTCGCGCCGAGCTGGCGTACCCGCACCCGGATTATCAGTACGACGGCCTCAAGCCGGTGCTGGCCCCGACCTACGGCATCATCCTGTACCAGGAACAGGTGATGCAGATTGCCCAGGTGATGGCCGGCTACACCCTCGGCGGCGCGGACATGCTGCGTCGAGCCATGGGTAAGAAAAAGCCCGAGGAAATGGCTAAGCAGCGCGGCGGTTTCATCGAAGGTTGCGCGAACAACGGCATCGATGCGGACCTGGCAGGCAACATCTTCGACCTGGTGGAAAAATTCGCCGGCTACGGCTTCAACAAATCCCACTCCGCCGCCTATGGCCTGGTGTCGTATCAGACGGCATGGTTGAAGGCGCATTACCCGGCGCCATTCATGGCCGCGGTACTGTCGGCGGATATGCACAACACCGACAAGGTCGTGACCTTGATCGAAGAAGTGCGGACCATGAAGCTGCGCCTCGACGCACCGGACGTGAACGCTTCGGAGTTCAAGTTCACGGTGAACGACGAAGGCCGCATCATCTATGGCCTCGGGGCGATCAAGGGCGTGGGCGAGGGGCCGGTGGAAGCCATCACCGAAGCGCGCCAGGACGGGCCGTTCAAGGACCTGTTCGATTTCTGCGCGCGGGTCGATCTCAAGCGCATCAACAAGCGCACCCTCGACGGATTGATCCGCAGTGGCGCCCTGGACCGGCTCGGGCCTTACTTCCAGGATGAGCCCAAGGCCTATCAGGCCAACATCGACCGCAACCGCGCGGTGTTGCTGGCGGCGATGGAGGAGGCGATCAAGGCCGCCGAACAGACCGCCCGTACCCACGACAGCGGCCACGCCGACCTGTTTGGCGGGCTGTTCGTCGAGGAAGACGCCGATGTCTACGGCAACCATCGCAAGGCCAAGGAACTGACCCTCAAGGAACGCCTCAAGGGTGAAAAAGACACCCTGGGCCTGTACCTCACCGGCCACCCGATCGACGAATACGAAGGCGAGATCCGCCGCTTCGCCCGCCAGCGTATCATTGACCTCAAGCCGGCGCGCGACACCCAGACGGTCGCCGGCATGATCATCGCCCTGCGGGTGATGAAGAACAAAAAGGGCGACAAGATGGGGTTCATCACCCTGGACGACCGCTCCGGGCGCATCGAGGCGTCACTCTTCGCCGATGCGTTCCATTCGGCGCAGTCGCTGCTGCAGACCGACGCGATGGTGGTGGTGGAAGGCGAAGTCAGCAACGATGATTTCTCCGGTGGCCTGCGGCTGCGGGTCAAGCGGGTGATGAGCATGGAAGATGCCCGGACCAACCTGGCCGAGAGCCTGCGCCTGAAGTTGCAGACCCAGGACCTCAAGGGCGATCAGCTACGCTGGTTGGGCGAATTGTTCAAGCGCCATCGCGGTGCCTGTCCGATCACCATGGAGTACGTACGCCCCGATGCCAAGGCCGTGCTGCAGTTCGGTGAAGGCTGGCGGATCGATCCGGCGGATGCGTTGATTCAAGCCTTGCGTGACCAGTTCGGCAAAGACAACGTCTTCCTCCAATACCGTTGACGGCCAGGGGCCACTGTTGAAACCGGAATGCCCCTGATCTCGACCTGAATTTTTAATCTCGACCTGAACGCGCCTCTCCCTTAAGGTAGGCGCGAATAGACAACCGGCCGGCCCAAGCTCTCTTGGACGTCGACCCAAGACGGACGCCTATGAACCCGAATTTTCTAGATTTCGAACAGCCGATCGCCGACCTGCAAGCCAAGATCGAAGAGTTGCGCTTGGTCGGTAATGACAATTCGCTGAATATCGGCGATGAAATCTCTCGTCTGCAGGACAAAAGCCGCACGCTGACCGAAGACATCTTCGGCAAGCTGACCAGTTGGCAGATCGCCCGCCTGGCGCGTCACCCGCGTCGTCCCTACACCCTGGACTACATCGACCACATCTTTACCGAGTTCGATGAGCTGCATGGCGACCGTCACTTCTCCGACGACGCCGCGATCGTCGGCGGCGTTGCCCGCCTGGACGAGCAGCCGGTGATGGTTATCGGCCATCAGAAAGGCCGCGAAGTCCGCGAGAAGGTGCGCCGCAACTTCGGCATGCCGCGTCCGGAAGGCTACCGCAAGGCGTGCCGCCTGATGGAGATGGCCGAGCGCTTCAAGATGCCGATCCTGACCTTCATCGACACCCCGGGCGCCTACCCGGGCATCGATGCCGAAGAGCGCAACCAGAGCGAAGCGATTGCCTGGAACCTGCGCGTCATGGCACGCCTGAAAACCCCGATCATCGCCACCGTGATTGGCGAAGGCGGTTCCGGCGGTGCGTTGGCCATCGGTGTCTGCGACCAGTTGAACATGCTGCAGTATTCCACTTACGCGGTGATCTCGCCGGAAGGCTGCGCCTCGATCCTGTGGAAAACGGCCGAGAAGGCGCCGGATGCCGCCGAGGCCATGGGCATTACCGCCGAGCGTCTCAAAGGCCTGGGCATCGTCGACAAAGTGATCAACGAGCCCGTGGGCGGCGCCCACCGCGACCCGGCTGCGGCGGCGGCACTGATCCGCGCCGAGCTGAGTTCCCAGCTGTCAATGCTCAAGAAGTTCGACAACGACGCGCTGCTGGCCCGTCGCTACGAGCGGTTGATGAGCTACGGTCTCTGATCTGACCAAGCTTCCAGCAGTTGTGTGGGGAGCCAGTGTGGGAGCGGGCTTGCTCGCGAAAGCGGTTTAACATTCAACCCATGTGTTGACTGATTCACCGCCTTCGCGAGCAAGCCCGCTCCCACATTTAATTTGTGCCAAGGCTGATACCCATGAACGCAAGCATCGACCTGCCAACCCGGCTCCTCACACAACTATCCCCCTGGCGCAACGCCGCCACCTGGCGCATCGCCTTCTCCGGCGGCCTCGACTCCACCGTCCTGCTACACCTTCTCGTGACCCTTTCGCAACACCACGCCTTGCCCGCGCTAAGTGCTATCCACGTGCATCACGGCCTTCAGGCGGTGGCCGAGGCGTGGCCGGATCATTGCCGTTCGGTCTGTGCCGCCCTTGGCGTACCGCTGGAGGTGGTGAATGTGCAAGTGCGCCCTGGCGCCAGTATCGAGGGGGCAGCCCGGCAGGCGCGTTATGGCGCGTTCGTGGCGGCCCTCCAGGGCAATGAAGTGCTGCTCACCGCCCAGCATCGTGATGACCAGGCCGAAACCTTGTTGTTTCGCCTGCTGCGGGGGGCAGGGGTGAAGGGCTTGGCGGCGATGCCACGGCAGCGGCCTTTGGGTCTGGGGCATCTGCTGCGGCCTTTGCTCGAGGTGTCCCGTGCCGAGCTGCAAGCCTATGCGACGCAACAGGGCTTGAGCTGGATCGACGACCCGTCCAACGATGATCACCGGTACGCGCGCAACTACCTGCGCCAGCGGGTTTTTCCAGTGCTGGCCGAGCATTGGCCGCAAGCCTCGGCGACCCTGGCCCGAAGTGCTGCGCACATGGGTGAAGCCCAAGGGTTGCTGGACGACTTGGCGCGGATCGACTTGGCCCAGGCCATGACCCCGGATGCGTTCGATTGGCTTGGGCTGCAATCGCTGGTGCTGGCGCCGTTGCGGGTGTTGTCGCCGGCCCGTCAGCGCAACGCGTTGAGCCACTGGCTGGCACCCTTGACCCTGCTGCCCGATACCGATCACTGGGCGGGCTGGGACTCGTTGCGCGATGCCGCGGGCGATGCCCGGCCCATATGGCGCCTGGCCGGTGGCGAGCTGCACCGGGCCGCCGGGCGGGTCTGGTGGTTATCCGACCATTGGCGATGTTCGCCGCCAGGCCCCGTCGACTGGGCGGATCCGGTACTGCCGCTGCGCTTGCCGGGCAATGGCCAGGTGGTGCTTATCGGCCAGCCGCCTGCGGGGCCGCTCAGCGTGCGCTATCGTCAAGGCGGCGAGGTGCTGGCGTTAGCGGGTCGTGGCCATCGTGATCTCAAGCGTTTGCTCAATGAAAAGGGCGTGCCGGCGTTCGTTCGCGGCCGATTGCCGCTGCTCTATCAAGGCGAGCAATTGCTGGCGGTGGCCAACCTGGCCGGGCTCGATGCACAAGCTGATAGCAGTTGGCGATTGATCTGGACGCCAGGAAACCAAGATCTGGGTTTGAGCTGAAAGGGGCTTTCCGGTAGACTACGCTCCCTTCTTGATACAACTTCTGTGGATTCGCCTGAATTGCAGGAGTTGCCGATTACCAAGCAGTCTTTGCTGGGCGATTCCAAAAAATGTGTAGCGAGCAACGTACCGGTGATTTCACTTCCGGTCTGTCCCAACGCGGCGGTTTTTTTGAAAGGTGCACTGTGATTAATGCAGGTGATCGGGGGCTTCGGCCTTCCTTCGCTTTCCCCGGCGGCTCGGACCGCTTTAACGCAGACTTCTAGGGTTTTTCATGACGCGCTACATATTCGTCACGGGCGGTGTTGTTTCTTCATTGGGGAAAGGCATTGCCTCGGCTTCATTGGCGGCCATCCTGGAGGCGCGGGGACTTAAGGTCACCATGCTCAAGCTGGACCCGTACATCAACGTCGACCCGGGCACCATGAGCCCGTTCCAGCACGGTGAAGTGTTCGTCACCCACGACGGCGCCGAGACCGACCTGGACCTGGGCCACTACGAGCGGTTCATCCGCACGACCATGACCCAAAACAACAACTTCACCACCGGCCGTGTCTACGAGCACGTGCTGCGCAAGGAGCGTCGCGGTGACTATCTGGGCGCGACCATCCAGGTCATCCCGCACATCACCGACGAAATCAAGCGCCGCATCATCAAGGGTGCCGGCGACGCCGACGTGGCAATGGTCGAAATCGGCGGGACCGTGGGCGATATCGAGTCCCAGCCGTTCCTCGAAGCCATCCGCCAGTTGCGTTTCGAAATCGGCGCCAAGCGCGCGATGCTGATGCACCTGACTCTGGTCCCGTACATCGCCACCGCTGGCGAAACCAAGACCAAGCCGACGCAGCACTCGGTCAAGGAACTGCGTTCCATCGGCCTGCAGCCTGACGTGTTGATCTGCCGCTCCGATCACCCGATCGACATCTCGTCGCGTCGCAAGATCGCCCAGTTCACCAACGTTGAAGAGCGCGCGGTCATCGGCCTGGAAGACGCCGACACCATCTACAAGATCCCGGGCATCCTGCACTCCCAGGGCCTGGACGATTTCGTCGTCGAGCGCTTCGGCCTGCAGTGCGCCAGCGCCGACCTGTCCGAATGGGACGCCGTGGTCGATGCCAAGCTCAATCCGGAACACGAAGTCACCATCGCGATGGTCGGCAAGTACATGGAACTGCTGGACGCCTACAAGTCGCTGATCGAGGCAATGAGTCACGCCGGTATCAGCAACCGCACCAAGGTCAACCTGCGCTACATCGATTCCGAAGACATCGAGAACCAGGGCACTGGCTTGCTCGAAGGCGCCGATGCGATCCTCGTGCCGGGCGGCTTCGGCCTGCGGGGCGTGGAAGGCAAGATCACCGCCGTGCAATACGCTCGTGAAAACAAGGTGCCTTACCTGGGGATCTGCCTGGGCATGCAAGTGGCGGTCATCGAGTTCGCCCGTAACGTGCTGGGCTGGAAAGACGCCAACTCCACCGAGTTCGATCGCGCCAGCGGCCATCCGGTCGTGGGCCTCATCACCGAATGGGAAGATGCCACCGGCGCCGTGGAAGTGCGCACCGAAAGCTCGGACCTGGGCGGCACCATGCGTCTGGGCGCCCAGGAATGCCTGCTCGAAGCCGGCTCCAAGGTGCACGATTGCTATGCCAAGGATGTGATCGTCGAGCGTCACCGTCATCGCTACGAAGTGAACAACAACCTGCTGCCGCAACTGATCGAGGCCGGCCTGAAAATCTCCGGTCGTTCCGGTGATGGCGCGCTGGTGGAAGTGGTCGAGTCCCCGGACCATCCGTGGTTCGTCGCCTGCCAGTTCCACCCCGAGTTCACCTCGACGCCACGGGACGGCCATCCGCTGTTCAGTGGTTTCGTGAAGGCCGCTTTGGCTCAACACCAGAAAAAGGCATAAGACGATGGCCCAGAAGATCATCCGCGTCGGCGACATCGAAATTGCCAACGACAAGCCCATGGTGCTGTTCGGCGGCATGAACGTGCTGGAAAGCCGCGACATGGCGATGCAGGTCTGCGAGGAGTACGTGAAGGTGACCCAGAAACTGGGTATTCCTTACGTGTTCAAGGCCAGCTTCGACAAGGCCAACCGTTCGTCCGTGACGTCCTACCGTGGTCCGGGCCTGGAGGAAGGCATGCGGATCTTCCAGGACATCAAGCAAGCCTTTGGTGTGCCGATCATCACCGACGTGCACGAGCCTGCCCAGGCCTCGGTTGTTGCCGAGGTCTGCGACATCATTCAGTTGCCGGCTTTCCTGTCGCGCCAGACCGACCTGGTGGTGGCGATGGCCAAGACCGGTGCGGTGATCAACATCAAGAAAGCCCAGTTCCTCGCGCCCCAGGAAATGAAACACATCCTGAGCAAGTGCGAAGAGGCCGGCAATGACCAGTTGATCCTCTGCGAGCGTGGCTCGAGCTTCGGCTATAACAACCTGGTGGTGGACATGCTCGGCTTCGGCATCATGAAGCAGTTCGAGTACCCAGTGTTCTTCGACGTGACCCACGCCTTGCAGATGCCCGGTGGTCGCTCCGACTCCGCTGGCGGTCGTCGCGCCCAGGTCACCGACCTGGCCAAGGCGGGCATGAGCCAGTCCCTGGCCGGCCTGTTCCTGGAGGCCCATCCCGATCCGGACAACGCCAAGTGCGACGGCCCTTGTGCCTTGCGCTTGAACAAGCTGGAACCTTTCCTGTCTCAGCTCAAGGCATTGGACGAGCTGGTCAAGGGTTTTCCGACGATAGAAACCGCGTAACGCGGTTTTCTCCGGTAAAGTACCGCTCGATAAACGCTCTGGCCTGCGGGCCGGGCGTTATCGTCGGCAAGCCTGCCCGCTGCTCTCTACCCGCCGACGGTAAAAGATTTCCTCTCGCTGCGTCGTTTTCGTCAACTTTGGAGTGTTTACAACAATGGCAAAAATCGTCGACATCAAAGGTCGTGAAGTTCTCGACTCCCGTGGCAACCCCACTGTTGAAGCGGACGTGCTTCTCGACAACGGTATCATCGGCAGCGCCTGCGCGCCGTCCGGTGCTTCCACTGGCTCGCGCGAAGCGCTGGAGCTGCGTGATGGCGACAAGAGCCGTTACCTGGGCAAGGGCGTGCTCAAAGCCGTCGCCAACATCAACGGCCCGATCCGTGAACTGTTGCTGGGCAAGGACCCTGCCGACCAGAAAGCCCTCGATCACGCGATGATCAAGCTCGACGGTACCGAGAACAAAGCCACCCTGGGCGCCAACGCTATCCTCGCCGTATCCCTGGCAGCTGCCAAGGCCGCTGCCCAGGACCAGGACCTGCCACTGTACGCGCACATCGCCAACCTCAACGGTACCCCGGGTGTCTACTCGATGCCGGTGCCGATGATGAACATCATCAACGGCGGCGAGCATGCCGATAACAACGTCGACATTCAGGAATTCATGGTGCAGCCAGTTGGCGCCAAGACCTTCTCCGAAGGCCTGCGCATGGGCACCGAGATTTTCCATCACCTCAAGGCCGTGCTGAAGGCCCGTGGCCTGAGCACTGCCGTTGGCGACGAAGGCGGTTTCGCACCGAACCTGGCGTCCAACGAAGACGCGCTGAAAGTGATCTCCGAAGCCGTGGCCAACGCTGGCTACAAACTGGGTACCGACGTGACCCTGGCCCTGGACTGCGCCGCCAGTGAGTTCTTCGAAGACGGCAAGTACAACCTGTCCGGCGAAGGCCAGGTGTTCACCGCCGAAGGTTTCGCCGACTACCTCAAGGGCCTGACCGAACGTTATCCGATCATCTCCATCGAAGACGGTCTGGACGAGTCCGACTGGGCTGGCTGGAAAATCCTCACCGACAAGATCGGCGAGAAGACCCAACTGGTGGGTGACGACCTGTTCGTGACCAACACCAAGATCCTGAAAGAAGGCATCGACAAGAAGATCGCCAACTCGATCCTGATCAAGTTCAACCAGATCGGCACCCTGACCGAAACCCTGGAAGCCATCCAGATGGCCAAGGCCGCCGGCTATACCGCCGTGATCTCCCACCGCTCCGGTGAAACCGAGGACTCGACCATTGCCGACCTGGCCGTGGGCACTGCGGCAGGCCAGATCAAGACCGGTTCGCTGTGCCGTTCCGACCGTGTTTCCAAGTACAACCAATTGCTGCGTATCGAAGAGCAATTGAATGGCAAGGCCAAGTACAACGGTCGCGCCGAGTTTCGCGGTTAAGCGGTAAATGGTAAAAAGACAGCGGCTTAGGTCGGAAAAGTCGCCATGGCGGCGCTTTTCCCTCTAATCTGATGCCTTATCAAGCACAAGCCTGGTTCTTCCAGGCTTCGTGCTATCAGACGCTTCAAAGTTTGGCATGGCGGTCTTTTTTCACTGGATACCTGATATTCGATGCGCAGTCCCAATTGGTTGTTTCTTGTCTTGCTCCTGTTGCTGGCCGGCCTGCAGTACCGCCTGTGGGTGGGCAATGGCAGCTTGGCGCAAGTGGCCGACCTGACTCAGCAAATTGCCGACCAACACGCCGAAAACGAGGCGCTGCTGGAGCGTAATCGGGTGATGGACGCCGAAGTGACAGAGTTGAAAAAAGGCATGGAGACCGTTGAAGAGCGGGCTCGACATGAACTGGGCATGGTCAAGGAGGGCGAAACCCTCTACCAGTTGGCCCAATGAGTATGCGTTTGCCGGCCTTCTGGGCCGTGATTCCTGCCGCGGGCGTTGGCGCCCGGATGGCCGCCGACCGTCCCAAGCAATACCTGCAACTGGGCGGACGCACAATTCTCGAACACAGCCTCGGCTGTTTCCTCGACCATCCCACCGTCAAGGGTGTGGTGGTCAGTCTTGCACACGATGATCCTTACTGGCCGACCCTGGCCTGCGCCAGCGACACACGCATCCAGCGTGTCGACGGTGGCGAGCAACGTTCCGATTCAGTGCTCAATGCCTTGCTGCATCTGCACGGGCAGGGTGCCGACGATCACGATTGGGTGCTGGTACACGACGCTGCCCGCCCCAATCTGGCTCGGGCCGACCTTGACACACTGCTCAGCGAGTTGGCGAACGACCCGGTCGGCGGCCTGCTGGCCGTTCCGGCACGCGACACCCTCAAGCGCGTCGACAAGCATGGCCGCGTGCTGGAAACCGTTGATCGCAGCGTGATCTGGCAAGCCTACACGCCGCAGATGTTCCGCCTCGGTGCCTTGCACCGAGCCCTGGCCGACAGCCTGGTGGCGGATGCGGTGATTACCGACGAAGCGTCCGCCATGGAATGGGCGGGGCAGGCGCCTCGGTTGATCGAGGGGCGTTCGGATAACATCAAGGTCACCCGGCCGGAAGACCTCGAGTGGTTGCGCCAGCGTTGGGCGAATCGGCATTGAGCGGGACCTGTTCCCTCGTTAGATCTTCAGCATCTGGGCCGGCGCCATCGCGAGCAAGCTCGCTCCCACAATGGACCGCTGTGAACAGTTGTCCATTGTTCGACGATAAACCCCTGTGGGAGCGAGCTTGCTCGCGATAGCAATCGTTCAGGCAACATAAAATTCACTGTCATCCCCGATACTCCGGCCGCTGCGCCAACCCCTCCTTCAAATACTCCACCAACTTGCGCACCTTCGGCGACAGATGCCGCTGCTGTGGATACAACGCCCACACCGCCGTATTCGGCGGCTGATGGGCTTCCAACAGGGAGATCAACGCACCACTGTGCAAATGCTCCAGCACGTAGTAATCCGGCAACTGACACAACCCCACGCCCTGCAGCGCCGCATCGAGCACCGCTTGCCCACTGTTGCAGCGCCAGTTTCCCTGCACCCGTTGGGAAAATTCCCGCCCGTTCTGCTCCAGTTGCCAGATGTCGGAGCTGCCGACCAGGCAATTGTGGCGGCTCAGTTCCGACACGCTGTGGGGCCGGCCATAGCGTTCCAGGTAAGAGGGTGAGGCGCACACGTACATGCGCCGGGGTGCCAGACGCATGGCGACCAGACGGGAGTCCTGCAAGCGACCCAGGCGAATCGCCAGGTCCAGGCTCTCATGCACCAGGTCCAGTGGGCGATTGCTCAGCTCGATGTCGACCCGCAACTGCGGGTAGAGCCCCATGAACCGTGTCACCAGGGGCACGATAAACCGTTCGCCATAGGCCACGGCACAGGTCATGCGGAGCATGCCCTTGGGTTCGCTGGTCAGGTCGCCGACGGCTCGCAGTGCTTCTTCGCGTCCATCCTGCAGACGCTGGCAATGCTGCAAAAAAGTTTGTCCGGCTTCGGTCAGGGTCACCCGGCGGGTGCTGCGGTACAGCAAGCGTGTCTGTAGACGCTCTTCGAGTCGTACGATTTGTCGACTGATATGGGAGGAGGAAACCCCGAGACGCTCGGCGGCGGCGGTGAATTGGTTGCATTCGGCCACGGCCACAAATTCGTCGATGCCTTCCCAGCGGTTATCGGACATGAAAGATTATCCCTGTGCAGCAATAATGTTTTGCTTTTGGCTGGATTATTCATTTTCCGGCGGAGGATTACACTCCCGGTCTTGTATTTATTTGCTGGAGTACCCGAATGATCAAGTCGCGCGCTGCCGTTGCCTTCGAGGCCAAGAAACCCCTGGAAATCGTTGAAGTCGACGTCGCCATGCCCAAGGCGGGCGAGGTGTTGTTGCGCGTGGTGGCTTCCGGTGTCTGCCACACCGATGCCTACACCCTGTCGGGCGCCGACCCGGAAGGGATCTTCCCGTCGATCCTGGGTCATGAAGGCGGCGCCATTGTCGAAGCCATCGGCGAAGGTGTGACTTCGGTGGCGGTGGGCGACCATGTGATCCCGCTGTACACGCCGGAGTGCGGCCAGTGCAAGTTCTGTAAGTCGGGCAAGACCAACCTCTGCCAGGCGATTCGCGCCACCCAGGGCAAAGGCCTGATGCCGGATGGCACTTCGCGTTTTTCCTACAAGGGCGAGACGATTTTCCACTACATGGGCACGTCGACGTTCTCCGAGTACACCGTGCTACCGGAAATCTCCGTCGCGAAGATCCCAAAAGAAGCGTCGCTGGAAAAAGTCTGCCTGCTGGGTTGTGGCGTCACCACGGGCATCGGCGCGGTGCTCAACACCGCCAAGGTCAAGCCGGGTGATACCGTGGCGATCTTCGGCCTGGGCGGTATCGGCCTGTCGGCCGTGATCGGCGCCGTGAAGGCCAAGGCCGCGCGGATCATCGCCATCGACATCAACCCGGCCAAGTTCGAAATCGCCAAGCAACTGGGCGCCACCGATTGCGTCAACCCGAAAGACTTCGACCGTCCGATCCAGGAAGTCATCGTCGACATGACCGATGGCGGCGTGGACTTCTCCTTCGAATGCATCGGCAATGTGCAGTTGATGCGCGCCGCGCTGGAATGCTGCCACAAGGGCTGGGGCGAGTCGGTGATCATCGGCGTGGCCGGGGCCGGCCAGGAAATCGCTACCCGTCCATTCCAGTTGGTGACCGGGCGCGTCTGGCGCGGTTCGGCCTTTGGCGGCGTGCGCGGGCGCAGCGAATTGCCAAGCTACGTGGAAATGGCCGAGAAGGGCGAGATCCCGCTGGATACCTTCATTACCCACACCATGGGCCTGGAAGATATCAACAAGGCGTTCGACCTGATGCATGAAGGCAAGAGCATCCGCACCGTTATCCATTTCTGAGGTCGGTCATGAGTCTGGAAAACATTTCTTGCCAGAAAAGCTTTGGCGGCTGGCACAAGCGCTACCGGCACCGTTCCGACGTGCTGGGTTGTGACATGGTGTTTGCCGTGTACCTGCCACCGCAAGCCGAGCAGGGCGGCAAGTTGCCGGTGCTGTATTGGTTGTCCGGGCTGACCTGCACCGACGAGAACTTCATGCAAAAGGCCGGCGCCCAGCGCATGGCCGCCGAGTTGGGCCTGATCATCGTCGCGCCGGACACCAGCCCTCGTGGTGCCGACGTGCCGGGTGATCCGGACAATGCCTGGGACTTCGGCCTGGGGGCGGGCTTTTATCTGAACGCCACGCAGGATCCGTGGGCGCGGCACTATCGGATGCATGACTACGTGGTGCAGGAATTGCCGGCGCTGGTCGAAGCGCATTTCCCGGCTTCGGACAAACGCGGCATCAGTGGCCACTCCATGGGCGGTCACGGTGCGCTGGTCTGCGCCTTGCGCAACCCGGGGCGTTACCGTTCGGTGTCGGCTTTTTCGCCGATCAACAATCCCATGGATTGCCCATGGGGTCAGAAGGCGTTCTCCCGTTACTTGGGCGAAGACCGCTCGAAATGGCGGGAATGGGATGCCTGTGCATTGATTGCCGAGGCGCAGGAGAAGCTGCCACTGCTGGTGGACCAGGGCGATCGCGATGATTTCCTGGCCAACCAGCTCAAGCCCGAAGCCTTGCAACAGGCGGCCAAGTCCGCCGGCCATCCGTTGGAGTTGCGCCTGCAACCGGGCTACGACCACAGCTACTTCTTCATCGCCAGCTTCATTGACGACCACTTGCAGCATCATGCGCGCGCTCTAAACGCCTAATGCAGGTAGAATCACGCCCTGACAAAAATCGGGGCGTTTTTTTATGCGTATTGGCCACGGCTACGATGTTCACCGTTTCGCTGAAGGCGACTTCATTACTCTGGGCGGCGTGCGGATCGCACACGGCTTCGGGCTGCTCGCGCATTCTGACGGTGATGTCCTGCTGCATGCCTTGAGCGATGCCTTGCTCGGCGCCGCGGCGCTGGGTGACATTGGCAAGCACTTCCCCGACACCGACCCGCAATTCAAGGGCGCCGACAGCCGCGTGCTGCTGCGCCATGTGGTCGCGCTCATCCATGCCAAGGGCTGGAAAGTCGGCAATGTCGACAACACCATTGTCGCCCAGGCGCCCAAGATGGCGCCGCACATCGAGTCGATGCGTCGCCTGATCGCCGAGGATCTTCAAGTTGAGCTGGATCAAGTGAACGTCAAGGCCACCACCACCGAAAAGCTTGGCTTCGTCGGCCGTGAAGAAGGCATCGCTGTCCATTCCGTTGCCTTGTTGCTGCGCCCATGACCGAACTGGAACTGTTGGGGCCGCGTGCCTACGGCCCATCGCTGGGCAGCGCGGTCCTCAAGGCCACCGCTGAAGATTTCCAGGTCGACGAAGTGCTCGATATCCCGTTGACCGGCGATGGCGAACATTTGTGGATCTGGGTGGAAAAGCGCGGCCTGAACACTGAAGAGGCCGCCCGGCGCATCGCCAAGGCCGCCGGCGTGCCGTTGCGCACCGTCAGCTACGCCGGGCTCAAGGACCGCCAGGCCCTGACCCGTCAGTGGTTCAGCGTCCAACTGCCGGGCAAGGCCGATCCGGACTTGTCAGCGGCAGAAAACGACACGCTGAAGATCCTCAAGACCGGCCGGCATCGACGCAAGCTGCAACGCGGCGCGCACTCGGCCAATGGCTTCACCCTGCGCCTGACCCAGTTCAAGGGGGACGTGGCCGCCATCGAGGCGCGTCTGCAACAGATCAGGCGCCAGGGCATCCCCAATTATTTCGGCGCCCAGCGCTTCGGCCATGACGGCGGGAATGTCGCCGATGCCCGTGCCTGGGCCGCGCGCAAGGCCTTGCCGGAACAGCGCAACGTGCGCTCGCGACTGTTGTCCACCGCCCGCAGTTTCCTGTTCAACCGGGTGCTGGCGGCGCGGGTCGCTGATGGCACCTGGCAACAAGCGCAGGTCGGCGACTTGCTGGCCTTCACCGACAGCCGTAGTTTTTTCCCGGCCGGTGAGGCTGAATGCAGCGATCCACGCCTGGCGATCCTCGATCTGCACCCGACCGGGCCGCAGTGGGGCGAGGGACCATCGCCTGCCGCCGGCGCGACCTTTGAGTTGGAACAGGCCATCGCCGAGGGCGAGGCCGATCTGCGGGACTGGTTGATAAACGCGGGAATGAGTCACGAACGTCGCATCCTGCGACTGCCCATTGGCGGGCTGTCGTGGCATTATCCCCAGCCTGACATTCTGCAACTGGAATTCGTCCTGCCGGCCGGATGTTTCGCCACTGTCTTGGTGCGCGAACTCGTCGATCTGGTGCCGGTGGGGCAGACGGACAGCCCATGCGTATTCTGATTTCTAACGACGACGGGGTGACAGCACCCGGTCTTGCCGCGCTTTATGCTGCGCTGGCGGATTTTGCCGAGTGCGTGGTCATCGCTCCGGACCAGGACAAAAGCGGCGCCAGCAGCTCGCTGACGCTCGACCGTCCGTTGCACCCTTGCTATCTGGATAACGGTTTCATCAGCCTCAACGGGACCCCGACCGATTGCGTGCACCTGGGTATCAATGGGTTGCTGGAACGAGCACCGGACATGGTGGTGTCGGGCATCAACCTGGGCGCCAACCTGGGAGATGACGTGCTGTATTCCGGCACGGTCGCCGCTGCCCTGGAAGGGCGCTTCCTGGAAAAGCCGTCGTTTGCCTTTTCGTTCGTTTCACGGCAGGTCGATAACTTGCCGACCGCCGCCTATTTCGCCCGTAAACTGGTCGAAGCCCACGGTGAGCTGGACCTGCCACCCCGCACGGTGCTGAACGTGAATATCCCCAACCTGCCACTCGATCACATCCGTGGCATCCAGCTCACGCGCCTGGGCCATCGTGCCCGCGCCGCCCAACCGATGCACGTCGTCGACCCGCGCGGCAAGGCCGGTTACTGGATCGCCGCCGCCGGCGATGCCGAGGATGGCGGACCGGGTACTGATTTCCATGCGGTGATGCAAGGCTATGTATCGATTACGCCGTTGCAGTTGGACCGTACCTTCAATGACGCCTTTCGAAACCTCGATGGCTGGCTGGAGGGGCTGCGCTGATGGCTCGTGAGCAAGACGATATGCTGCGCCGTGGAATCGGCATGACCTCCCAGCGCACCCGTGAACGACTGATCCAGCGTCTTTACGAAGAAGGCCTGTCCAATGCCCAGGTGTTGGAGGTGATTCGCCGCACGCCGCGCCATCTGTTCGTCGATGAGGCCCTGGCCCATCGCGCCTATGAAGACACGGCATTGCCCATCGGCCACAACCAGACCATTTCCCAGCCGTACATGGTGGCCCGCATGAGCGAGTTGCTGCTCGAGGCCGGGCCGCTGGACAAGGTGCTGGAGATCGGCACCGGTTCGGGTTACCAGACGGCGGTGTTGTCGCAACTGGTCGAGCGAGTGTTTTCCGTCGAGCGGATCAAGGTGCTGCAGGATCGCGCCAAGGAACGCCTGGTGGAGCTGAACCTGCGCAACGTGGTGTTTCGTTGGGGCGATGGCTGGGAAGGGTGGCCGGCTTTGGCGCCATACAACGGCATCATCGTGACCGCCGTGGCCACCGACGTGCCCCAGGCGCTGCTGGATCAGCTCGCCCCTGGTGGACGGCTGGTCATTCCCGTGGGCGCCGGTGAAGTCCAGCAACTGATGCTGATCGTGCGCGAAGAACACGGTTTTTCACGACATGTCCTGGGAGCGGTGCGGTTCGTGCCGTTGCTCAATGGACCGTTGGCCTGAGCATTTATAAACAGACGCTGAATTCCGTGGCCACGTCTGTGTCTTACAGCGGCACCGATTCGCTGAACAGAGCCCAATGGCGTCGAGCAAACGTGTGCGGCGGCGCGTTGCGCTTCATTAATAGAGGCGCAGTCGTTGCCAGCTATATTTGTATAAACGCTGCCTGGACAGGCAGCCTCCAATTTTTCAGCCACCACAAAGGGAGCGGCGGGTGAGTCTCACAGTCATTGCGCAGCGTATGGGTATCACGAGCTTTCAGCGCCTGGTGACTGGCCTTGTCTTGAGCACTTTGCTGGTCGGTTGTTCCAGTACGCCGTCGAGCAATGTCCGGGTTGTCGATCGCAACAGCGCAACACCTCAGCGTCCTACGGTAACGACCGGCCAATATGTAGTCCGTCGCGGTGATACGCTGTTTTCCATCGCTTTTCGCTACGGCTGGGACTACAAGGCCCTCGCGGCGCGCAACAACATTCCTGCGCCTTATACGATTCACCCCGGTCAGACGATTCGCTTTGATGGCCGTAGCGGTTCAACGCCTACCGCGGTGGTGACACAGTCCGGTTCGACGGCTTCTTCGTCGAGCAAAACCACCGTCATTCGCCGGCCGGCGGGGGCTGGCACAGCGGCAATACCGTCCGTCGCGAGCAAACCGACCCCTGTTCCGATGCCTCCCGCGGGTCCCGCCCCGACTGGCTGGGGATGGCCTTCTAATGGCGTTCTCATTGGAAAATTCTCTTCAAACGGTAGTTTGAATAAAGGAATTGATATCGCCGGGGATTTGGGACAGCCTGTTTTAGCCGCGTCTGATGGCACGGTTGTGTACGCCGGGAGTGGTTTGAGGGGCTACGGCGAACTCGTGATCATCAAACACAGCGATACCTACGTCAGTGCCTACGGTCACAACCGCAGGCTGTTGGTTCGGGAGGGGCAGCAGGTCAAGGTCGGACAGACAATTGCCGAAATGGGATCAACGGGAACGGACCGGGTGAAGCTGCACTTTGAGATTCGCCGACAAGGTAAACCAGTCGATCCGCTGCAATTCCTGCCACGTCGTTGATTTGATTGTCAGCCTGTTCCGTCACGTAGAGGGAACAGGCTCCAGCGTTGCCAAGGATAAAGGCGTCGCTTGAGCTTGAGGTCGAACTCACCAAAGGACTATAACAATGGCTCTCAGTAAAGAAGTGCCGGAGTTTGACATCGACGATGAGGTTCTCCTTATGGAGACCGGCATCGCTATGGATTCGATGTCGAATGATGAAGGGGCGACTCCACCTTCCGTTCGTGCCAAATCCAGACACTCCGCTTCACTTAAACAACATAAGTACATCGATTACACCCGGGCGCTTGACGCCACTCAGTTGTACCTCAACGAAATCGGTTTCTCGCCACTGCTCTCCCCCGAGGAAGAAGTTCATTTTGCGCGGCTGTCGCAAAGTGGCGACCCGGCCGGTCGAAAACGCATGATTGAAAGCAACCTGCGCCTGGTGGTGAAAATCGCCCGACGCTACGTCAATCGTGGGCTTTCGCTGCTGGACCTGATCGAAGAGGGCAACCTGGGCCTGATTCGTGCCGTGGAGAAGTTCGACCCCGAGCGCGGCTTCCGCTTCTCAACCTACGCCACCTGGTGGATCCGCCAGACCATCGAACGGGCGATCATGAACCAGACCCGGACGATCCGGTTGCCGATTCATGTGGTCAAGGAACTGAATGTCTACCTGCGGGCCGCCCGCGAGTTGACCCAGAAACTCGACCATGAGCCTTCACCCGAAGAAATCGCCAACCTGCTGGAAAAACCGGTGGGTGAGGTCAAGCGCATGCTTGGGCTCAACGAGCGGGTGTCCTCGGTGGACGTTTCCCTGGGGCCGGACTCGGATAAAACCTTGCTCGACACCCTCACCGATGATCGACCTACCGATCCATGCGAGTTGCTCCAGGACGATGACTTGTCCCAGAGTATCGACCAGTGGCTTTCGGAGCTGACCGACAAGCAACGGGAAGTGGTGATCCGCCGCTTCGGCTTGCGGGGGCATGAAAGCAGCACCCTTGAAGATGTAGGCCTGGAGATTGGTTTGACCCGTGAACGGGTCCGGCAGATCCAGGTGGAAGGCCTCAAGCGTCTCCGGGAGATCCTGGAGAAGAATGGCCTGTCGAGTGAGTCGCTGTTTCAATAACCCGAGTGCAGCTCTGCAAGAAAAGCCCCGACTGGTTCGGGGCTTTTTCGTTTCTGAGCAGATGTATTGAGCACTACGCCATGCGCCGCACTCTTGTGGCGAGGGGATTTATCCCCGTTGGGGCGCGAAGCGGCCCTGAAACAGAAATCGCGGTGTTCAATTCAATAATTTGGGACTGCTACGCAGTCCAACGGGGCGGTGCGACGTTTCGCTAAATCCCCTCGCCACAAGAGTGCGTTCCTCAGCCTTCTCTATTTATAGATTCGGCGTGTAAGCTTTTGCCTAGTGTTGCGTAAGTGTTCGGATTCCCGTGCACGGGATAGACGACTATAAAGGTTGTCGTATCTTTTTAACTTGCTGATTTATAAGGTAGTTTTATTTGTGGCTGTATCATGACAGAGACAGTCGACGGTATCCGGGGAATTGCACTCGGCGGGTAAAACACTAATATCAGTCCTGTGTCGACGGACAGACACACCCGTCAAGGACGATGGGAAGGAAGGACATCGCAGGACGCGATTCATCAGGACGATGAATAGGATTAAAGGGATTAGGGAAAAAATGTGGGCGGGTCAAACCGCCCCTTTTTTTTGCCTGTGTCCCGTCCTGAATAAGGTTTACACCTTCTGATCTGTTTTTCAGGAGGACGTAATGGAATCAGCAAAAAGGCGTAGTCAGCGCGACTACACGCTGACCTTTAAATTGTCGGTCGTCGATCAGGTCGAAAAAGGCGAGCTGAGTTATAAAGAGGCTCAGGAGCGCTACGGGATTCAAGGCAAAACGACCGTTCTGACATGGTTACGCAAGCACGGTCGGCAGGATTGGAGCCCAGGCAGATACATTGGCTCGCCGAGGATGGGGTCTATGCCCGACAAAAACCGACCATTAACGCCAGAGCAACGCATCAAAGAGCTTGAAGAGCAGTTAGCTCTGTCCAATCAGAAAGCGCA